>NZ_JBWKWB010000015.1:0-142414 GCF_059421985.1 Pseudomonas sp. GW821-FHT02A11
GGCCTGAGTCCGGTGCAGTTTCGAACCCAGGCCATGAGCCTCTAGCGCTTTTTGTCCAACTTTTGGGGGTCAGTTCAAAGGCCCTGCTCCTGGCTTGGCCCTCCTTCGTCGGGTTCCCTCGTTTCGGCCCCGCTCCGTGGGCACGCGCCGAAACGGACGTCCCTGTCCCGGCGCTCTCGCCGCATCCTGCGGCTCGATCCACTGCGCGGCGCCTGCACTCGGCCTGCACCCAAGTCGCGTTTTGCGGTGTCTGTGAGGGCGCGTCCCAAGATCAAGATCAAGAGCTGAAGAGCTGAAGAGCTGAAAAGCAAGATCAAGATCAAGATCAAACGGTCGGCTTGACCGCTCTTAAACAAATTCCGCCATCGCATCCAGCACCGCACCCTTGAAATACTCCAGCGATGCGCGGTCGAACAGAATCTGGAACGCAGGCTGTGAATCGCCGCCCACATTCACCACGATCACGTTGATCCGCGCCGCCGAAGTCTGCGCCACCGCGCCTGGCGCGAAGGCCTGGGCGCGCAGGTCGACGCCGCACAGCTTGGCCATGACCTCGGCGATGCACACGCCGCTCAGTTGCAGCCACGCATGACTGTCTTGTCGAGGCAGCTGGTAGTTGGCGGTGTGGTCCAGCTCCCAGCGCGCTTCTTCATCGGCGATGCGCTCGCCTTGATCGTTGGCGCTGCCGAGGATCAAGTATTCGGTCTGCGACAGGCGTGCAACGTGGCTGCCATCGCCTTGCGTCACGGCGCGGTTCGGCGCCTCGGGCAGGCAGAAGCCTCGGACTTGCAGATACTCCGCGCTCTGCATCCCGCGAAAGCCAACCCGTGGCAGATCGGTCAGGTCGACCAGCGCGCATCGGGCAACCGGGTTCACATTGACCTGCGCCGGGGCGATGGGACGTTCGGTGTTGAGGCTGGACATGTCAGAGCTCCTGGCGCTGGTTTTCAGGGTCGAAGAACGGCAGTTTCACCACCGTGGCCTGGACGATGACGCCGTCCTCGACGCGGATCGGAATCTGCTGCCCCGGCGTGCTTTGATCGGACGCGGCGTAGGCCAGGCCGATGATCCTGTCGAGCGATTGCGAGTACTCGCAGGAGGTCACGTTGCCGCTGATGTCGGCCCCCTTGAGCACCAGATGGCCCTCCAGGGGTTGCGGGCTGGCCTTGGGCAGGGTGAAACCCACCAGTTTGCGTTTCTGCGGCTGGGCTTCGAGGATGTCCACCGAGCGGCGCCCGACGAAGAACGGCTTGCTGCGACTGACCGCCCAACCCATGTCGATCTCGGCGGGGTGGGTCATGCCGTCGGTGTCCTGGCTGATGATCACGTGGCCTTTCTCCAGACGCAGCAGGCGCTGGGTTTCGACGCCGAACGGGCGAATGTCGAAGGCCTTGCCAGCCTCCATCAGCGCATCCCACAGCTTCAGGGCATGCCGGGCAGGGACGTGAATCTCATAGCCCAATTCGCCGACGAAACCGACCCGCAGCAACCGCGTCTTGATCCCCGCCACAGTGCCCTCACGCACGCCCAGATACGGAAAACCTTCCGCCGACAGGTCGAGATCGCTGCAGACCTTTTCCAGCACCTTGCGTGAATCCGGCCCGGCCACGTTCACCGCCGAGATCGCTGCGGTGACGTTGGCGATGTCGACGTTCAACCGCCACTGCGCGTTCCACTTGAGCATCTGCTGATAGATGCGATCGACGCCGCTGGTGGTGGCGGTGACGTAGAAATGGTTTTCGGCGAAGCGCGCGCAGACGCCATCGTCGATCACCACGCCGTGTTCGTTGGTCATCAGCGCATAGCGCGAGCGGCCGATGGGCTGCTTGAGGAAGGCAAAGGTGTACAGGCGATTGAGCAGCTCGGCCGCATCCGGGCCGCGCACGTCGAGGCCGCCCAAGGTCGAGACGTCGATGATGCCGACCTTGTTGCGCACATGCAGGGCTTCGGCCTGCATGCATTTTTCCCGCTCGCTGGCCTTGCCGTAATAAGCGGGGCGCTGCCAGCTACCGGCAGGCATCATTTTCGCCCCGGCATCCAGATGGCGACGGTGCATCGGCGTCTGCCGGTACGGGTCGAATGCGCGGCCTGCGACGTGGGCGAGTTTTTCCGCTTCGAAGGGCGGGCGCGCGGTGGTCACGCCGGTTTCGCTGATGCTGCGCTGGGTTGACGCCGCCACCAGTCGGGCAGTCGGCAATGCCGAGTGCCGCCCTTGGGAAGGGCCCATGCCGACCGTGGAATAGCGTTTGACCAGCTGCACGTCGCGGTAGCCGATCTTGGTCGCGTTGACGATGTCGCGCACCTGCAGGTCTTCATCGAAGTCGACGAAATCCTTGCCCTTGGGGTGCGGGAAGATCGGCCACGGGAAATTGACCTGAGCTTCGGTACGCATCGGCAATGGCTTGGCGCTCAGCTGCAGGTTCAGCGCGACGACGATCTCGGCAGCCTGATGGGTCGCATCGGCCAGCACGTTATCCAGCGCGTGAAAACCGTTTGCCGAGCCTGTCACGCCGAGGTTTTTCGGCAGGCCGCTGAGGGTGAATTCCGCGAGTTGATCGTCATAGGCCAGCTTGCCGCCGGCCTGACACAGCAACTGATACACCGGCATGTAACCCCCGGACATGCACAGCAGGTCACACGCAAGCGTCAGCCCGTTGCTGGCCACCTGGCCCTGGCCTGTGATCTTGCGAATGTCGGCGCCGTTGACGTGGCGCATGCCCTTTTCGTGCAGGGCTTCATACACCGTGCTGCCGAGGTGGCAGGGGATGCCGCGTTTTTCCAGTGCCAGCAACAACGCGCGATCAGCCGGGTTGGCGCGCATGTCCACCAGTGCTGCGACTTCAACGCCTTGCTCGTACAGGTCGAGCGCGGCGAGGTAGCCGTCGTCGTTGCCGGTCAGCACCACGGCGCGTTTGCCCGGCTTGACCGCGTACAGCTTCATCAGGCGCTGGGCGGCGCTGGTGAGCATGACGCCGGGCAGGTCGTTGTTGCGGAAAATCACCGGCTGATCGAACGAGCCGCTGGCGATCAGGCATTGGCTCGCGCGGACCTTGTACATGCGTTTGCCCTGAATCACCGGCAGGTAGTTGTCGGTGAACCAGGCGTTGCAGGTGGCCTTTTTCAGAACCTGAATATTGGCGTGGCCTTCAACGGCACTCACCAGTTCGCGGCGCAGGGTCTCAGCGCACTGGCCTTCGATGTCGAAGCGCGCGTAGGTCAGCGAACCACCCAGCACCGGCTGCTGCTCGACCAACAGCACCTTGGCGCCGGCGTTGGCTGCGGTCAGTGCGGCCTGCAAACCGGCCGGGCCTGCGCCGATGACGGCCAGGTCAGCAAACAGATAGGCCTTGTCGTAATACTCGGGCTGAAACTTCAGGTCCAGTACGCCCAGGCCCGCCTTCTTGCGGATGATCGGCTCCCACAGTTTCCACGCGCCCTTGGGCTTGTAGAACGAGCGGTAATAGAAGCCCACTGGCATGAACTTGGAGAACTTGCCCAGATACGCGTCCTTGTCGTTGTCCAGCGAGCCGTTGAAGTTCTGCCCGGTCACTTGCACGCCGTTTTCCAGCAGGTGACTGTCGGCCAGCACGTTGGGTTCGCTGGGCAGTTGCACCAGGGTGTTTGCGTCCTGGCCGGCCATGGTCAGCGGGCCGCGCGGGCGGTGGTATTTGAACGAGCGGGACAGCAGAAACCGGCCATTGGCGAGCAGGGCGCTGGCGATGCTGTCACCGGCAAAGCCCTGGTACGGCTTGCCGTCGAAACTGAAATCGAGCGGCCGATTACGGTCGATCAGCAAACCCATGGGAGCGGGTAGACGGCTCATCGGGCGGTCTCCTTGGCAGCAGTCGTGAAGTCGATTCGGGCGGTGAACACTTCCTTCGGGTCGAAGGTGCGCAGGATTTCGTCACTGCCGGTGTGGCGTTCGGCGAGGAACCAATAGCTGGACGGGTTGTGCATCCACCACTCGCGGACCACGCCCAGGGTGTCTTCGCTGTTGAACACGTAGTCGGCCCATTCAAGATCGCTGCAGGTCTGCGGGTCCGGCATCTGCTTGAACTCGCCGCCGTAGGTGAACTCGCTGATGTTGCGCGGCCCGTTGAGCGGGCAATTCATCACTTTCATGTTTTGCTCCTCAGTGGCTGGCCGCGGTCGCGCCCATTTCGTTGACTTGCTGGAAGGTCGAGAACCGCTCAAGGCCAAACGGCTTGATCAGCTCCGGCACCTTGCCGCCACTGGCCACAAGCTCGGCCATGGTCTTGCCGCAGATGGGCGTGGCCTTGAAGCCCCAGGTGCCCCAGCCGGCGTCCAGGTAATAATTCTTCACCGGCGACAGGCCCATGATAGGGCTGTAGTCGGGGGTCATGTCGGTGATCCCGGCCCACTGGCGCATCAGCTTGGCGTTGGCCAGAAACGGGAACATTTCGATGGCGTGGGCCAACAGGCTTTCCTTCAGATCCAGCGTCGAGCGGGTGTTGAACAGCGGATACGGATCGGAACCGCCGCCAAACACCACTTCGCCACGGCTGGTCTGCTGCACGTAGCAGTGCAGCGCAGACGAGCTCACCAGCGGGTCGAGGAACGGTTTGAACGGCTGGGTGACCATCGCCTGCAGCGGGAAGGTCTGGATCGGCGAGCGAATCCCGGCCTTCTTCATCAGTTGCGAACTCATGCCCGCCACAGCTTGCACTGCGCAACCGCATTTGATCGTGCCGCGATTGGTCTTCACGGCCGTGATGGTGCCGTTCTCGATGACCAGCTCCTGCACTTCGGTGAGCTGATGAATCTCCACGCCGCGCTTGGCCGCCTGTTTGGCGTAGCCCCAGGCCACGGCGTCATGGCGCGCAGTGGCGCCGTCGATGTGCCAGAGTCCGGCGATCACCGGCAGGTGACCGGGGTCGAGGTTGAGGGTCGGCACCAGTTCGCGAATCTGCTGGCGATCAATCATCTCGGTGCGTCCGCCGAAGTGCTTGTTGACCTCGGCGCGCTGGCGGAACGAACGCACGGTGGCGTCGGTATGGGCCAACGTCAGTTGGCCGCGATGGGAGTACATGATGTTGAAGTCGAACTCATTGGACAGGCCCTCGAACATCCGCACCGACTCGGCATAGAAGCGCACGCCCTCGCTGGTCAGGTAGTTGGAGCGGATCACAGCGGTGTTGCGCGCCGTATTGCCGCCACCCAGATAACCCTTTTCCAGCACCGCGATATGGGTGATGCCGTGGTATTTGGACAGGTAGTAGGCCGTGGCCAGACCGTGACCGCCGCCGCCGATGATCACCACGTCGTAGGATGGTTTGAGTTCCCTGGGCGCAGGCAGGTCCACCTCGACCGGGTATTGCGAGCTGAGCCCGTATTTCAGGAGATTGAAAGGCATGGGGCCTCCGAGGGGCTGCTGTGCGTGGAAGACTGCTGCGCCTGTTGCAGCGCGGCGGTCACGGTATTTTTCATCAGAAAAGCGATGGTCATCGGGCCGACGCCGCCGGGTACCGGGGTGATGGCCGACACCTTGGGCAGGGCGCTGTCGAAATCGACGTCGCCCACCAGACGGCTGCGGCCGTCCTCTTCAATGCGATTGATGCCAACGTCGATCACCACCGCGCCGGGTTTGAGCCAGCTGGCGTCGATGATTCTAGGGCGGCCGACGGCAGCCACGACGATGTCGGCCTGGCAGCACAGGGCCTTGGCATTGCTGCTTCGCGAATGCACCACGGTCACCGAACAGTGGGCCTTGAGCAACAGGGCGGCCATGGGTTTGCCGACGATGTTCGAGCGGCCGATGACCACGGCGTGCTTGCCGGAGAGATCACCGCAGGTGTCTTCGAGCAACTGCATGCAGCCGCTGGGGGTGCAAGGCGTCAGCACGTTGCGGCCCTGGCTCAGCCCGCCGACGTTTTCGCTGTGAAACCCGTCGACATCTTTGCTTGGCGCGATGGCCTGCAAGGCGCGGGCTTCTTCAATGTGGGCGGGCAGCGGCAGTTGCAGAAGGATGCCGTTGACGCTGGCATCGCTGTTCAGTTCGACGATCAGGTCAAGCAGCTGCGCTTGCGTGGTGTCTTTGCTCAGCCGGTGTTCCAGCGAGCGAATGCCAGCCTCTTCGGCACGCAGGATCTTGTTGCGCACGTAGACCTGACTGGCCGGGTCTTCACCCACCAGAATCACGGCCAGCACGGGTTCGATGCCGTCCCGTTTCAAAGCCTGCACATCAGCTTTTACCTGAGCGAGGACGCGATCGGCAGCGGCCTTGCCATCGATCAACCTGGAGGTATTCACCGGAAGATCACCGTTCTGTCGTTGTTGAGGAAAACCCGGTGCTCCAGGTGGTATTTCACGGCTTTGGAGAGGGCCACGGTTTCGGTGTCACGGCCGGTGGCGACCAGATCGTCCGGCAGGTAGACGTGATCGACGCGCTGTACTTCCTGCTCGATGATCGGGCCTTCGTCCAGGTCGCTGGTGACGTAATGAGCGGTGGCACCGATCAGCTTCACGCCGCGCTCGTAGGCCTGGTGATAGGGCTTGGCGCCTTTGAAACCGGGGAGGAAGGAGTGGTGAATGTTGATCGCCCGGCCCGAGAGCTGCCTGCACAGGTCATCGGAGAGGATCTGCATGTAGCGGGCGAGGACCACGAGGTCAGTGCCGGTTTCGTCGACCACTTTCATCAGCGCCGCTTCCTGCTGGGCCTTGGTCTCTTTGGTTACCGGCAGGTAGATGAAACGAATGCCTTCGCGCTCGGCCATGGGCCGCAGGTCAAGATGGTTGGAAACGATGGCAGTGATGGTCATGTCCATCTCGCCCTTGTGATAGCGGTACAAGAGGTCGGTCAGGCAGTGGTCGAACTTGCTGACCATCAACAGCACTCGCATGGGTTCCCGGGTGTCGTGCAGTTCCCATTGCATGTCGAACGCCTTAGCGACGTCATCGAACCCGGCCTTGAGTTGCGCGATGTCGCCTGTGTGCCCGTCGTTGAAGCGGAACACCGCACGCATGAAGAATTTGCCGCTGAATTCGTCGTCGAACTGCGCCATTTCACCGATGTAGCAAGCATTGCCCGCCAGATACGAGGTGACCGCCGCGACGATGCCGGAGGTCGCCGGGCAGCTGATCTTGAGAATGAAATGGTTCTTTTCGTGTTGCATGGCATGTCCTCTGGGAAGTGGCGGCAGCTCGGATCAACGGGTGTGAAGGCAAAAATTTCAGCGGTAAAACAACGCTTCATGGACGAATAAAAATTCCTATCAGGAATTAAATATTCTCGAAGGCTGTTTTATAGGCGAAAGAAAATGACGCGTCCAGACATTTCTGGAAACTTTTTTAACTGACAGGAAATTACTGCGAGGTCTCTGAAAGTTGATGCGAGCGCACAGGCAAAACAGGGCAGGGTTTGACCCTATACAAGGCCTCCGGGATGGGGGTCATTGGTCGTATTGCATTACCCCGCGGATGCTCTAGGCTGGCGCTCATTCTCGAATAAAAACAACAAGCGCCTGATATGAGCCAGAACCTGCACCTGCTGCGTAAGTTCGTTTCCCCCGAAATCATCTTTGGTGCAGGCAGCCGCCACAGCGTTGGCAACTACGCCCGCACCTTTGGCGCGCGCAAGGTCATGGTGGTCAGCGACCCTGGCGTGATCGCCGCCGGTTGGGTCGCCGATGTCGAGGCCAGCCTGCAACAGCAGGGCCTGGACTACTTCATCTACAGCGGCGTTTCACCCAACCCGCGGGTGGAGGAAGTCATGCTCGGCGCCGAGCTGTACCGCGAGCACCATTGCGATGTGATCGTCGCCGTCGGCGGTGGGAGCCCGATGGATTGCGGCAAGGCCATCGGCATTTCAGTGGCCCACGGCCGCAACATCCTCGAATTCGAAGGCGTCGACACCATTCGTGTGCCCAGTCCGCCACTGATCCTGATCCCCACCACTGCGGGTACCTCGGCGGATGTCTCGCAGTTCGTGATCATTTCCGATCAGCAAGAGCGCATGAAGTTTTCCATCGTCAGCAAGGCAGTGGTGCCCGATGTCTCGCTGATCGATCCGGAAACGACCCTGAGCATGGACCCCTTCCTCTCGGCTTGTACCGGCATCGACGCGCTGGTCCACGCCATCGAGGCCTTTGTCTCCACCGGCCACGGTCCGCTGACCGACCCCCATGCGCTGGAAGCCCTGCGCCTGATCAACACCCACCTGGTGCCGATGATCGCCAACCCCGGCGACATCGCCCTGCGCGAGAAAATCATGCTCGGCAGCATGCAGGCGGGGCTGGCGTTTTCCAATGCGATTCTCGGCGCCGTACACGCCATGTCCCACAGCCTGGGCGGCTTTCTCGACCTGCCCCATGGGCTGTGCAACGCGGTGCTGGTCGAGCACGTGGTGGCGTTCAATTACAGCTCGGCCCCCGATCGCTTCAAGGTCATTGCCCAAACCCTGGGCATCGATTGCCGTGGCCTGAACCACGCGGCAATCAGCAAGCGCCTGGTCGAACATCTGATCGCACTCAAACACCAGATCGGCTTCCACGAAACCCTCGGCCTGCATGGGGTGAGCAGCAGCGACATTCCCTTTCTTTCGCAGCACGCGATGGGCGATCCGTGCATCCTCACCAACCCGCGAACCTCCAGTCAGCGCGACGTCGAAGTGGTCTATGGCGAAGCCCTCTGACCCTCGCCAAGGCGCGCTGACGGCGCTGCTCGGGCTGGGCAACCACTCCACGCGCAAGAGCCATTACCCGGAACTGACCCTGCGCCTGGCCGAGCTTGAGAACGAGCGCAACCGTTATAAATGGCTGTTCGAGCACGCTGTCCATGGCATCTTTCAGGCCCGGCTGCATGAGGGCCTGCGCGCCGCCAACCCGGCGTTGGCTCGCATGCTGGGCTACGGCGACGCCCAGGAAGTGCTGCTGGCCCTCGACGATCTGGCCAGCACGTTGTTCATCGGCGGCCAGACTGAAGTGAGCGCATTGGCGCTGAAGCTCAAACGCGAGCACAGCGTGCAGGGCTATGAGACGCGTCTGAGGCGCAAGGACGGCAGTTACGTCGACGTGCTGATGAACCTGTTGCTCAAACCTGATGAAGACGGCGTGTTCGAAGGCTTCGTCGCCGACATCACCGAGCGAAAACTGGCGCAACAGCGCTTGCAGGAACTCAACGATCAGCTCGAGCTGCGCGTGGCTGCCCGCACCGATGAACTGCTTGAGGCCAATCTCAACCTGCGCGACGCCCGCGACGCCGCCGAAGCCGCGAACCACAGCAAGGACAAATACCTCGCCGCCGCCAGCCACGACCTGTTGCAACCGCTGAACGCGGCGCGCTTGCTGATCTCCACCCTGCGCGAACGCAGCCTGCCAGACGCCGAGCAGATCATGGTCGAGCGCACCCATCAGGCGCTGGAAGGGGCAGAGGACCTGCTCACCGACCTGCTGGACATCGCCAAATTCGATCGCGCCGCGATTGTGCCCGACATCGATCTGTATCGCCTGGACGAAGTGCTGGCGCCGCTGGTCTCGGAGTTCCAGCCTGTGGCCGCCGCTGCCGGACTGACCCTGCGCGCGCGCATCGGCGAGTGTGCCGTGCGCACCGACCTGCGCCTGCTCACGCGTATCCTGCGCAACTTCCTCAGCAACGCCTGCCGCTACACCGAGCGAGGCAGCATCCTGTTGGGGGCACGCAAACGAGGGGACAGGCTGCGGATCGAAGTGTGGGACACCGGACGCGGCATCGCCGAGGACCGACTGGAGTCGATCTTCCTGGAATTCAACCAGCTCGATGTTGGCCGCGCGGCGGATCGCAAAGGCGTGGGCTTGGGCCTGGCAATCGTCGAACGTATCGGGCGCATCCTTGGCGGACGTATTCAGGTGCGCTCACAACCGGGGCGAGGTTCGGTCTTCGCCATCGACGTGCCGTTATCCGCCGAAAGACCCATGCCGGTGAACGTCGTGGTCCAGCAATTCCCGAGCGTCGGCAACCCGCTGCCCGGCCGTCGGTTGTTGGTGCTCGACAACGAGACCAGCATCCTCGACAGCATGGCGGCGTTGCTGGGGCAGTGGGGGTGTGAAGTGCTGACGGCCACCGACGAAGCGGCGTGCCATGCGGTGCTTAAGGGGCGAGCGCCGGAGCTGATCCTCTTTGATTTTCATCTCGACCACGGCGTGCTGGGGTGCGATGTGGTTGCGCATTTGCGAGAGCATTTCGGGGTTCAGATTCCGTGCGTGATGATCACTGCTGATCGCACGGACCTGTGCCGCCGGTCGTTGCAGGCCCTTGATGCGCCGTTGTTGAACAAGCCGGTGAAACCGGGGAAGTTGCGGGCGGTGGTGAGTCAGCTTTTGGGGTGAGCCGTAGTCGTGAAACCGATTGCTGTGGTAAGTCAGATGAACCGCGCTTGCAGGTTTTACGACGACTTCGTCGCCGATCGCGGGACAAGCCGGACTCGTACGCCTTCGGCAGAAGCAAGGGCCGCATGAGCACCCGCTCTTGATGTGCTGCTTTTCGTGCGCAATAGACCAGACGACACACATCACGACTTGGGTGCAGGCCGAACGCAGGCGGTGCGCAGTGGGCCGAGCGGGATGGGCGCTGTTGTTCAGCGTTCAGGCGGTTGATCTGGACAGTGCTGGGCAGGATGGCCTGGGTCATCATCTCGGCCGCTCGGTGCTCGACATGCTGCAAACCCAGACCCAGCGCTTGCTCAGCGCCCACGACGAGCGCGACGAGGCCCGGCAGGCGTTGAACGAGCGCAAAGTGGTGGAGCGGGCCAAGCGCCTGTTGATGGATGAATACCAGATGAGCGAAGGCGACGCCTATGAGCGGCTGCGGCTGTCGTCGATGGAGCGGGGGCAGCGCATGGTGGATGTGGCGCAAGCGCTGCTGAATCTGGCGGCAGGGCGTTCGCCGCGCCGTTAACCCCCCGTCATGTTCATGAACCGCACCACCTGCACGTCATCGTTGATCTCGAAGTTGTGCCGATACGGCTTGAGCTTCATGGCCTCGACGATGGCTTTTTCGAGTTTTTCCGGTTGACCGGGGTTGGCGCGCAGGACGGCTTTAAGGTCGGCGGAGTGTTCGTTGCCCAGGCACAGCAGCAGGCGACCTTCGACGGTGACCCGCACTCGGTTGCAGGTGGCGCAGAAGTTGTGGCTGTGGGGCGAGATGAAGCCGACGCGGATGTCCGGGGCTTCGGCCAGGCGCCAGTAGCGCGAAGGGCCCTGGGTCGATTCGGTGGAATTGATGAGGGTATAACGCTCGGCGATGCGTTCGCGGACCTGGTCGCTTGAGAAGAACGACTCGGCGCGGCTGTGTTCACTTATGATGCCCAGGGGCATTTCTTCGATAAAGGTAATGTCCAGACCACGGTCGATGGCGAAGGCGATCAGGTCGTTGATCTCATGATCGTTGCGCCCCTGCATCACCACGCAGTTGAGCTTGGTGTGGCTGAAACCCGCGGCATTGGCGGCGTCGATCCCGGCAATGACCTTGTTCAGATCGCCCGTGCGGGTCAAGTCCTTGAAGCGAACGGGGTCAAGGCTGTCCAGGCTGATGTTCAGGCGCTTGAGCCCTGCATCGAACAAAGGCGCTGCGAGTTTTTCCAGCTGCGAGCCGTTGGTGGTCATGCACAGTTCGCGCAGGCCGGGCAGGGCGGCGATGTTTTTGCACAGGCCGACGATCCCTGCGCGCACCAATGGCTCGCCCCCCGTCAGCCGGATCTTTTTGGTGCCCAGTGCGACGAAGCGCTCGGCAATCTGCTGGATTTCTTCGAGGGACAGGATCTGCTGGCGCGGCAGAAAGGTCATGTCCTCGGCCATGCAGTACACGCAGCGAAAATCGCAGCGATCGGTCACCGAGAGGCGAACGTAATCGACTTTGCGTGAATAACTGTCTAACAGGACGCGATCTGACATTGTGGTTCTCGATGAGGATCTCGACAGCGTGTTGCGTGGCAGAGGCCAATCGCCTGGCGTTTATCGGCAGCGCCAGGTGATCGAATCATCCGATTTTCTGGCTCAGTGGTTGCTCGACCGACACAGCAGGTTCGCCCGTGTTTTGCGCAGCCTTGGCATAAGACACGTAATACGCCAGCCCGACGAAAATTGCACCCCCCACCGCGTTGCCCAGGAACACCGCGACGAAGTTCTCGAAGAAGTCGCCCCAGGTCAGCGCGTCGGCAAAGATGGCCGCCGGAATCACGAACATGTTCGCCACCACGTGCTGAAAGCCGATGGCCACGAACGCCATGATCGGGAACCACATGCCAAGGATCTTGCCGGTCACGTCCTTGCTCGCGTAGGACAGCCACACCGCCAGGCACACCAGCCAGTTGCAGCCGATGCCGGAGATGAACGCCTGACCGAAATCGGCCCCGGCCTTGGCTTTGGCGATGGCGACGGTCTTGGCCAGAAACGCGCCTTCGGTCAGGCCCAGCACATGACCGAAAAACCACGCGATGAACAGCGCGCCGAGCAGGTTGGCCAGGGTCACCAGGCCCCAGTTGCGGGCCACAGCACCCGCCGAGATACGGCGGGCGAACATCGCGGTCGGCAGGCTCATCATGTTGCCGGTCAGCAATTCGCCCCCTGCAAGGATGGTCAGGATCAGGCCGATGGGAAACACCGCCGCGCCCAGCAGGTTGCCCAACGAGGCCCACGGGCCGGGGATCATGGTGCTGACGTGGATGTCTAGCAGAAAGCCCAGGGAGATAAAGGCGCCGGCTAGAAAACCCAGCACCAGAATGGACGCCACAGGCATGTGCGATTTCTTGACCCCGGCTTCGACAGTGATTTCAGCAATCTGTTGGGGTGTATTGATGGACATGTTTTCAAGCTCGCACGCAGGGGCCGGCGACACGACGTGGCGTCGGTCGCCAGACAACGATTAGTAAGGGTGTTCAAGCGTCCGGTCTTGTTGCGCGAACGTGTCAGCGGACACGGCGCCAATCCATTTGAAGGTCATGGTGTGCGACTTCACGCCGCATCGCAGAAACATCGGAAAAGACGTATCCAGTTACTGAGCAAGCTACCGATCGCGGCCTAGAGCGTCCAATCGCTTGTTCCGATGAATTCATCGATCGGCTCTATCGGCGCTGGTTTCGCTGTCGATGGCCGAGTCAGCCGTCATGCGTCGCTCGTAACGTTCCAGCAGCGGCTGAATGCTGATGCCATGCAGCAGAATACTCAGGGCGACCACCGACAGCGTCAGGCTGATGATGCTTGAGGCTGCATCCAGCGGAAGGCCGTGGGACAGCGCATAGCACAGGTAATACAGCGTGCCGATGCCGCGAATGCCGAACCAGCCCACCAGCGCCTTTTGCGGCCGGGTCAGCAGGCGACGGCTGATCAGCAGCCAGACGCTCAAGGGGCGAACCACGCAGAACAATGCCAGCGCCAGCGGCAGTGCGCGCCAGTCCCAATACATCGCGATGGCCGCGCCGAGCAGGGTGATCAGCAGCACTTCCATGGCGCGCTCTACCAGGCTGCCGAACGCCAGCATGTCGCCCATCATCACTCCGGCGGCCAGCTGAGATTCGCTGAGTTCGTCGTGGTGGGTGACGATGGCGGCCTGCGGGTCGCTGTCCATATGGCCGAGCACGGGTCTGGCGACGTGCTCGGAGGGGACGTCCGATTGCGTGGTGCGCACTTCAGCGCGACGCAGTCCCAGGCCTGCCGCGAACACCGAAAGGAATCCGTAGGCGCCTAGCCCTTCCGCTGCAACATAGGCAATCGCAATGAGTGCCAGGGCGAGGAAGTCGTTGGGCGAGGTGGTGCTGTCGGCGTTCTTGATGCGCAGGTAAATCATCAGATGGCCCACGCCGCACCCCAATGCGTAGCCAAGCAACAGGCCCACGGGCACGCCCCAGACAATGTTCTTCAGCAGCCAGCCCTGCACCCAGTTGAAATCCGTCGCACCGTGGCTGAGGAACAGCAGGGCGAAGATGACGAAGGGAAACGCCGTGCCGTCGTTGAGCCCGGCTTCCCCGGACAGGCCGAAGCGCACCCGGTCGAAATCCTGCGCGTTGTTGACCTGCACCAGCCCCGCAAGCACCGGGTCGGTGGGCGAGAGCATCGCGCCTAAAAGCAGGGAAATGGCCCACGGCAGGTCGAGCAGGTAATGGGCAGCAAGGCAGGCGCCGACAATGGTCGCGAGCATCACCGGTACGGCCAACAGATAGGCCGAATGCCAGGCCGTGCGGTGCAGCGGCAGGCGCAGTTTGATACCGGTGTTGAACAGGGAAAACAGCACGGCGACTTCGGTCAGGCGTTCCAGCCAGTGGCGCGAGTCGCGGATGTCCAGTTCGACCAGATCCAGCCCCCATGGCCCGATGCAGGCGCCAAACGCCAGGCACACCGCCGATGTGGTCACCGGCAGCCAGCGCAGGTAAGCGGAGGTCAGTGCCAGCAGCATCAGCAGGACACCGAGCACGGTCATACAAAGAATGAAACTCATCCGGCCTCGTCGTGCGTAGTGGGTGGGGTTCTTTGTATGACTGCGCGGGTGGGGGATAGTTGAAAGGAATAATGATGTGCAGATGACCCACTGTAGGAGCGCGCTTGCCCGCGAACCGTCATGTCAGGCAGTACGTCAGCGTCTTTTGGACCCAATCGCGGGCAAGCGCGCTCCTACATAGACCCATCAGGCAGCCGATTACCGCTCGATCGTCCGGCTCCAGCGTGCGTTCCACTCCGGCCGAATCTGGTTGACCTGATCCCAGTCAATCGTCACCGCTGTCTCCAGGTATTTGTTCATCGCTTCCACCTGCCCGCGGGTGCGGTCGCTGGTCGGGGTTTTCGGGTTGGACGGGATCTGGTCGCCCATCTCAAGCGCCGGGGCCTGAGCTTCAGGCGTCAACAGAAACGCGGCCAGTTTCTGCGCCAGTTCCGGCTGATCGTTGTTGGCAATCGTGCATTCGGCGACGTTCAGCACCACGGCGCCTTCTTTGGGCGGCGCGTATTCCACCGGGATGCCCTTGAGCTTCAGCGCCGTCACCTGAGTCGGCGTCAACGGAAACAACGCCGCTTCCCCGGTCTGCACCATTTCGGAGATCTTCGCGGAGCTGGCGATGTATTCCAGCACATTGGGCCCCACGGTTTTCGGCCAGGCGGTGAAGCCCGGCTCGACGTTGGTTTCGTTGCCGCCCTGCAAGCGGTTGAACATCAGAAAACCATGCAGGCCAAAGGTGCTGGAGGCCAGCGACTGGAACACCAGTTTGTCCTTGTAGCGCTTGTCGGCCATGTCCGCCCACGAGGTCGGCGCGCTCCAGCCGTTTTCCTGGAACATCTTGGTGTTGTACGCAAGGCCCGTCACACCCAGGCTCACGGCCGCTGCCTCGTCCTTGATCTTGCCCTTGGCGGGGATGTCGGCCAAGGCCGCGCTCGGTTGCAGCTTGCCGCACAGGCCCATGGAAATTGCCCGGTACATGATGCCGTCGTCGAGGAACATCACGTGCATCTGCGGGTTGTCCTTGCTGGCCTGAACCTTGGCAAGGATGTCCGAAGAGGTGCCCGGCACGATCACGACCTTGACGTTGTTGGCCTTCTCGAACGCCGGCAGCACCTGATCGGCATAGAGCCGCTCCATAGTGCCGCCGTTCATGCCCAGGTACAGGGTCGTTTGCGCGTGAGCCGATGTCGACGCCAACAGCGCGGCGAGGGGCAAACAGGCGAGGCCGGTCAGGGCGAAACCTTTGAGGCTTTTCAGGGTGTTCATGGCTGCAATCTTCCTCTGAGCAAAGGGATAACGTTGTCCGCGCGTGGGGGCGCGGCAGTGGCAGGCTGTACAGCTTGAAAACGGGTGATGGAAAACGCGTCGAGGGCGATCGTTGGCGCGCCGGTGCAGACGATCTGCGCCAAGGCTTCGCCTGCGGCGGGGCCGATCTGAAAGCCGGAACCGGCAAAGCCGAAGCCGTGGAGCAGACCGGCCTGAGTTGAGCTGGCGCCCAGGACCGGTTCGCGATCCGGCAAATAGCCTTCGGTGCCGCTCCAGGTGCGAATCGCCTGTGCGCCTGCCAGCGGGGGATACAACTCGACCGCGTTGCGCAGGATTTCCAGAATCGCTGCCTGACCGGGGCGCGCCCTGGTCGGGTCGAGGGGGAAACCCTGGCCGCCGCCGAGCACGCAATTACCCCGCGCGACCTGACGGGCGTAAATGCCACCGCCTTCGACGCCGGTGCTGACGTCCATGAACATCGGCAGTGGCTCGGTGACCAGCATCGCCGGGTGCCCGGAACGCATAGGCACCGGTTCGCCGAATTGTTCGGCCAACGCAGCCGCCCAGGCCCCGGCACAATTCAATAGCCACGGCGCGCGGAACAGTTGGCCGTTGATCGTACGCACCTCAAAGGCACGACCGTCGTGGCTCACCTGCGTCACCTGCGTCTGTTCAAATACTTGCGCGCCGGCGCGGCGGGCAGCGAAGGCGAATGCAGGGGACACCAGACGCGGGTTTGCATGACCATCGTCGGCGCACAATGACGCACCCACCGCCACATCGCCTGCCCAAGCAAAGCGTGCGCGCAATTGCGGGTGATCGAGCAATTGCAGGTTCAGACCAAAGCCTCGAGAAGCCTGCTCATAGGCCACCAGCGCAGCCATGTCCTTGTCGCTGCGGGCCAGTTTCAAATGGCCGGAGCGCAGGTACTCGCCGTCGATGCCGATCAGGTTCTGCAAATCGCTCCAGATCCCGTGGGCCCGTTGCGAGAGCGGCAATTGCGACAGCGGACGCCCCTGACGGCGCACGCCGCCGTAGTTCACGCCACTGGAATGGGAGCCGAAAAAATCCCGCTCCAGCAAGGTCACGCGCTTGCCGGCTTTCGCCAGAAACAGCGCAGCAGACGAGCCGACGATGCCGCCGCCAATGACCACGGCATCCACTTCAATGGGCAGGCTCATGGTTCGATCTCCACGCCAAAGGGCAGCGGCTTGATCGGCGCCTGACCGCGCAAACGGCCGACGCTGGCGATGTCCCGCCCGGCGGCTTGGGCGACAATCTCGGTCGCCGCCAGCCCGCACATGCGTCCCTGACACCGGCCCATGCCGACGCGGCACATGGCTTTGACCCGGTTCACCTCCCAATGGCCCTGGGCGACGGTCTGACGAATGTCGCCCGCGCTGACTTCTTCGCAGCGGCACACGGTCATTGTGTCCGGCGCGTTGGCAGCCCAGTTTTCGGGGAACGGGAAGGCCGTTTCCAATCCGTGGCGGAAGCGCTGAATGCCATCGAGTCGACGTTGCAGTTCGTGGCTTCGGGCCTGGTCTGTGTGATGTCCGGTGTCACTCAGCAGGGTTAACGCGGCGAGTTCCCCGGCCATTTCTGCGGCGTCGGCACCCATGATGCCCGCGCCGTCGCCCGCCAGATAAACGCCCTCACTGCTGCTGCGGCCACTGGCATCGCGGCTCGGCAGCCAGGCGCGATTGATCGCGCTCCAGCTGAATTCGCAGCCGAGCAGATCCGCCAGTTGGGTTTCGCTGCGCAAAGCGTGGGCGAACCCGACGGCGTCGCAATCAAGGCGCTTGAGCTGTTTGCCGGCGCGCCATTGCACGCTGCTCACACGCTGCTGCCCCTGAATGCTGTCCAGCTCGACACCTTGATGCACCGGGATGCCATGAGCGGTGAGCCAGCCCCGGTAATAGACGCCCTTGGCCAGCGTCGCCGGTTGGCCGAGCAGGCCGGGCAGGGCGCGGGTCTGGGCCGACAGGGGCGAGCTGTCGAGCACGGCCAGCACCTTCGCACCGGCCTTGGCGTACTGGTAGGCAACCAGATAGAGCAGCGGCCCGCTACCGGCGAAGACCACGCGCTCGCCGATGGCGCAGCCCTGAAACTTCAAGGCGATCTGTGCAGCGCCCAGGCTGTAGACGCCGGGGAGCGTCCAGCCGGGCACCGGCAGAATCCGGTCGGTGGCTCCGGTGGCGACGATCAGGTGCGTGTACGGCACTTGCGCCGCGACACCGTTGCACAAGGTGTCGAGGGTCTGGGCTTCGGCGTTCCACACCAGGGTTTCGGGGCGGTAGTCGATCTCGCTTTTCAGGGCATCCAGCGTCGAATGCACAGCCTCGGCTTTCGAGGCTTCGAAACCATACAGCGCCTTGGTCGAGCGTTTGAAATTCTCGGGTTGACGACGATAGATCTGCCCGCCGCCGCGAAGGCTTTCGTCGATCAGGCACGGCTGCAGCCCGTAAGCCACCAGGGTTTGCGCCGCACGAATGCCCGCAGGCCCGGCGCCGACAATGACGATATCGGAGCGCTTCATAGGCTTCGCCCCGGCTCACGACTGACACTCAGCCCCGGTTCCAGCAGCGTGGCACAGGCACGCACCCGGCGACCGTCGCCCAGCTTGACCCAGCAATCCTGGCAGGCGCCCATCAGGCAGAAACCGGCGCGGGGTTCGGCGCTGAAATCGCTGCCGCGCAGGTGATCGGCGCAGGTCAGTACGGCGGTCAGCACGGTATCGCCCGCAAGGCCGCTGACCGGCTGGCCGTCGAGGGTGAAGGGCAGGACCTCGCGGTCGCGTTCGGCCAGTCGTTTCAGCAATGCCATGGTGCGTTCTCTGTGAGGCGTCGAATGATTGGAATACAAGCCATCAGTGGCGTCCCACCAGCACACGATCCAGGCCATAGACCCGGTCGAGAATGATCATGGTGACGGCCGTCAACGCGATGACCAGAGCCGATACGGCGGCCATCATCGGGTCGATGGATTCGGTGGCGTACACGTACATGCGTACCGGCAGGGTCTGGGTCGAGGGCGAGGTGACGAAGATCGACAGGGTCACTTCGTCGAAGCTGTTGATGAACGCCAGCAGCCAGCCCCCGGCCACGCCCGGCAGGATCATCGGTAGAGTGATCTGGCGGAACAGCGTGAAGCGGCTGGCACCCAGGGATTCAGCTGCCTGCTCGGCGCTGCGGTCGACCCCGATGGCCGCCGCGATCACCAGCCGCAGCACATACGGGGTGATCACCACCACATGGGCGAACATCAGCCAGACGAAGCTGCCGTTGACCCCCATCAGCGCGAACAAACGCAGCATGGCGACGCCCAGCACCAGGTGCGGAATGATGATCGGCGACAGAAACAGGCCGTTGAGAAAGTTGCGTCCCGGAAACTGATAGCGCGTGATCGCCAGCGCCGCCGGCACGGCAATCAAGGTCGCCAGCGTGGCCGCAACCACTGCCAGAATCAGGCTGTTATAGAACGACTGAATAAAGTCGGCGCGCTCGAACACCGCAGTAAACCAGCGCAGGGAAAAGCCATGCCACGGCAGGCTCAAGGTGTTTTCCGGGGTGAAGGCCACCAGGCACACCACCAACAGCGGCGCCAGCATGAACACCACGATCAGGGCGTGAAAGGACAGGGCCAGAGGGCCGTTCTTGGACATCGGTCATTCCCCCAGGGATTTTTTATAGCGGCCTTCGACCAGTCGGTTCCACGACAGCATCACCAGCAGGTTGATCAGCAGCAGCGCAACGGCAATGGCCGCGCCCATGGGCCAGTTGAGTTCCGAGAGGTATTGGTCGTAGACGGTGGTGGCGACCATCTTCAGGCGACGCCCGCCCAGCAGACCCGGTATGGCGAAAGAGCTGGCCGACAAACCGAACACGATCAGCGTGCCGGACAGCACGCCGGGCATGACTTGAGGCAGCACCACCTGACGCATCACCGTGGCCTGGTTCGCGCCCAGCGACAGCGCGGCCTGTTCGGCGGAGCGGTCGAGCTTCTGCAGCGAGGTCCACACCGGAATGATCATGAACGGCAGCATCACGTGGACCAGCGCCAGCACCACCGCGAACGGGGTGTAGAGCATCTTGATCGGGCGCCCGCCAAGCGCCTGGATCGCCTGGTTGACCAGGCCGTCGGCGCCCAGCAGCAGGCTCCAGCCAAAGGCCCGCACCACCACCGAAATCAGCAGCGGCGTGAGAATCAGGATCAGGAAGATCGAGCGCCACGGCGTGCCCATGCGGCTGAGGATGTAGGCCTCGGGCACACCGATCACCACGCACAGCAGCGTGACCAGGGCGCTGATCCAGAAGGTGCGAAAGAAGATCTCGTAGAAGTACGAATCGGTGATCAGGTTCAGGTACTGAGCGAAGGTCCAGCTGCCGCTTTTGACGCCCACCGTATAGTCGAATACGTTGAACGACAACACCAGGGTCAGCAGCAACGGCAACACCAGCAGACCGACGAACAGCACCAGCGCCGGGGTCGACAGCAGATAGCCGCGACCGCTGTCGCGCAGCACGCTTGCTCCACTCATGCCGACACCTCATCGCTGCTCAGCACGCGCAGCAACGCCACAGGCCAGTCAAGGCCCACCGCCGTGCCTTCGTTCATCGGCGCGTCACCGTTGTTGCGACGCACTACGGTCAGTTCGCCAATGGGCGTCTCGACGCGGTACAGCCACTGACTGCCAAGGAAGTAGCGGGTGATGATCCGCCCTTGCAGGCGACCCTCACCGGCATTCACCAGATCGATCTTTTCCGGGCGCAGGCTCAGGGTCAGTTCGCCCTCGCCGTGCTGTTGACGCACCTGAGCCACGCCGCTGGGATCGCGGTCACCGCGCAGCAGGTTGGCCTTGCCGACGAAGCCTGAAATGAAGCGGGTGCGCGGGTGTTCGTAGAGCGTGTAGGGCTCGTCGATCTGGGTGATGCGCCCGGCCTGCATGACCACCACGCGATCGCTGATAGACAGTGCTTCGGCCTGATCGTGAGTGACCATCAGTGTGGTAATACCCACTTCACGTTGAATGCGGCGGATCTCGAACTGCATCTCTTCGCGCAGGTTGGCGTCAAGGTTGGACAGCGGCTCATCGAGCAGCAGCACCGGCGGCTCGATCACCAGGGCACGGGCCAGCGCCACACGCTGGCGTTGACCGCCCGACAGCTCGCGCGGGTAACGCTCGGCGTGTTGATGCAGGCGCACCAGTTCCAGCACCCGCGCCACGCGCTTTTGAATCTCATCGGCCGAGACCTTGCGCATCTTCAGACCGAAGGCGACGTTGTCGCGTACGGTCATGTGCGGGAACAGCGCGTAAGACTGAAATACCACGCCCAGGCCGCGGCTGGCAGGTTTGGCGTGGGTGATGTCGCGACCGTCGAGGAGGATCTTGCCCGACGTCACGTCAACGAAACCGGCGATCATTTGCAGGGTGGTGGTCTTGCCGCAGCCAGAGGGGCCGAGCAGGGAAACGAACTCGCCTTTTTCCACCGACAAGTCAGTGGCGACGACCGCGTCGACGGCGCCGTAACGTTTGCAGAGTGCCTGGAGTTGAAGAAAAGCCATGGCTGCGTTCCACCTCTTGTTCGTGCACGCCCAGGGCATGCGTTTTTTATGGGCAGATGCGAAGAGAGAAAAACATGCCTGCTGCACGGAGCAAACACTGTGGACGCTGGCGCTCGATCGGGGTCGGCTGCCGCTGTTATTCAAATCGCCCTGTGGACTGATCCTAGGCCCAAGACTAGGATGCGCTCAACGATGAATTTCATTGAGCGAGTAGTATTTTCAATTTTATTCATTCAATGGATAAAAATAGGATAGTTGAAAACATGGATTCCACTGATCGGAATGATCAAGCAAAAGAAACAGGCGTGGGTGCGGTGTCCCGTCTGTTTGCGGTGCTGCGTTGCCTGGGCGAGTGCCCCGAGGGCGGCGAGCGGGTAACGCAGCTGGCCCAGCAGGTCGGCTTGTCGCAACCGACCACCCACCGTTTGCTGCGCAGCCTGGTGGACGAGGGCATGGTCGAGCAGGACGCACGCAGCAAGCGTTATCGCCTGAGTCTTGAGTTCTTCGCGCTGGCGGCCAAAGCCGGGCAGACCGGCAACCTGCGCGATGTGGTACGACCCAGCCTGTTGCGGCTGTCGGCGTCTCTGGGAGATTCGTTGTTCTTGCTGGCGCGCAGCGGCTTCGATGCGGTGTGTCTGGACCGCAGTGAGGGGCCGTACCCCATCCGCACTTTTACCGGCGACATCGGCGGGCGCGTGGCGTTGGGCGTGGGGCAGGGCAGTTTGGCGATTCTGGCGTTCCTCCCCGAAGAAGAGCGCGACACGGTCATCCGCTACAACCTGCCGCGCCTGCGGGATTTCCATCTGTACGACGAAGTCATGCTGCGCTCGGAAATCGACAACGTTCGCCGCCTGGGCTATGCCGCGCGCAACACCGGCGTGCTGGAAGGCATGGCCGGCCTGGCGGTGCCGATCCTCGACCGCGAAGGCCGGGCGGTGGCGGCCTTGAGCGTGGCCACCATCACCGACCGATTGAATGCCAAACGCATGCCCACGGTGGTGGACATGCTCAAGCGCGAAGCGGCGGCCATCGGCCAGAAGATCAACCCGTTCGACCCAGTGCTGCGCAGGCCTTCGCAGGTATTCGGGCAGAAGGAGTAGCGGATGAGTGAGTTACGGGATCGACAATTTTTAATAATATGGGAGCTAATCGAGCAAGGTCGCCAGCCACCAGACGAGCAAGGCGATAAATGAGCCAGTGGCGATGAATGAAGGGATTTGTATCGAGTAGCGGACGTTCCTTGGAAACGCTCGCAGCTCGGCATCATCGAACAGCGCCTTCTTCCTGAGCATCGGCTCGCAGGCCAAAGCCATGCTCAACAGAAATATTCTGCCGAGTTGGCTGTTCAAATGAGTACGGCCAGCAAGCTGGTCCAGTCGATCAATGATTTGACTGTTCTTCAGTAAAATATCGGTCGATTTAATTGAGCGCTTGGCCATGATGATCAGCACGGGAAAGTTCAGGATGTTAAGCATGAAAACAGCTGCTGACACGTATTCAATGAGTGTCATTTTTCCATTGCCTCGTAAAGTTTGTCGCCCATCCACTCTCCTGCAGCATCCCCGCCAGCGCCACCAATGAACCCGCCGGACGCCATCCCGATCAGGGCACATGCAATGGCTCCGGATCCCAGGGTCGGGAGACCCAGAACCACCGCGCATGTCGATGTGCCAGCTACTGCTCCCAGAGCTCCGCCATAGGAGCTGAAAGCAATATTCCCAGCCAGCTTGCTGGCCTCGACATATTTTGCCCGTGCGCACTCATCTTCACGGCCTGTGGCGCACGCTTCCTGAACTTCAATCGCACTTGCCGTGGCTGACAATCCCCACCCCACGTAGGTGCCGTTCTTCAAGAACTTCGCTGTGCGCGAGAGACTATCAATCCTCTGCGCGTACCCTTTAATGGTGCCGTTGTGCAGGTAGCTACGAGTTGAAACACCGAGCATTTTCTTGATTGAACCCCGATTTCGAAGACCCGTCCCGTAACGAGCCATGCCTTTGAGTTGCGTGTCGAGTTTCTGGAATAATCTCTGGCGGCTACTCAGAAACTGAGCGCGAGCGATCGGTGTGCCTCGGCGCAAGTAAAGTTTGTGATCGCGATCGATCTGCTCAAGCGTTTTGACAATCCCGTCCAGATGCCTCGCCCAAGAACCGCTGGCGCTGTCGATCAGCAGTCCGGCATGGCCCAGCAGACTCTGCAGCAGGTCATAGTTCTGCACGACGAATGTACCCACGCCCTCACTGCCCGGTCCAAATGCACGGCTGACAATGCGAGCGGCTTCCATCATGCGCGCCTCCTGCACTGTGCAGGACGTCGAGTGGCTGTCAGGGATGACGATGATTTGACCCGGCATCACCCACTGGTCACGCAGATGGGCGTTGACCGCATCGAATCGGGATAGGGCCCTGGGATTCAGGCCGAGACTGAACCGGATCGTCGAGTAATGTTGGCCTCTGTCATTGATGTACGCGTAGGGACCAGTCATGTGGGCCGAGATCCTCAAGAAAAAGGATCGGCAATATAAAAACCGAAACACACGCTTGTATGGCGTCGGCGGTACTTCAGGACGTTTCATCGCTAAATACGGAAACGTCCTACGTTCGTTGCCGGCGCTCGCGATAAGATGCATGAGGGTTCAGGCAGGAAAAACGCTTTATCTATCTGCTGCGAAATGCTGAACCGGCCGAGCAATGATCCGGTGTAGCAAATCGTGAAACCCGTCTGTCGGATCTTCATCGGCGGCTTTAAAGAAGCCTGTCGCGAGGTCGAAGTAACCTATGTAAGCCCGCCACTTCTGAAACGGTTATCCAGACCTTCTCAACGCGGCGGCACAGGGATGTGGCAAGCAGGCAACTTTCGGCCATTGTCTTACTGGCAGTCCGAAGACCGCAGTCCCCCCTGATGAGATTCCCCGTATGTCGAAATCCTTGAGATTGCAGATTCTGGCGCTGCTCAGCGGCAGCCTGGTGCTGGTGCTGCTGATTGCATTGGCCTGTTTTCAGTTTCTCTCCAGCAATGTTCACGCCTATCGCGGCTTGCTGGATGGCCCGCTGCATGCCTCGCAGCTGGTCGATCAGGCCAACCTTCAGTTCAAGATTCAGGTCCAGGAGTGGAAGAACGTTCTGCTGCGCGGCAAGCAAGCGGCTGACCGCGACAAGTTCTGGGGGCAGTTCGAGGAGCAGGAGCGTCAGGTGCAGGACACCCTGGCCCGTCTGAGCGCCATGAAGGGCCTGGACTCAACAACTCAATCGCAAGTCGACAAGCTGCGTGACGAGCATCGGGCGCTGGGCGTGGCGTATCGCAAGGGGCGTGATGCGTTCGTGGCCGCCGGTGGAGACCCGGTGGCCGGGGATCAGGCCGTCAAGGGCGTGGACCGCGCTGCCAGCGATCAGATGAGCGAACTGGTGGTCAGCCTGCGCAAACAGAGCGACGCGCAGTCGACCGCGATCAGCAGCAACGCCGATCAGACGATTCTCATCGGCACCCTGGTGATGCTCGCGTCCGCATTGTTGGTGGGTGTGCTGACGCTTTGGATGGTCAACCGCAATATCGTCGGCCCGATCAGCATGCTGATTGAGTATGTCGCGCAGTTGAGTCAGGGGCGCTTCAGTGACCGGGTGAACGTCACTCGCCAGGACGAGCTTGGTCGTCTGGCCGTGGCTGCCAATACCCTGCGCGACTTTCTCGCCGACACCTTTACCCGTTTGAAGCGCAGCACCACCGACCTGGACAGCGCTGGCGGCGAGCTCAAAGCCATCGCTGCGTTGATGGCACAGGGCACTCACGAGCAGTTCGAGCGCACCGATCAGGTGGCCACGGCGATGACCGAGATGTCGGCCACCGCTCAGGAAGTCGCCCGCCATGCCGCGCAAGCGGCTCACGCGGCGGATGAAGCGGATCGCAGTTCCCAAGACGGCGGCAAGGTGATGAGCGCGACGATCACCGCCATTACCCAGATGCGCGCCGAGATCAGCAACACCGCCGACGTGATTCGCCGTCTGGAGAGTGACAGCGGACGCATCGGCAAGGTGCTCGAAGTGATTCGCGGCATCGCCGAACAGACCAACCTGTTGGCGCTCAACGCGGCCATCGAAGCGGCACGGGCAGGGGATGCCGGGCGTGGTTTTGCCGTGGTGGCGGATGAAGTGCGCACCTTGGCCCAGCGCACGGCGGCGTCTACGGCCGAGATCAACCAGATCATCAGCTCGGTGCAGACCGGCGCCATCGATGCCGCGCAAGCCATCGAAAGCGGCCAGGCGCGCAGTCAGGAGAGTGTCGATCAGGTGGCGCTGGCGGGCTCCTCGCTGGCACGCATTACCACGGCGGTCGAAGCGATCCGCGACATGAACCGCCAGATCGCCACGGCAGCGGAAGAGCAGACCTCGGTGGC
Organism: Pseudomonas sp. GW821-FHT02A11; assembly: GCF_059421985.1. Taxonomy (NCBI): domain Bacteria; kingdom Pseudomonadati; phylum Pseudomonadota; class Gammaproteobacteria; order Pseudomonadales; family Pseudomonadaceae; genus Pseudomonas; species Pseudomonas sp. GW821-FHT02A11. Next base: position 25,640 of record NZ_JBWKWB010000015.1, read on the forward strand.
CGAAGACATCTCGCGCAACCTCACCGAAATCACCGCGATCGCCACCACCAACCAGAGCAACGTGCAGCGTACCCAGACCGCCAGTCAGGACCTGCATGAGTTGTCGGTAGGGTTGAATGACGTGATTTCGCGGCTGAGCGCTTGATCCATTCACCGCGCACTCCTGTGGGAGACGTCGGAGGTTACGACGGTATGGGCCGCAGTCGGACGAAGGCAGTGTGTCAGTCAGGCCGCTTTCGCCACTGTCGTAACCTCCAGAAGCTCCCACAAGGGACCGCGTTTGACGAGGGATTTGAAAGTGTTCCGTTGACAGGGTGGGTCACCCCTGACGGAACACCAGAGCTTTGAGGCCACCCTCAGGCTCGATGTCGGCAAACTCCGGCGGGTTCTCCAGCCGTTGCTCAAAGCGCAACCCCGGTGCTTCGCGCGTCACTTCTTCGATCAGAAACTCCGCGCCCAGCGCCGGGTCGTTCATGCACGCCAGTAGCGTGCCGTCGCACGTCAGTAGTTCGGGCAGTTTGCGCAGCACGCGCTGGTAATCCTTGGTCAGCAAAAAGCTGCCTTTCTGAAACGACGGCGGGTCGATGATCACCAGATCATAAGGCCCGGTGCTCTTCACCTTGCCCCAGGATTTGAACAGCTCATGACCGAGAAAGCTGACGCGGCTCAGGTCATGGCCGTTCAGGCGGTGGTTGTCGCGGCCCCGGCTCAGCGCTGCGCGGGACATGTCCAGGTTGACCACGAACTCGGCATCGCCCTCGATGGCCGCCACGGAAAACCCGCAGGTATACGCGAACAGGTTCAGCACGCGCTTGCCAGCGGCGTTGGCGCGCACCCAGTCGCGGCCATAACGCATGTCGAGAAACAGCCCGGTGTTCTGCTTCTTGCCGAAATCCACCCGGTAGCGCAGGCCGCCTTCGATCAGGGTCCACTCCTGCGGCATCTCGCCGAGCAGGGTTTCGGTGTGGCTGTCGGGCAGGTAGCGGTGTTGCAGCAGCAGGGTGTGGGCCTGGCTGTTTTTCCAGACGGGCGTCTGAATCAGCGCCGCCAGCAGCCCCTTCAAACCCTCCAGCTCCTCGGCCGCTGGCGCCTTGAACAGCGACACCAGCACCACGCCCTGCATCCAGTCGACCGTCAGTTGCTCAAGACCAGGCCAGCGACGACCACGTCCATGAAACAGACGACGGGTTTCGGCAGGGGCCGGGGCGAGGGCAGCGAGCAGGTGCGCGTTGAGGGTGTTCAGGGCGTCGGCGTTCATTCGAAGGGCAGAGGATCGGCAGTGAGAAAGGGCGGCATTCTAAACCCAAATCTGCGTCATGAATGATTATCCTGTGCGCCACACTCCATTGCTTCTCCAAGAAGGTCGCCCATGCCCCAGACCCTGATCCTGCGCGACGCCCAGGACAACGACATGCCTGCCGTACAGGCCATCTACGCCCACCATGTGATTCATGGCACGGCCAGTTTCGAGCTGGAGCCGCCCACCCTTGAACAGATGCTGCAGCGCCGCGCGGACATCTGCGCCAACGGGTTGCCTTATCTGGTGATCGAGTGTAACGGCGAGGTAGTGGGCTATGCCTACGCGACGCTGTACAGGCCGCGCCCGGCGTACCGTTTTACGGTGGAGGATTCGGTCTACGTGCGCGAGGGTATGGCCGGGCTGGGGATCGGCCAGCGGCTGCTGGAGGCGGTGATCCAGCGCTGCACCGATGATGGGCGGCGGCAGATGGTCGCGATCATCGGCAACAGCGAAAACCTCGCCTCAATCCGTCTGCATGAGCGCCTGGGGTTTCGCAAAGTCGGCGTGTTCGAGTCGGTGGGCTTCAAGCACGGTCGTTGGCTCGACACCGTGATCATGCAGCGCGAACTGGGCGAGGGGGCGGGCAGCACGCCTCAGCGCTGATAATAATCAGGGGCTGGCGCTGGCCCCTGATAACGGCTTTTCGACCGAGCGGTCCAAACGCTCCAGGGGTGTTCAAGTCTGGCCTCGCCCAGTGAGTCGCGCAGCCGGGACTGCGCTGCTCAGGATTAACGACCGATGCCGTTGTAAATTCGTTCGATGCCGGGCGCCAGACTGTTGTCGAAATCACAATTGTCTTTATCGCCCCGATATTTGAATCCCGAGCGAGGCAGGAATAAGCTTCGCGCCATTGATAGCGCCCGTACGCTCATTGTCGGGTGGTTTTTCGCACATTTCTGATCAGGAACTGCCATGTCCAGTCTGTTTCCCGCCGCCCGTCCACGTCGCCTGCGCAGCCATGCAAACTTCCGTGCGCTGTTTCAGGAAACCGAATTCACCCTGAACGATCTGGTGCTGCCGATCTTCGTCGAAGAAGAAGTCGACGATTTTGTGCCGATCAACAGCATGCCGGGGGTCAGCCGGATTCCGGAGGCCAAGCTCGCTCAGGAAGTCGAGCGCTACGCACGCGCCGGGATCAAGTCGGTGATGACTTTCGGCGTGTCCCACCACCTGGATGCCAGCGGCAGCGACACCTGGCAGGAAAACGGTCTGGTGTCGCGCATCTCGCGCACCATCAAGGACGCCGTGCCGGAAATGATCGTCATGTCCGATACCTGCTTCTGCGAATACACCGACCACGGTCACTGCGGCGTGATGCACGGCGCCCATGTCGACAACGACGCCACCATCGAAAACCTCGGCAAGCAGGCGGTCATGGCCGCTCGCGCCGGTGCTGACGTGATTGCCCCGTCGGCGGCGATGGACGGTCAGGTGCGCGCTATTCGTGCCGCGCTGGATGCCGCCGGTTTCACCAACACGCCGATCATGGCTTATTCGACCAAATTCGCCTCGTCGCTCTACGGCCCGTTCCGCGAAGCCGGCGGTTCGGCGCTCAAGGGCGATCGCAAGACCTACCAGATGAACCCGATGAACCGCCGCGAAGCCCTGCGCGAATCGCTGCTGGATGAGGCCGAAGGCGCCGATGCGCTGATGGTCAAGCCCGCCGGCGCGTACCTGGACATCATCCGCGACATCCGCGAGGCCTCGAACCTGCCATTGGCGGCGTATCAGGTCAGCGGCGAGTACGCGATGATCAAGTTCGGCGCACAGGCCGGCGCCATCGACGAAGGCCGCGTCGTGCGCGAGAGCCTGGGCGCGATCAAGCGTGCGGGTGCGGATCTGATCTTCACTTATTTCGCGATGGATCTGGCGCTGCAAGGGATTTGATCCGGCGGGTTTACAGATACGTCTAACGCGTACGCCAGTGCGAGCGCCGCACAAGGTGCGGTACGGCGCGGTATCCACTGTGGGAGCGAATTCATTCGCGAAGGATCGGTACGGGCAATACACCACTATCGCCTGGACTATTTTTCGCGAATGAATTCACTCCCGCAGGTGCGCGGTGGTGCCGCGATGGGTGCGTCTTGATACGGCGTCAGCAGTGCGAGCCTTTCAATTCACACCTGCCAGGTCTTGCTCGCCTCGGTGAGCATTTCTTCGATCAGTACGCTGAAACGCTGGCTCAGCAGACTCTGCGGGCGGTCTTCCGGCAGCAGCAGGTAGGTTGAAAAACGGATCTGCGGCGCGAACGGGCGGGTTTCGATGCCCATGTGCAGGTATTCCCGCGCCACCATGGGGCTGACGATGCTCACACCCAGCCCCAGCGCCACCAACGAGCAGACGGTCGCCGCGTAAGGCGTCTCCAGGTTCAGCTTGCGGTATTCCTTGTCTGCCGCAAACGCCCGATCCACGCGGGTGCGCGAGCCGTCGTTGAGCGACAGAGAAATAAACTCTTCGCCGTACAGATCCTGCGGTTCCACGGCTTGCAGCGCTGCCAGCCGATGCCCTTTGGGAAACACGCACACCCCCGGCACGTCGCAGATCTTGTGTGTGCGCACCCCCGGCATTTCCTCGCCCACATAGGACGCCAGCCCCACGTGACAGAACTGCGAGGCCGCCCAGTGCGCCACCATCGGTGAGTCGTTGGTGTGGATGGATATCGCCGCCTCGGGGTTCTCCTGCCGAAAACGCTGAATGACCTTGGGCAGCAAGGTCAGCGACAACGACGGCACCGCCGCGATGCGCAACTGACCGGTGCCGCCACGGCGGATGTTCTGCGCCGATTTCTCCAGGCTCTGCAAGCCGATGAAGGCCCGCTCGACATCGGCAAACAGCGCCGCACCTTCGTCGGTGGGCAGCAGACGCCCACCCACCCGTTCAAACAATTTGAAGCCACTGCCACGTTCCAGCTGCGCGATCAGCCGGCTGATGTTGGGCTGCGAGGTGTGCAGGGATTCGGCGGCAGCGGTCATCGAGCCACTCAACATCACGGCGCGGAAGGCTTCGACTTGTTTGAAGTTCATGGCGGGTCATATCAAATCGGTATGGGTGACCAATGTATTGTCATTTGTTGGCATGAGCCAGAGGCTTTATAACTGTTTTCGACATCGACAGTTCGCGCAGACGGACACGATGCCACGGCGCACGCACGCGCTGCATTCTCGCTGAATCCTCTGCCCTTGAAATCGTTGCGTGGTGACGCCTCGTTCGTCGCCGCGCTGGTAGTTAACCAGGAGGCAATATGTCGTTTTCGTTGAAATCCCTCGTTCGTGTCATGGCTCTTTCATGTGTCTCCCTGGCAGGGGTGGCACAGGTCCATGCCGCCGAATTGCCGCCGGTGCCCGATGAAATCAAAGCGGCCGGTCAACTGCGTGCCGGGGTTCGCTGCGATCAGCCGCCTTATGGCTTCCAGAACAACAACGGCGACTTCGCGGGCGTTGAAGTCGAGATGTCCAAACAGATCGCCCTGTGGGCGCTGGGCTCCAAGGACAAAGTGAGCTTCACCTGCGTCACCGCCGAAAACCGCGTGCCGCAGTTGCTGGGGCGCAAGGTCGACTTTCTGATCGCCACCCTGGGCGTGACCCCGGAGCGTCAGCGCGTGATTGATTTCACGACGCCCTATCGCTGGGGCGCCAGTGACGTGGTGGTGAAAAAAGACAGCCCGATCAAATCGATCAAGGACCTCAACGGCAAGACCCTGGCGACCCTCAAGGGCTCGGTGCAGGCCAAGTGGTTCGAAGACCACATGCCCGAGGTCAAGACCCTGCGCATGAACAGCGCCGCCGATGCCTTGCAGACCTTCCGCCAGGGCCGCGCCGACGCCTACACCCACGACGCCGCCACCCTGGTGGTGGTCGCGGCCAACGATGGCGACGCACGGCTGATCAACGAACCGTTCCAGATTTCCGACGCGGCCATTGGTGTGCGCAAGAACGACGAAGCGTTTCGCGATTACCTCAGCGCGGCCGTGGCCAAGATGCACGAAGACAAGCTGTTTCGCGGCTGGGTCCAGCAATACGTGCCGCAGAACATCCAGAGCTACTACCTGAGCGTATTCGAGCAGGCCAAGCCTGAAGAAAAACTCTGACCGGGCGCCGTCATGGACTTCGATTTCAATTACCTGGTGGCGCAGTGGCCAGCCTTGCTCGACGGTGTGCTGATGACGCTGCGGGTATCGCTGCTGGCCATTGGTTGCTCGCTGCTGATCGGCATTCTCGGGGGCGCGGTGCGGTCCTTGCGCATCCCGGTGCTGTCGCAGATTGTGGTGCTCTACGTAGAGCTGATTCGCAACACGCCGATTCTGGTGCAGTTGTTTTTCATCTTCTACGGCCTGCCTGCGATCGGTCTGGAGCTGTCGCTGTTCTGGTCCGGCGTGGTGTGTCTATCGCTGTGGGCAGGTGCCTATCAGGTGGAAAACATGCGCGGCGGCCTTGCCACGGTGGAGCACAAGATGCGCGAAGCGAGCATGGCGTTGAGCCTCAAGCCCCATCAGTACTTTTATCTGGTGGCCTTGCCGATCGCCTTTCGCACCAGCCTGCCGGCCGTGCTCAATACCGCGATTTCCCTGCTGAAGAACTCCTCGTACCTGCAGGCCATTGGCCTGGCCGAACTGACCTTTGTCGCGGTGGACCGCATCGCCACGGATTTTCGGGCCATCGAGATGTTCAGCGCGATCTGCGTGATGTACCTGCTGCTGGTGGCGATCCTGTCCCTGTTGACCGGTCGTCTGTCTGCCCACTTGCAACGGCCTTTCCGGCACTGAGGCCGCGATGAATTTTCTGATTGAAAACTGGGGCTTCGTGCTCAAGGGCCTGTGGATGACCGTGCGCCTGGCGCTGGTGATTCTGCTGTTCACCACGATCATTTCGACGGTGTTCGGTGTGCTCGCCACGCTCAAGAACCGTGTGTTGTGGTGGGCGATTCATGGCTACGTCGAGCTGTTTCGTTCGATCCCGCTGATCGTCAACGTGTTCTTCATTTTCTTCGGCGCGCCGATGTTCGGCCTCGACCTGAGCCCGTTCGCGGCGGTGGTCACGGGCCTCACGTTATGGGGCAGCGCCAATGGGATTGAAATCGTGCGCGGGGGCCTGGAGTCGGTAAACCGCCACCAGTGGAAAAGCGCCTGGACCCTGGGCCTGCGCCCTTGGCAGATCTATCTGCACGTGATTGCCCCGCAATCGTTGAAAGCCATCCTGCCGGCCTACACGGGACTCTTGACCATGCTGGTGCAAGCCACGTCGCTCGGGGCGCTGGTGGGGGTGAGCGAGTTTCTCAAGGTCGGCCAGATCATCGTCGAACGCTCCACGGTCATGACCGGCGTCAGCCCTGCCTTTGCCGTCTACGGGGCGGTGTTGCTGGTGTACTTCGTCATCTGTTCATTGCTGAGCTGGCTCAGCCGTTATCTCGAACGTCGCCTGGGTCGCCCGGCGATGCGCGCCACTCGTTAAGGGATGTGATCATGCAAGAATCCAAAGTCAGTCGTCGCTTGAAAGAAGCCACCGCCCCTGAGGTCAACGAGTACATATACCGGCCTCGTCTGGAAGGGTTCGCCGACGGCTTCCTCAACCTGGGCAACGTCAACAAGGCGCACATCGTGATGCTCGCCGAACAGGGCCTGATTCGCGGCGAACATGCCACCGCCCTGGCCAAGGGCGTGCTGGACATGGAAGCGGCGGGGCCGGCTGTTGTCACCCTCGACCCGTCTCGCGAAGACGCCTATTTCAACTATGAAGCGCACCTCATTGAGCAGATCGGCACCGATGTCGGCGGCCGCCTGCACACCGGTCGCAGCCGCAACGACATCCTCGCCACCCTTGACCGCCTGCGTTGCCGCGAGGTGCTGATGGCGCTGATCGACTTGTTGATCCAGACCCGTCAGACCGCACTGAACAACGCCGAAGTCTTCGCCGAAGTGGTGATGCCCGGTTATACCCACCTGCAACCGGCGCAGCCGATCACCTATGGCTATTACCTGTCGGCGGTGGAGCAGGCGCTGGAACGTGACTGCAAGCGCCTGACCCAGACGCTGGAATCGATGAACCAGAGCCCGTTGGGCGCCGCAGCCTTTGCCGGTACGCCGTTCGACATCGATCGCGCACGCACCGCCGAGTTGCTGGGCTTCGACGGTTACCTGGACAACGCGCTGGACGCCGTGGGCTCGCGGGATTTCATCCTTGAAAGCCTGTCGCACCTGAGTCTGTTGTCAGTGTTCTGGAGCCGCGTGGCGCAGGATTACTTCGTGTGGAGCACCCACGAATTCAGCCTGATCGACTTCCCCGACAGCGTGGCGGCGACGTCGAGCATCATGCCGCAGAAGAAAAACCCCACGGTGCTGGAGTACCTCAAGGGTCGCACCGGGCACATCGTCGGCCTGCTGATGGCGGCCAGCGTGACGGTCAAGGGCAGCAATTTTTCCCACACCGGCGATGCCAACCGCGAGGGCACGCGAGGCTTTTGGGAAGCGGCCGAAGAAACCCAGCGCTGCCTGAAATTGCTGGAGCTCGTGCTGCGCACTGCCACGCCAAATATCGAACTGGCGGTCAAACGCGCCGGGGAAGATTTTTCCACGGCCACCGGCCTCGCCGATCTGATCGTGCGCGAAGCCGACCTGTCGTTCCGCGAGGCCCACCACATCGTCGGCGCGGCTGTGCGCATGGCGATGGACGCAGGCTTGCCCGCGCACCGGATCGACACCGACATGGTCGACATCTGCGCCATGCAGCAACTGGGGCATGCCCTGAACCTGCCCGCTGCCAAGGTCCGCGAGTGCCTGGACCCGACGGCGAATGTGCAGTCGCGGGATTCGGCGGGTGGCCCGGCGTTGTCGTCTCTGCGACCAAGCCTGATCCGCGCCAATGCCCGCTTGCAGGTCGAGCGTCAGTCCAATCAGGCGCGCCGGGATCGTCTGCTTGCCGCCCAGGAAAAACTTCAGGCGGCCACTCGCGCGCAGGCGGGCCTATGAAAAGCATGCTGACAGTCCGCGGGCTGCATAAGCATTTCGGTTCGGTGGAGGTGGTCAAGGGCGTCGACCTGGACGTGGCTCAAGGGGAGGTGGTGGTGATCATCGGCCCCAGCGGGTCGGGCAAGTCGACCTTCATTCGCTGCCTCAACAGCCTGGAGGAGCCTTCGGCGGGCAGCGTGGTGGTCGATGGCGGCGAGTCGGTACGCGCCAATGATCGCAAGGCCATGGCTCGCCTGCGTGAAGACATCGGCATGGTGTTTCAGGATTACACCCTGTTCCCGCACATGACGGTAATGGCCAACATGATTCTGGCGCCGGTCAAGGTCAAGGGCGTGAGCAAGGCCGACGCCCAGGCCAATGCCTTGGCCCTGCTGGACCGGGTGGGCCTCAAGCACAAGGCTGAGGGTTACCCTAGTGAGTTGTCTGGCGGGCAGCAACAGCGCGTGGCGATTGTCCGCGCCCTGGCGATGAAGCCGCGCCTGTTGCTGTTTGATGAGCCGACCTCGGCGCTGGACCCGGAAACCGTCGGCGAAGTGCTGAGCGTGATGAAGGGCCTGGCGGCGGAGGGCATGACCATGATCGTCGTCACCCACGAAATGGGCTTCGCCCGGGAAGTCGCCGACCGGGTGGTGTTTTTCGACGGCGGCAAGATCGTCGAGATGGGCCCACCGGCACAGATCTTTTCGGCGCCGGAGCATCCGCGCACGCGGCAGTTTCTGCAGAGTGTGTTGCATTGACGTCGGCGCGACTCAATAAGCCCTGACGGCTTGACGGTATCTGGCACCGTTTCGGGGGGCTCAAGGCTCGGCGCATACCGCTGTAGGAGCGAATTCATTCGCGATTGGCCAGTACAGACGATGAATTGTCATCGTTCGAAACACCGTCTCGCGAATGAATTCGCTCCTACAGAAGTGCGGCGTCGCCGAGTGGTCAGGCCGTTGCGGCCTGTTCGGGGACGTCCTGGTCAGGGTGCGCCGCGCGCCAGGCGTCCAAACCGCCCACCAGCGCTTTGCCTCGGGTCAGCCCGTGGGCGCGCAGTTTTTCTGCCAGCAACGCCGCCGACAGTTCATTGGGGCAGGCGCAATAGAACACCATGTCGACATCCCCCAGTTGCTCGACCCAAGGCTCGAGAGGTTCTTCGAGGCTGATCGACACCGCGCCGGGGATGCCTTCGACCACGGCCGTATGGAACGTAGGGCGCACGTCGATAATCACCGGGGCGTCGTCAGTGTCACGCAGGGCCAGCAGTTGCGGCACGGTGATGCGCGGCACTTTGGCGGTGCGCTTCATCAGGCGACGACGCTTCCCGTATTTCCAGCCGATGAACAGCGCCAGCGCCGCCAGCACGCCACCGATGGCCAAGGGCAGGTAGCCGGTCAGCCAGCTCAGTAACGGGATGATCGCGTCGGTGAACAGCATGCCCAGCAACAGCGCCGAGCCTGCCCAGATGAACGAGCCCGCCAGCGAATAACGCATGAACAGCGCAAACGGCGTAGCGTTCATGCCCGCGACCGTGGTGACCAGGGCGCCGGCGCCGGGCAGGAATTTGGACAGCAGCATCGCCCGTGGGCCGACGCGGTCGTAGACGTTCAGGCCCTGACGAATGCAGGTGTCCTGGGACAGGGAAATCTTGCAGATGGATTTGAGCAGCACGCCGCCGTAGCGCTTGCCGGCGAAGTACCACAGGGTGTCGGCGATCAGGCAGGCGAACATCGCTACCAGCACCCCGGCGCCCAGCAACGGTTTGCTCTGCATGGCCAGCGCGCCGGTGACGATGAGGGTGGGGTAGGCGGGGACCGGCAGACCGATCTGCTCCAGCAGCACGTTGACGAACACCAGCAGCAGGCCGTGGCTTTCATTCAGTTGCTGGAGTTCGTTCATGGCGAAGACTCGGGTCGACGAGCACCGGGGAGGGCGCTCAAGAGAAAAGGGGTGTCAGTACCGTGGCCTGAACGCCCCCTCCTGTCAACGCTGAAAATGCGTCAGCCGAGCATGTCGATGTGACGCTGCTTGACCAGCGCCGACGCACCGCTGATAGCCCCAGTGGTGGCTAGGATTGGCCGTGGCGTAATCGGACGCGTCCACTGTGCGGTCCATGAAGCGCCGCGTTCGAGTGACCAGCGCTTCCCGCTGTTGGGACAGCCGATGAATGTCTTGAAGCATGCACGAAATCCGGGGCGTGTTCGGTACGGTATGGTCGCCACCGGCTGAACAGCGAAACTCCAAGGTATTCCTGCCCAGGGCTGGCGTCACTTGTACCTGGGTACTGGGTTTTCGCCGCTCATACGTGGGTTCAGGGTAATGCAGGCGGGCTACTGCGCGGTCTTGAGCAGCACCGGCTGCTCGCTGTAGCGATCGGCGAACAGCTGTTTGAGCTGGTCCACTTTCGGCAAGTCGTTGATCACGATGTAGGGGTAGGTCGGGTGGGTGGTCAGGAAGTTCTGGTGATAATCCTCGGCGGGGTAGAAGCCGTTGTAAGTTTCGATCTTCGTCGCGATCGGCGCGTTGAATGATTTCGCGTTGTCGAGCTGGGCGATGTACGCCTTGGCCACCGCTTGCTGTTCGGCGCTTTCGGGAAAGATCGCCGAGCGGTACTGGGTGCCGTGGTCCGGGCCCTGACGGTTCAGTTCGGTCGGGTTGTGCGCCACCGAAAAGAAGATCTGCAGCAGGGTGCCGTAGCTGACCTGGGACGGATCGAAGGTGATTTCGACCGATTCGGCGTGGCCGGTGTCGCCTTCGCTGACGCGATCGTATTGCGCAGTGTCGGCCTTGCCCCCGGCGTAACCGGAGACGACTTTCTTCACGCCCTGCACGTGCTGGAAAACCCCCTGCACACCCCAGAAGCAGCCCCCCGCGAGCACCGCGGTTTCACTGCCCGAGGTGCTGACGATTTCGTCTTTGTGCGGCGGTGCGATGCTCACGGCATCTTCACCGGCGAACGAGCAGGCGGCGGTTTGCAACAGGGCGGCGGTGAGCAGCACCCGCAGGCCGTTGCGGCGCCAGTTCGGCAGGGCAGTGGCAAGGCTCGAAACGTTGAAACTTTTCATCTCTGACACTCCTCAAGTGTGGCGAAATCAACCAAAGGTGAAGGCATAGGCCGACACGCCTGGATCGCTGAATTCGATGGTGAAGGTGTGGTCGGCGACATCGCCGGGTTGACGCACCAGTTGATACAGGCGTTGTTCGGTCACGGTGCCGCTGCCATCAGGGGCGACGTCGGTGCCGTGGGCTTCACCGGGCGCCTTGCCGTCGATGGAGACCTTGAAGCGCACCGGCGTGCCATCGCTGCCAGGACCCAGCACCAGGTGCAGGTCGCGGGCGTGGAAGCGGTAGACGATCTTGCCGTTGGCGGCGTCCAGGGTGGCGCGCTCGGCGGCGATATTCCACTGGCCGTCCAGGCCCCAAGTGTTCAGCGCGAGAGTTTGCGGGGTGCTGTAACTGGCCACCCGATCACCCTTGGCGCCACCTGGAGAGACGAAGTTCTCGGCACGCTCGAAGCCCAGGTAGGTTTCCGGCGATTTCACCTCGTTCATGTCTGCTGCCTGCTGCACGCCCTTGCCGCTGGCGTCGATCAGGTCAGTGGTGATCCGGGTGTTGCCGGCTTCGCGCAGCAGCTCCTGAATCACCCGCTCGGATTCGTCGTAGGCGCCTTCGCCGAAGTGGTGATAGCGAATCTGGCCCTTGGCATCGGCGAAGTAGTGGGCAGGCCAGTACTGGTTGTCGAAAGCGCGCCAGATCTTGTAGTTGTTGTCGATGGCCACCGGGTAGTTGATGCCCAGATCGGCCATGGCCTTGGTGACGTTTTTCACGTCGCGCTCAAAGGCGAATTCCGGGGCGTGTACGCCGATCACCACCAGGCCCTGATCACGGTATTTGTCGGCCCAGGCTTTCACATACGGCAGGGTGCGCAGGCAGTTGATGCAGGAGTAGGTCCAGAAGTCGACCAGCACCACCTTGCCTTTCAATTGCTCGGCGGTCAGTGGCCCCGAGTTCAGCCATTGCACGGCGCCATCCAGGGACGGCAGCTGACCTTCCACAGGCAGGCTCGGTACGCTATTTTTTGCCGCCATCATCATCGCGCCGGAGGCCTGCATGCTGGCGCCTGCCTCGTCACGGCCGGGTATGTTCTGCGCCATCATCGCGCCGCCCTGCATGACGTTGCTGTCTTTGCCTTTACCGGTGAACTGGCCCACCAGCGATTGTTCGAGCCCGCCGGTGGAAGCGGTCGACACGCGAGCGAGAATCCCGGTGTCGAGCCCCAGCGCAATGGCCGCAACCCCGGCCAGCATCGCCGCGCCCAGGCCACGACGTATCCATTCCCCTGCGCCCAGCGAGCGTTTCATCGCGCTGAACACTTTGCCCCCCAGCAGCAGCGCGAGAGCCAGGGAGGTCGCCGCACCCGCAGCGTAGGCCAGCAGCAACAGCGTGGTGCCGACGCTGGCGCCCTGCAGGGCTGCGCCGGTCAACACCAGGCCTAGAATCGGCCCTGCACACGGGGCCCAGAGCAGGCCAGTGGCAACGCCGATCATGAACGAAGCCCATGGGCTGGGCCGGGCATCCACACCGGCGTTTTCCGAGAGGCGGCTGCCTGCGGCCACCAAGGGGCGGGTCAGGCGCTCGGCCAGTTTGGGCAGCAGCAACGTCAGGCCGAACAGCGCGACGAAGATCAGCGCCAGGCCGCGGCCATACTGGTTGAGCTGGACGACCCAGCCACCGCCGACCGCCGCCAGTGTGGCGACCAGCGCGAAGGTGACGGCCATGCCGACGAGCAGCGGCAGGCCACTGCGCACGAAGGGCTGGCCGGTGCGGGCGAACACGAAGGGCAGCACCGGCAGGATGCACGGGCTGACGATGGTCAGGACGCCGCCGAGGTAGGCGAGGATGATCAGGAGCATGGAAGTGGGTCCGTTCAGGTTAACCATCTGGAAAAGGGTGCGTCACCTGTGGGAGCGAATTCATTCGCGAGACGGTGCTTCAGGCGATACATCTATGTCGTTTGAACGACCGCATCGCGAATGAATTCGCTCCCACAGGGGTAAAGCGTGCTCAGCTGTTCTGCCCGGCAAACGTCATCGCCAGACCGTTCATGCAGTAACGCAATCCCGTGGGCTTGGGCCCATCGGTAAAGACATGGCCCAGATGTCCGCCGCAGCGACGGCAGTGGACTTCCTTGCGCAGCACGCCGAACGAGGTGTCGGTACGGATCGCCGTGGCGTTGTCCAACGGTGCCCAAAAGCTTGGCCAGCCGGTGTGGCTGTCGAATTTGGTGGCCGAGGCAAACAGCGGCAACTGGCATCCGGCGCAGGCGAACGTGCCGTTGCGGTGTTCGTCGTTCAGCGGGCTGCTGTAGGGGCGTTCGGTGGCCTCGCGGCGCAGCACCTGAAATTGATCGTCACTGAGCAGCGCGTGCCACTCGGCGTCGCTGTGGCTGACTTCAAAGCTGCCGATCGCCGAATCCTGCGGCACCAGGGTTTCCCCGTCGGCGAATTTCGGCAGCACGCCCAGGGCGATGGCGGCAACGCCTGCGCTGGTGCTCAGCACCATGAATTGTCTTCTCGAAAGCATGGCAGGAGTCCTCGGCTCGGCCCGTTGCGCACAGGCCAGTGATGCGATGAGCCAAGGTTAGGCGCGCGCTGTTCCCGGAATCCTCACCGAGAGTTAAACAATTCGTGATAACTGGCGGCGCACAAAATCGGCACAATGACCCCATCGCGCATTCAGCGCCGGCAAGGTTTGCATTCGATGGATCAGCCCAAACGCATTTTGGTGGTCGAGGACGATAGCCATATCGCCGACCTGATTTGCCTGCACCTGCGGGACGAGCATTTTGACGTGGTGCACAGCGCTGACGGCGAGAAAGGCCTGCGCCTGCTGGAGCAGGGCGGCTGGGATGCGCTGATCCTCGACTTGATGCTGCCCGGCGTCGACGGTCTGGAAATCTGCCGCCGTGCCCGGGCCATGACCCGCTACACGCCGATCATCATCACCAGCGCCCGCTCCAGCGAGATGCACCGCATCCTTGGCCTCGAACTGGGCGCCGACGATTATCTGGCCAAGCCGTTCTCGATGATGGAGCTGGTGGCGCGGGTCAAGGCGCTGCTGCGCCGGGTCGACGCCATGGCGCGCAACCTGAAGATGGACGCCGGCAGCCTGTCCAGCGCCGGACTGTTCATCGACCCACTGACCCGTGAGGCCTCATTGGAAGGCCGCGCGCTCGACCTGACGCCACGGGAATTCGACCTGCTGTACTTCTTCGCCCGTCAGCCGGGCAAGGTGTTCTCGCGCCTGGACCTGCTCAATTCCGTCTGGGGTTACAACCATGAAGGCTACGAGCACACCGTCAACACCCACATCAATCGTCTGCGCGCCAAGATCGAAGTCGATCCGGCGCAGCCGCTGCGCATTCTCACGGTCTGGGGCCGCGGCTATAAATTTACCGGGCCCGGTGACGGGGGAGACGCCCTGTGAAGATGACCCTGACCCAGCGGCTGTCGCTGGTCTTCGCCCTGTTGCTGTTGATCTGCTGTGGCACTTCGGTGTTGCTGCAGGTGCGCTCCAGCAAGATGCACGAGCTGGAAGTGGTGCAGGGGCTGTCCCGCGACCTGGCCCAGCACATCGCCCGCGACACCCAGCTGATGGACGCCAACGGCCTGAAACCCGACGCCGTGCGCGAACTGTTCAGTCAATTGATGCTGGTCAACCCCAGCGTCGAGGTGTACCTGCTCGACGGCGACGGGCGCATTGTCGGCGATGCCGCGCCCAAGAACCGGATGCTGCGCGATCACGTCGACCTGGCGCCCGTGCGGCAACTGCTGGCGGGAGACTCACTGCCGATTCTCGGCGATGACCCGCGCAGCCTCGATGCGCGCAAAGTGTTCAGTGCCGCGCCATTGATGGTCATGGGCAAACCGGCGGGCTTTCTTTATGTGGTGCTGCTGGGTGAGGCCCACGACCGTTTCGCCGAGCGCGGCGCCACCAGCGAGGCCTTGAGCACCGCGCTGTGGTCGATCGGTCTGATTGCCTTGCTCTGCCTGCTGGCGGGGCTTGCGGCGTTTGGCTGGATCACCCGGCCGTTGCGCCGTCTGACCGATTCGGTGAGCCACTTCGACATCAACGCCGCGCCGCTCGCCCTGCCTGCCTCGAGCGCCGAGCCTGTGCAACCGGGCCACGACGAAATCGCCGTGCTCGACGCGACCTTCAAGCAGATGCAGAACCGCCTCAGCGAGCAATGGCAGACCCTGAACCGGCAAAGCCAGGACCGCCGCGAGCTGGTGGCCAACATTTCCCACGACCTGCGTACGCCCTTGGCGTCGTTGCACGGCTATCTGGAAGTGTTGTCGGTCAAGGACGCCAGCCTGACACCGGAGGAGCGTCGACGCTATCTGGGTATCGCCCTGGACCAGAGCCGCAAGGTCGGCGGGCTGGCGCAATCGCTGCTGGATCTGGTGCGACTGGAGCACGGGTTTGTGGTGCCGGTGATCGAACGTTTTTCCTTGACCGATCTGGTGCAGGACATCTTCCAGAAATTCGAGCTGAGCGCCGAGAGCAAGGCCGTCAGCCTGACGCCGCTCTTTGCGCCGTCGATCCCTGGCGTGCATGGGGATCTGGGGTTGATCGAGCGCGTGCTGACCAACCTGTTCGACAACGCCCTGCGCCACACTCCGGCGGGCGGCGAAATCAGCATCGCGCTGCAGCCCAAAGGCTCGTTCGTTGAAGTGACCGTCAGCGACAGTGGCCCCGGTATCGCCCCCGAGTTGCGCGAAGGGCTGTTCCTGCGGCCGTTCAACATCGGCGGCGCGCGCCGTGACGGCGGGCTGGGGCTGCGGATCGTGCACCAAATCCTGCAATTGCATGGACTGCAGATCGAGCTGATCGACGTGCCGGGGCAGGGGGCGACGTTCCGCTTTGCCCTGCCGGTGGATCAGCAAGCGGCTCAGCGAGCCATGCCCTCGGCGTGATTTCAACGGCAGGCGGGTATCAGCTTATGCGCCTGCCGTTCCACGCCGCTCATCAGGCAAACTCGCATCCCTCTCTTGACGAGCACATGTAACGGAATAATACTTCGCCAAGATTCATATAGATGACTATATAACTACAACAGCGAAGCGCCGCCATGAACCGACTATCCAGTGATGTCCGTCTGCCGCTTTACCAACGTCTGCGCGATCAATTGGCTGAGCAGATCGCCAATAACCGCTGGCGTCCGGGCGAAGCCATTCCCACCGAAGCTGCGTTGTCCAGCGAGTACTGCTTGTCCACCGGCACTGTGCGCAAGGCCATCGACATGCTGGTCAGCGAGAACATTCTCGAACGCCAGCAGGGACGTGGGACCTTCATTCGACGTCCGCAGTTCCAGTCCTCGCTATTCCGCTTTTTCCGTTTTCAGAGCGTTTCCGGTGAGCGTCAGGTGCCGGAGAGCCGGATTTTGTCCATTGAACCGGTGAGCGCGCCGTCGGCGGTGTCCCAGGCCCTGGGCCTGGCGCTGGATGCCCCGGTGATCCGCATGATCCGCTTGCGTCTGCTCGACGCCCAGCCGGTACTGGCCGAAGAGATCTGGCTGCCGCAGGTGCAATTCCAGACCCTGCTGGAAATCGATCTGAGCAAACAGGGCCCGCTGCTGTACCCGATTTACGAAGAGTTGTGCGGCCAGGTCGTGGCTTATGCCGAAGAGACCCTCACGGCCGAGGCCATCAGCGATGTGCACGCCCGTCTGTTGCAGGTGCCGGCGGGCAGCCCGGTGGTGGTGATCGAGCGTTTGGCGCGCAATTACGCCGGGCAGCCCCTGGAGTGGCGTCGTTCGCGGGGGCATGCCAGCCATTTTCGTTACAGCGTGGATATTCGATAACGCGCCACCGTTTTTCATGGCTCACCGCTGCACTTGATGTGGGAGCAAATTCATTCGCGAGACGCTGGTTCAGGCGACACATCAAAGTCGGCTGAACCCTTTTTCGCGAATGAATTCTCCCACAGTAGACCGGAGCCGCCACCGAAGTACACGACAGGCCCGTCACCTAGAACGAGCTCAAACAACACCTGCCGCATCACATGTATAAGGACAAGAACCATGTTCAACTGGTATCGCCAAGTCACTCCTCGGGAGCGCAAAACATTCTGGGCCTGTTTCGGCGGATGGTCGCTGGACGCCCTTGAAGTCCAGATGTTCGGTCTGGCCATCCCGGCCCTGATTGCCGCCTTTGCCCTGAGCAAGGGCGACGCGGGCCTGATCAGCGGCGTGACCTTGGTCACCTCGGCCTTGGGCGGCTGGGTCGGCGGCACGCTGTCGGACCGTTACGGTCGCGTGCGCACCCTGCAGTGGATGATTCTCTGGTTCTCGTTTTTTACCTTCCTCTCGGCGTTCGTCACCGGCTTCAGTTCGCTGCTGGTGGTCAAGGCCCTGCAGGGCTTCGGTATCGGTGGCGAGTGGGCGGCCGGTGCGGTGCTGATGGCCGAAACCATCAACCCTAAATACCGCGGCAAGGTCATGGGCACCGTGCAAAGCGCCTGGGCCGTGGGCTGGGGCCTGGCGGTGGGCGTGTTCACGCTGATCTACTCCTTCGTACCGGCCGATATCGCCTGGCGCGTGATGTTCCTGGTGGGCCTGTTGCCGTCGCTGCTGATCATCTGGGTGCGTCGCAACGTCGAGGAACCGGACAGCTTTCAGCGCTTGCAAAAGAGCAATGCCATTCCGCAGAGCTTCTTCAAGTCACTGGCCGGTATTTTCCGTCCTGAACTGCTGCGCGTGACCCTGCTCGGCGGCCTGTTGGGCCTGGGCGCTCACGGCGGTTATCACGCGGTGATGACCTGGCTGCCGACCTTCCTGAAAACCGAACGCAACCTGTCGGTGCTCAACTCCGGCGGTTATCTGGCCGTGATCATCGTCGCCTTCTGGTGCGGCTGCGTGGCCAGCGGCTTCATGATCGACCGAATTGGCCGTCGCATGAACATCGTGCTATTCGCCCTGTGCTGCGTGATCACCGTGCAGTGCTACGTGTTCCTGCCGCTGACCAACACCGAGATGCTGTTTCTCGGCTTTCCGCTGGGCTTCTTCGCTGCAGGCATTCCGGCCAGCCTGGGCGCGCTGTTCAACGAGCTGTACCCGGCTGACGTGCGCGGGGCGGGGGTAGGCTTTTGCTACAACTTCGGCCGCGTGCTGTCTTCGGTGTTCCCGTTCCTGGTCGGCCACATGAGCGAGTCCATGTCGCTGGGTTCGGCCATCGGCATCGACGCCGGTATCGCCTACGGCGTGGCCGTGATCGCCGCGCTGTGCCTGCCGGAAACCCGTGGCCGCAGCCTGGAAAACAGCGCGGCCGCCGCTCAAGGGCCGACCCCGCGCAACGAAACCGCCAGCGCCTGATGTTTTTCCTGCGCGGTGAGCGGGTTTGCCTCGCCGCCGCGCATTTCTTCTACAGATGAGACCCATGTCCGATACCTTTCCCGCGTCGATTCTTGGCATCGACGGCCACGCACACGTATTCAGCAGGGAGCTGGATCTGACATCGGCACGACGCTATTCACCCGATTACGACGCCACCCTGGCGTTGTATCAGCACAACTTGCAAAGTCACGGCCTGAGCCACGGCGTGCTGGTGCAGCCGAGCTTTCTGGGCACCGACAACCGCTACCTGCTCGCTGCCCTGAAACAGGCGCCAGATCTGTTACGCGGCGTGGTGGTGGTCGAGCGCGACATCAGCCGTGCCGACCTCGACGCCATGGATCGTCTGGGCGTGGTCGGCATTCGCCTGAACCTGATGGGCAAAGCGCTCCCGGACTTCACGGAGCCCGAGTGGAAGGTATTGTTCGGGCACATGGCCGAGCTGGACTGGCATGTGGAACTGCATCGCCACGTGGCGGACATCCCGGCGTTGATTCGAAGCCTGATGCCCTTCGGCGTGAAAATCGTCGTCGATCACTTCGGTCGCCCCGATGCCCGATTGGGGCTGGCACAACCGGGTTTTCGCGAGATGCTCGAACTGGGCCTGACCGGTCAGGTGTGGATGAAGGTTTCGGGCATCTATCGTCTGGAAGGCAGCGATCAGGAAAACCTCGACTTCGCCCGCGCTGCCTTGCCGCTGCTGGTGCAGAGTTTAGGCCCGCAGCGTCTGGTGTGGGGCAGCGACTGGCCGCACACGCAGCACGAAAAACAGGTCAGCTACGCCACCGTGGTCGAGCAACTGCAAGCTTTGGGCTGTTCGCCGCAACTGATGCGCTCGCTGTTGATCGAAGCGCCGCAGGTGCTGTTCGATTTTTCAGTGGTTGAGGCCTGAGGCATTCTCGCGGAGGGCTAGTGCCCCTGTGGAAGGCGCAAGGTCCGCGTGAAACCTGGAACTGAGCATCATTCGGACTTCCACCCCCCACCCAACGCCACCACCAACCCGACACTGGCCTGCAAACGGCTGGTGTCCACCTCCTGCAACCGCCGCTGTGCCTGCAATGCCGTGGTTTGCGCGGTGACCACATCCAGGTAATTCACTGCACCCGCTTCATAACTGCTGGTCGCCATCTGTTCGGCGCTGTGGGCGGCGTCGACGGCAGCTTGCTGGTCTTGGGATTCGCGATGCAGATCGCGCAATTGCCCCAGGTTGTCTTCCACCTCGCGCACTGCCTTGAGCACCTGGCTGTGGTACTGGGCGGCGGCTTCTTCGAACTCGGCCTTGGCTTGTCGCTCCTGGACGCTGCGGCGTCCGGCGTCGAAGATCGGCAGGTTCACCAACGGCCCCAGCGCCCAATACCGATTGGCCGCCGCCAGCAGGTTGCCACTGCCTTGGGTCTGCCCACCGAGCAGGCCGGTCAGGCTGAAATCCGGGTACCACGCGGCTTTGGCGACGCCGATGTTGGCGTTGGCGGCAAACACACGACGCTCGGCGGCGGCAATGTCGGGCCGTTGTTGCAGCAGACGGCCCGGCAGGGCTTGCGGGATCTCGGGTTGCTTCAGCGGTTCGGCGTCATGCACCAGGGTGAAGTCGCTCGGCAACACGGCCACCAACTCGGCGATGGCGTGCTTGCTCAGGCTACTCTGGGCCCTCACGTCGTCCAGTTGCGCTTGGGCTTCGGCCAGCTGACTCTGGGCGCGGGTGAGGTCCAGTTCCGAGGCGATCTTGCCTTCATAGCGGTCGCGGGTCAGTTGCAGGGCCTGGGTGTAATCGTCCAGCGAGGTCTTGAGGATACAGCTCTGGGCGTCCAGTCCGCGCGCCTGCACGTACAGCGCTGCCAACTGCTTTTGCAGGCTCAGGCGCGCAACGGCCAGATCATCTGCCGAGGCCTGTGCTTGCGCGTCACCGCCAACACGATGAACGTGTATGGCTTGAGCAATGCAGTCTTGACCAGCCCGAGCATGCCGGAAACCTCCCATTTCGAATCAGCGCAGTCTTGGGAAGGGGACCTAACAGGCCGCTTTCGGCCAGATGAACAAATCGTTAGTGCAGCGCACAAGGAGCTTTCATGGGGTATTCATTTGTTGTTCATGGGGGCAGCGCGCAGCCTTGAATTCCCGGAATTCACCCTGCGCCACAGGGACTTCTTCTCACACACGAGGTTGACACCATGAACGCCAAATCACTGTTGCTCGTCCCCATGCTGGGTCTGGTGGCTGTTCTTTGCGCCTGCGCAGGCCCCATGCCCAAAGCCGACCCCAGCGAGGCGTGGATCGGCCTGCAGGAAGAACCGTCTGGCGTATTGATGGCCGAAGACGTGGACGGCAAGCGCCTCAACGACGGTCGCTACTTCGACGTCAAACCCGGCGCCCACAAACTCGACGTGAACCTGATCGTCGAAGGCGCGGGCAACAACGACGACCAGATGAACTGCGAGGCGGGGATCACGTTCAACCCGTTCAAGGCCGGCGAACATTACAAGCTGGTGGAGTCGAGCCTGGGCGATGAGTACCGCGTCACGCTTGAAGACGCCCACGGCAAACAGCTGGGCCACAGCAAGGATTTCACCTGCATGCCAGGGTGATGTGAACGACATCGTTCCCCTGTAGCAGCACGGCTGTGCGCGCAGGGCTTCTCCTGTGGGAGCGAATTCATTCGCGAATGGTCGGTACCTCCCGCACATCACCTTCGCCTGAACCGTCTTTCGCGAATGAATTCGCTCCCACAGGTTTTGTGCCACGGCGAGATGACGTGATCGACATCGATCCCCTGTAGCAGTCCGGCTTGCCGGCGGTGGCGATCCCAAAGACACCACCGCCGGCAAGCCGTGCTGCTACAGGGGGTTAGAGGTGGGCCAAGTGATGGGCGAGCACCTTATCCCAACGCCAACACCTGCCGACACTCCAGCACCAGGCTCGCGCCGCCCGAAGGGCTGTTGCCGATGCGCAGTTTGAAGCCGTGCAGGTTGACGATGGCTGCGACGATGGACAGGCCCAGTCCGAAGCCACTTTGCTGATTGCCGGTTTCGCTGCGGTAGAAGCGTTTGAACACCGCTTCGCGTTCGGCGTCGGGAATGCCGGGGCCGGTGTCCTGGACTTCGAGGAAGGTGGTTTCGCCCTCGGCGCGGGCGATCATCAAGACTTGCCCGCCAGCCGGGGTGAATTTGATCGAGTTGCTCAACAGGTTCGATAGCGCTTCGAACAACAGCGCGCGGTCGCCCACCAGCGGCGGCAGGTGTTCGGCGATTTTCAGTTGCAGCGACACCCGGCCTTCTTCGGCCAGTGGCAGGTAAAAGTCGTGCAGCTCCTGCAGGAGCGGCTTGGGGTCGAGCTGGCCGAAGGCCGAACGGCGCTGGTGGTCTTCCAGCTCGGAAATCCGCAGCAACCCGCGAAAACGCGCCATCAGGGTGTCGGCGTCGGCGATCACCTGGGCCATCTGCTCCCCTTGTGGCGAGTCTTCCGGCGATTGCTGTTGAATCCGGTACAGCTGCGCCCTCAGGCGGGTCAGCGGGGTGCGCAGGTCGTGGGCAATGTTGTCGCAGACGCCCTTGACCTCGTTCATCAGGCGCTCGATTCGGTCGAGCATGGCGTTGACGATGTCCGCCAGCATGTCGATTTCGTCACGCCGATCAGAGACCGGCAGGCGTTTGGTCAGGTCCCCCGTGACGATGGCTTCGGCGCTGGCCTGAATCGCTCCGATGCGCCGCAGCGGCCGCTGGCGCAGCAAGTGCCAGCCGAACGCGCCGGGAATGATGGTCAGCGAGATGCCCCACAGCAACGCGCGAAGGATCAACGTGGTCACCGCGAACAGCGAGCCGTTGTCGCGCACCAGGATCAGCCAGCGATCATCCATCGTGTGAATGGCCACCGCGTCACAACTGGCGCGTGGCAAATTGGGGTCGTCGGAGTCGATGCAGGTGTCGAGTTCCTGAATCTGGCCGTTGAGGCTCAACCCGTCGGGAATGCTGTTGACCGGCCCGCTGATGGGTTTGAGGTCCTTGTCGAACAGGCCATAGGCGTCGACGGTGCGGATGTCGAACTTGTCGCTGGTGCGCAGGGCGTCGTCCAGTTGCGCGCCTTCGAAGCGCGAAAACAGCTGCTGGCGTTGCATCAGCGAGTGGCGGGCGAGGTTGTTCAGGTAACTGGTGACTTCCCAGTACAGCACCCCCATGAGGATGCTGCTCCAGGCCACGAACAGAAAACTGTAAAGCGCCAGCAGACGGCTGCTGGAGGAGCGCCAGCCCTTAGACGGGTTCGGCAATGACATAACCTGAGCCTCGAACGGTACGTATCAGCGGCGTCAGGGTAGGGGGATCGATTTTCTTGCGCAAGCGACCGATGTGCACATCGATGAGGTTGGTGCCCGGGTCGAAGTGATAGCCC
Organism: Pseudomonas sp. GW821-FHT02A11; assembly: GCF_059421985.1. NCBI lineage: Bacteria > Pseudomonadati > Pseudomonadota > Gammaproteobacteria > Pseudomonadales > Pseudomonadaceae > Pseudomonas > Pseudomonas sp. GW821-FHT02A11. The sequence continues at coordinate 48,653 of NZ_JBWKWB010000015.1, forward strand.
CAGACTTCTTCGAAAATCATCATGCGGGTGATGATTTGCCCGCTGTTGCGCATCAAAAATTCCAGCAATTTGTATTCGGTCGGCAGCAGGTTCAGCGGCTGACCGGCGCGGCTGGCTTCGCGGGTGATGAGGTTCAGTTCAAGGTCGGCGACCCGCAGCATGGTTTCGGCCTGGGTGACCGGGTTACTGCGGCGCAGCAGGACCTCGACCCGGGCAGCCATTTCGTCGGAGGCGAAGGGTTTGGACAGGTAGTCATCGCCTCCGGCACGCAGGCCACGAACACGCTCGTCGACATCGGACAGGGCGCTGATCATCAGAATCGGCGTGGCAATGCCCAACGCGCGCATGGTGGTGACAATCGCCAGACCGTCGACTTCAGGCAGCATGCGGTCCAGGGTGATCAGGTCGTAATCGCCGCTGACGGCACGCACCAGACCTTCACGGCCGTTGTCGACCCAGTCCACTTGAAGGCCATGACTGCTTAACTCGGCGACGATTTCCTTGGCGGTGACGGCATCGTCTTCGATTGTCAGAATTCGGGTCATCGGATTGCCTGAACCATGTTGCGACGGGAGACTTTATTCTGCCCTTAAACGTAGTCGGGATTTCTTAAAAATAATTTAAGTAGGGGGTACGGCCTTTATTTCGCAAACGATATATGACCTGTGGGGGCGAATTCATTCGCGATACGTCGGTGCGGGCGACACATATCTATCGACTATGCCTACGTATCGCGGATGAATTCGCTCCCACAGAAGACTCATTCCGCCTTGCGATCCACGTCGTGCTGCTTATTGTCTGAACGCTTTTCTTTCTTCGGCGCACCACTCTCACTGCGAATCTGCGCATGGCTGATCAGCGCAAAAATGAAGCTGCCGCCAATGATGTTCCCCGCCAGCGTCGGCCCCGCGAACACCAGCCAGAACTCCTTCCACGCCAGCTCCCCGGCGAACACCAGATACGACACCTCGGCCGAACCCACGACGATGTGGGTGAAATCCCCCAGCGCCATGAGGTAGGTGATCATCAGGATGATCCAGATCTTGGCGTTCTCCATCGACGGGATCATCCACACCATGGTCGCGATCATCCAGCCGGAGACGATGCCCTTGGCGAACATCTGCGTGGTGCCGTTTTCCATGACCTTGCGGCCGATCTCCAGAAAGGCCTCGTCAGTCTTGGTGTCGAAGATCGGCAGCTCCAGCATCACGTAGGCCACCAGCAGGGTGCCGCACAGGTTGCCCACCAGCACCACACTCCAGAGCCTGAGCAGGCGCCCGAAGTTGTTCAGTGTCGGTTTGCTCATCACCGGCAGCACGGCAGTCAGCGTGTTTTCGGTGAACAGCTGCTGACGGGCGAGGATCACGGCCAGAAAGCCCGCGCTGTAGCCGACGCTGGCGATCACTTTGAACGCTTCGCCGTCGGGCAGCCGTGAGTTGAGCAAACCCATCGCCATCAGCGACAGGCCCATGGTCAGGCCCGCTGCCAGCGCGGACCAGAACAGCGCGGCAACGTTGCGCTCCAGTTCCTGATCGCCCTGCATGCGGATCGTCTCGTGCAGCACGGCGGCGCGGGGTGGCTGATTTTCGTCGATGTCGCGTTCTTCCTCGGGCGTGAGGCCCGGGGTCTTGCCGTCGTGTTCGGTTTCCATGCTGCTTCTCTGGAGTGGTTTGAAGTGTTCTGAGGGTGACGGTCAGTTTTTTTCGGTGTACCTGCTGCGCCGTGCTGTTGGTTCAGACACAATCCGCTCCCCGTCGTTCGCCAGTGCGCGGCGGCCTTTTCACTGATTCGGGAGACCCACTGTGACCCTTCATATTCGAGACGCCACCCGCGCCGATGCCGCCGTGATTCTGGGCTTCATCACCGAGCTTGCGATCTACGAAAAAGCCGAGCACGAGGTCAAGGCCAGCGTCGCCGATATCGAACGCAGCCTGTTCGACGAGCCTTCACCGGCCAAGGCGCTGATCTGCCTGCTGGACGGCGAGCCGATCGGCTTTGCCGTGTATTTCCTCAGCTATTCGACGTGGCAGGGCCGCAAGGGGCTGTACCTGGAAGACCTGTTCGTGTCGGCGAGCCAGCGCGGCATCGGTGCGGGCAAGCAGCTGCTGCGCCACCTGGCGAAAATCGCCCATGACAGTGGTTGCGGTCGTTTCGAGTGGAGCGTGCTGGACTGGAACCAGCCCGCGATTGATTTCTACAAATCCATCGGCGCCGAACCCCAGGACGAGTGGGTGCGGTATCGGATGGAAGGGGAAGGGTTGAAGCGCTTTGCGTTGGGGCAGGATTGATGCCTAATCCGAAGGCTCACCTATAAACAGGCGCTATCCGCACTGCGGCGGATTGAGATATGGCATGCGCTGCATATTCCCTGTGAGAGCGAATTCATTCGCGAAAAAGCGTTCAGGCGATGAAGATGTGGTGCCTGAACGGGCCTTTCGCGAATGAATTCGTTCCCACAGAGGACCCTAAGCGCACGTTAGGTTCCAGCTTGTCGCAAATGCGGTGGTGGTCTGGTTCAGGCCGTCAGATCAGCACTGTCGATCCTGACCACACCCGCCGCAGCCAGATCCCGCCACGCCTGCTCCAGCGACCCAACCAGGTCGATCGCCTTGCACGCATCGGCAATCACCCAGGTGTTGAACCCCGCTGCCCGTGCATCCAGCGCCGACCAGGCCACGCAGAAGTCCAGCGCCAAACCCACCACAAACACGCTGTCGACCCCGCGTTCCTTCAAATAGCCCGCCAGCCCCGTCTGGGTGGTGCGGTCTGCCTCGACGAACGCCGAATAGCTGTCGATGCCGGCGTTGCAGCCTTTGCGCAGGATCAACTGCGCATGGGGAATGTCGAGATCGGCATGCAGCGCAGCGCCCTGCGTGCCTTGGATGCAGTGATCCGGCCACAGGGTTTGTGGGCCATAGGGCAGGGTGATGCTGTCGAACGGCGCGCGCCCGGCATGGCTCGATGCAAACGAAATGTGCCCGGCCGGGTGCCAGTCCTGGGTGATCACGACATGGCGAAACTGCGCGCCGAGCCGATTGATCAGCGGCACCAAGGCATCGCCTTCGGCCACCGCCAGCGCGCCGCCGGGCATGAAGTCGTACTGCATGTCGATGACCAGCAAGGCTGCTCGCGGGTCTGACGGCAGACGAAAGAGTGGCGCGGTCATCAGCTGAACACCCGAATCGGAGCACCTGCGTGCCAGGCCTGAATGTCTTCAATCATCTGGCTGAAGAACATCCGGTAATTGTTCTCAGTGACATAACCCACGTGGGGTGTCGCCAGCAGGTTCGGCAGGCTGCGAAACGGATGATCGGCCGGCAGTGGCTCAACGCTGTAGACGTCCAGCGCGGCGCCGGCGATTTTCTTCTGCTTGAGCACCTCGATCAGCGCATCTTCATCGACGATCGGGCCGCGCGCGGTGTTCACCAGATACGCCGTAGGCTTCATGCGGTTCAGGGATTGTGCGTCTACCAGCCCGCGGCTGCGATCGCTGAGCACCAGGTTGACCGAGATGATGTCGGACTGCTCGAACAAGGCCTGCTTGCTGACGTAGGTCACGCCATGCTCGGCGGCACGTTCGGCGGTAAGGTTTTCGCTCCAGGCGATGACCTTCATGTCGAAGGCCAGAGCGTAGCGAGCGATCTTCTGACCGATGCTGCCCAGGCCGACAATTCCCAGCGTCTTGCCATACAGATCGCTGCCAATGCCGATCTGCCAGTGGCCCGCGCGCAGGGAGTTGGCCTCATCGACGACGTTGCGCGTGGCGGCCATGATCAGCGCCCAGGTCAGCTCGGGGGCTGCATATTTATAGCTGTCGGTGCCGACAACCGTGATGCCCAGGCGCGCAGCGGCCTTCAGGTCCAGCGCGGCATTGCGCATGCCGCCAGTGACCAGCAGCTTGAGGTTGGGCAACTGGCTGAGCAGAGCATCGTCGAAGATCGTGCGTTCACGCATCACGCAGATCACGTTGAAGTCTTTCAGTCGGGTGGCCATGGTGGCGGTGTCGGCGGGATAGTCGTGAAGGAAGCTGACGTCGCCAATCGGCTTGAGTACGCTCCAGTCCACTACATCCTGGGCAACGGACTGCCAGTCATCGAGTACGGCAATTCTCAGCGCGGAACCCTGAGTCATTCGGTTAGGCCTCGTTCAAGAGCACATTGGATTTGTGCAGGCCAACATACGCCTGAGAGGTGGTCAGTTGAATAGCCCCGCCGCGATATTGATCGAAAATCCCAAAATCGACGTATTGAACAGAAACCCGATCAACGACTGCGCCAGCACCACCTTGCGCAAATCACGGGTGGCCACGCCGACATCGGAGGTCTGCACCGCCACACTGATGGTGAAAGAAAAATACAGGAAGTCCCAGTAATCCGGGTTCTGCTCGGCGTCGGCGAATCTCAGCGCCGCGTCGTCGCCATCCCAGGTGTAAAACATCCGCGCGTAATGCAGGCTGAAAATCATCCCGATCAGTAGCCACGACCCGACGATGGTGAAGCCGGTAAAGGCATAGTGCAGGGCCTTGTCGCTGGCCGACATGTCCTTGATCCCGGCCAGTTCCAGGACAATCGCCGCCAGGCTTGCAATCGCTGCGACGCAGACCACCACCAGCACAAGCCCCGCGTTCTCATCCTCGATCTCGGCGATGCGTCTGACGTCTTCTGCATTGGATTTGAACGTGCGGATCATGATCAGCAGCATGTACACCCAGCCAGCGACGTTCCAGGCGATCAGGCATTTGCTGGTGAGAGTGATGGAGGGCGCGACGATGGCGGCAACGATACCTGCAACGACGCCAAGGCCGATGGCGATGGTCAGGCGAGGGTGGGTCTGGGTCAGATGGGACATGGACGGCTTCATGGCAGCGGGATGCTGGAACCTTAGCACGCCATGCACGGTGCAGCGGATGAAGAAAAACGGCGCGCAAGGGGGTACGCGCCGGTCGCCATATGGCAGTTAACGTGGTTCTGTTGCAGGCAGCCTTTCGCGTGAGGTCAGCGAACGAGGCACGGCTGCTTGTTATTGAACTTCCAGTTGGGAATCAGGAACTGCATCGCGACGCTGTCGTCCCGCGCACCCAGGCCCATGCCCTTGTACAGCTCGTGGGCCTTGGCGACCTGATCCATGTCGATCTCGACACCCAACCCCGGCTTTTTCGGCACCTGCACGTTGCCGCCGATGATCTGCAGCGGGGCTTTGGTCAGGCGCTGGCCGTCCTGCCAGATCCAGTGGGTGTCGATGGCGGTGATGTTGCCCGGCGCGGCCGCGGCGGCGTGGGTGAACATCGCCAGGGAAATATCGAAGTGGTTGTTGGAGTGCGAACCCCAGGTCAGGCCCCACTCGTTGCACATCTGCGCCACGCGCACCGAACCCTGCATGGTCCAGAAGTGCGGGTCGGCCAATGGGATATCCACCGATTGCAGTTGAATCGCGTGGCCCATTTCACGCCAGTCGGTGGCGATCATGTTGGTGGCGGTGCGCAGGCCGGTGGCACGGCGGAATTCAGCCATCACTTCACGGCCCGAGTAGCCGTTTTCGGCGCCGCACGGGTCTTCGGCGTAAGCCAGCACCTTGTGCTGATCGCGGCACAGGCGGATCGCTTCCTTCAGCGACCAGGCGCCGTTGGGGTCCAGGGTGATGCGCGCTTTCGGGAAGCGTTCGGCCAGCGCGGTGACCGCTTCGATCTCGGCATCGCCGCTCAGCGCGCCGCCCTTGAGCTTGAAGTCTTCGAAGCCATAACGCTCGAACGCCGCTTGCGCCAGACGCACCACGCGCTCCGGGGTCAGGGCTTCTTCGTGACGCACGCGGAACCATTCGTTGTCGGCGTCTTCTTCGGTGCGGTACGGCAGGTTGGTTTTCTTCTGGTCGCCGACGTAAAACAGGTAACCGAGCATCTTCACTTCGTCTCGCTGCTGGCCTTCACCGAGCAGGGCGGCGACCGGCACTTCCAGGTGCTGACCGAGCAGGTCAAGCACGGCGGCTTCGATGCCGGTGACCGCGTGAATGGTGATGCGCAAATCGAACGTCTGCAGGCCACGGCCCCCCGCATCGCGCTCGGCGAAGGTGCGGCGCACGTCGTTGAGGATCTTCTGGTAGTTGCCGATGGTGCTGCCGACCACCAGCGCGCGGGCGTCTTCCAGGGTCTGACGGATTTTCTCGCCGCCGGGGATTTCACCGACGCCGGTGTGGCCTGCGTTGTCTTTGAGAATCACGATGTTGCGGGTGAAGTACGGGCCATGGGCGCCGCTCAGGTTGAGCAGCATGTCGTCGTGGCCGGCGACCGGGATGATCTGCATCTCGGTGATGACGGGGGTGCTGCCGGAATTCTGCGTGGTCATGGCTAAATCCTTGGGTTTACGGGGCGCCGCACGGGCGCCATCAAAACGAGGTTTCAGGGTGTTCAATGCATCAGGAATGGCTTGGCGTGGCGTCGGCCTTGGCCTGCGGCACGACACCAGGCTTGGGCGCAGTACGCACAGTGAAGACCAGAACTGCGGCGATGATCGAGGTCGCGGTCAGACCATACAGGCCGCCCTGAATCGAGCCGGTCTGCTGTTCAAAAATGCCGAAGGCCGTTGGCGCGACGAAGCCGCCGAGGTTGCCCAGCGAGTTGATCAAGGCAATCACGCCCGCTGCAATGCGCGCATCCAGATAGCCTTGCGGAATCGGCCAGAACAGCGACGATGCCGATTTGAAGCCCATGGCCGCGAAGCAGATGGCGACGAAGGCGAACACCGGGCCCCCCGTGGTGGACATGAACATCCCGGCCGCGGCGATCAGCAGCGCGGTGGCGACCCAGGCCTGCTGGTGCTTCCACTTGGCCGACGCGCTGGCGAAGCCGTACATGCAGACGATGGCGATGAACCAGGGGATCGAGTTGAACAGGCCGACCTGGAAGTCGCTCAGATCGCCCATTTTCTTGATGATGCTCGGCAACCAGAAGGTGGCGGCGTAGATCGTCAATTGAATGAAGAAGTACATCAGGCAAAACAGAATGATCTGCGGGTCCTTGAGCAACTGGCCGATGGACAATTTCACCGGGCTTGCCGCTTCACGGGCACGTTGCTCTTCGTCGATGGCGTGGGTCAGCGCGTCTTTTTCCGGCTGGGTCATCCACTTGGCGTCCTGGGGTTTGGAATCCAGCCAGAACCAGACGAAGAAGCACAGTCCCACCGAGAACAGGCCTTCGATGAGGTACATCCACTGCCAGCCGTGCATGCCCAGGCCTTCGATTTTCAGCAGCAAGCCGGAGAGAGGGCCGGAAATCAGCGAAGCGAATGCCGAACCGCTGAGGAAGATGGCGATCGCCTTGCCGCGCTCGACGCCGGGCAGCCAGCGAGTGAAGTAGTAGATCACCCCCGGAAAGAACCCGGCTTCGGCCACACCCAGCAGGAAACGCAGGATATAGAAGTGGGTCTCGGTTTGGATGAAGGCCATGCCGGCAGCGACCAGGCCCCAGGTGAACATGATCCGGGTCAGCCAGAGGCGGGCGCCGACTTTCTGCATGAGGATGTTAGAGGGGACTTCGAACAGCGCGTAGGCGATGAAGAACAGGCCGGCGCCGAAACCGTAGGCGGCTGCGCCAATGCCCAGATCGTGTTCCATGTGACTACGTACGAAGCCGATGTTAACCCGGTCGATGTAGTTGACGATGAACATGATGACGAACAGCGGCAGGATATGGCGTTTGACCTTGGAGACCGCCGAGTGCAAGACGGAATCGGACACGTCATCCACGCGTGATGAGGGTGTGTTCACTTTGTTGACTCCCACTGATTATTTTTATGCGGGTTGTTGCTTACGTATGTGACAAGGTGTGTGCGCCTTGTTGTTAGTCATCATACAAGTGCAATTGATCTTCGCAAGCGGTTTTGCAGGGGTTGTGGGAAATATAGGGGCGGAATATTCTCGCCTGTCTGACAAGTTGAATGAGTGGGGAACCCTGTTGAAACCTTTATTTAGTGGGCTTATCAGTAGAGTTGGGTAAGCAGCGCAGGCGACAAACAGGTGGCTCGCGCTGCCTCGTTAATCTTAAAAAATACAAGTGCGTCAGCGGGTCATGTAACCCGATGACGCATCACTGATAGGACAACCTGCCCATGCAATCGCCCTCAATCCCCAAACGACGGCAGCACAACCTGGCCACGGATCTGGTTACGGACCTCAGCCAGCGCATCCTCATGGGCAGCATCGCGCCGGGGCAAAAACTGCCGTCCGAGAGCGAGATCGTGCGCGAGCATGGCGTGAGCCGCACCGTGGTGCGCGAGGCGATTTCCAAGCTGCAGGCCTCAGGGTTGGTGGAGACCCACCAGGGCAAAGGGACCTTCGTGCTGGCGCGTGCGGAACAGAGCGGCCTTCATTTGAGGGTGGAAACCGCCTTCAGCGTGCGCCACATCATTGAGCTGCGCATGGGCCTTGAGACTCAGGCGGTAGCGCTGGCAGCCCAACGCCGCACCTCGGCGCAACTGGCGGCAATGCGCCTGGCGCTGGACGACTACCAGGACCTGCTGGCCAAGGAAGACAGTTGCGTGGAAGCCGATCGGCGCTTTCACCTGCTGATCGCCGAGGCCACCGGCAACCCGTATTTCGTCGAGATCTTGCAGAATCTGGGCCCTGCCGTGATCCCGCGCAGTCGGATTGCGACCAGTGAGCGGGCGGGGTCGAGCCTGACCCATCACGCCTATCTGGCGAACCTGGAACACGAGGCGATCCTCGCCGCCATCAGACGCCAGGACCCCGACGCCGCCCGCGCCGCGATGTGGACACACCTGAGCAACAGCCGCGAGCGGCTGGCGCCGGTGGACTGACAAGCAGGTTCGGACAGTTTGCATACCCTGTGGGAATTCATTCGCGAGAGCACAGTACATTCGGCCCACGTTTATCGACCGTACCGCCGCCTCGCGAATGAATTCGCTCCCACAAGGTGATCTACCCTTGCCGGATGTGCGGGTCCAAGGGCGCAGATTGCCATGCGGGAACTCGGCGCAAAAATCAGGCAGACTCCCACCACCTACAAAAACAATGCGTGATGTGTATGACCCTCCAATCTCCTCGCTTCCCGGATGTGCCCCATGTTTGCCCTTGATCACGCCCTGGCTCAGGACATCGTCGATCGGGCGATGGCGATTCTGCCGTGCAACGTCAACGTAATGGATTACCTCGGGATCATCATTGGCAGCGGCGAGGCTGAGCGCTTGTACACGCGCCATGAAGGGGCGCAGCTGGTGCTGGCCAATAGCCGCGTAGTGGAGATCGATTCCCACACGGCCAAGCAATTGAACGGCGTGCGGCCGGGAGTGAACCTGCCGTTGATGCTGGATCAGAAGCTGGTCGGGGTGCTGGGCATCACGGGTGAGCCGGATCAGGTACGGGTCTACGCCGAGCTTGTGAAGATGACCGCAGAAATGCTCATGGAGCACCGCCGCCAGCAGGCCGATCAGCAGTGGCGGCATCAGCGCAGCGAGGATCTGCTGTCGCGCCTGTTGCTGGGCGACAGCGCCGCGCACCTGATTGATGAGGCTGAGCAACTGGGGTTGCAGCCGCAATTGCCGCGTCAGGCGGTGTTGATCGAGCTGCCTGCCGATGCGGCCTATGCCGGTCAGCTGGCGGCGTGGCTCAACGGGCGTTACGCCAACAGCTGGTGCGTGTCCTGTGAGCCGAGTCTGGTCTATTGGTGTCGCGCGGCGGGCAAGGACCGCGACGATGCCTTGCTGCTGGAGCAGTTCGACGAGCAGGGCTGGCCCGTGGTGCGCATGGCGACGGTGGAGGCGTCTGCGGATCTGGCGACTTTACGTAACGCCTGCGCTGCCGCCCGCGATCTGTTGGATTATGCCCGCCACGTTCAGCCGCAGCACCGGCTGTTGAGGCTGGCGAGCCATCGTCTGGCGGTGCTGTTCTGGCGCAACCGTCACGACTGGCTGGCCAACGGCGTGGCCGAGCCGGTGCTGCGCCTGCAAGGCAACGGGCAACTGCTCGACACCCTGCGCGCCTGGTTCGATTACAGCGGCGAAAGCCAGGCTTGCGCCGATGCCTTGGGGATTCACCGCAACAGCCTGCGTTATCGGCTGGAAAAGATCGCCGAGCTCTGCGGTTGCGACCCGTATCGCACCGATGAGTTGTTGAGGTTGTACCTGGGCATGCAGATGGTGGCGCGATAGAGGATGCGCGACAGCCTCAACCATCGGCAGCGCTGAGGTTCTCTGTGGGAGAGAATTCATTCGCGAGACGTTGGTACAGTCGGAAGATTTTCATACCTCAAATGCCGCCTCGCGAATGAATTCGCCCCACAGGCAAGGCAACCGCGTGCAGTCGGGCTTCGATAGCGCTTAATCAGCGCGCTTGGTTTTGTTCGGATGAACAACGGCCTCTACTTCCGATTGTGCGAGAGGCTGGCGGAAAATCCTCGCGGCCATGCGAAGATCGCGACTATCGAACAAGGAGAATCACCATGAAGATCGTCATTGCCCCGGATTCCTTCAAGGACAGCCTCAGCGCCCAAGGTGTGGCCCAGGCGATCGCCAGTGGTCTGCGCGACGTGTGGTCAGACGCAACATTGGTCGAATGCCCGATGGCCGACGGCGGCGAAGGCACCATCGAGGCCGTGCTGGCGGCCTGCGGCGGGCAATGGATGACGAATCAGGTCAGCGGCCCGTTGGGGCAACCGGCTCAGGCGCCATGGGGCTGGCTGGCTGACACCCGCACCGCGATCATTGAAATGGCCATGGCCAGCGGCTTGCAGATGCTGACCCTGGAGCAACGCGACGCGACGATCACCACCACCTTCGGCACCGGCCAGTTGATCGCCGCTGCACTGGATGCCGGTGCTCAGCGCATCATTCTCGCCATCGGTGGCAGCGCCACCAACGACGCAGGCACCGGCATGTTGTCCGCCCTCGGTGCGCGTTTCCTCGATGCGCAGGATCAACCCTTGCCGCCGGGCGGTCTGGCGCTGGCCAGGGCCGCGAGCATCGATCTTGATAAACTCGATACCCGCCTCAGGGACGTGCAGTTCGAAGTCGCCGCTGACGTCAACAACCCGCTGTGCGGCCCTCAGGGTGCCTCGCACATTTTCGGGCCACAGAAAGGCGCCTCGCCTGAACAAGTGCTGGCGCTGGACGCCGCCCTCGGGCATTTCGCTGAACAATCCGCCCGCGTGCTGGGCAAGGACGACAGCGACCATCCTGGCAGCGGCGCAGCGGGCGGCATGGGCTTCGCCGCCAAGGCCTACCTCAATGCCTCGTTCCGTCCAGGCGTGGAAGTGGTGGCTGACCTCACAGGCCTCGCCGAAGCCCTTGAAGACGCCGATCTGGTGCTCACCGGCGAAGGCCGTTTCGATGCCCAGACGTTGCGCGGCAAGACGCCGTTCGGTGTGGCGAAGATCGCTCAGCGCAAGGGCGTGCCGGTGATCGTGCTGGCCGGCACCTTGGGCGAGGGCTATGCCGATCTTTACGAGCACGGCATCAGCGCGGCATTCGCCCTGACCAGCGGCCCGATGACCCTGGAGCAGGCGTGCAGAGACGCCGCGACCCTGCTGCATGACCGCGCCCGGGACCTGGCGCGGGTGTGGCAGCTGGCTTCGCGCTGATCAGTTGTTGCCAAGGCAGGCGTTGCCGTTGGTTTCGTAACGTAGCGTGTGGGCCTTGCCCATGTGATCGACGTAACCCAGGTCAACCGGGCGCACGCCGCAGAAATTCAGGTTCGGCATCTTGGTGACCTCGGCGACGTCGACCTTGGTGCCGTAAGTGTATTCCTCGACCTGCGGCATGTTCTTCACATCGGCGTGAGCATTCAGGGCCAGGCTGCTCAGGGCGGTCAGGGTCAGGGCAATCAGTGTGTTTTTCATGGGGGCTTCCTCGTAGCGGGTTCAATGACTTTCTTGAGCCCGTATGACGAAGCGCGGGGAGGGTTATTCCCTCCGCTCTGAAATTTCAGTTCATGAAGTCTTGCTTGCGCTGCTCACCTTTGTGGGAATCACCACAACACCTTGTAGGAGACGTCGGAGGTTACGACGGCAGCGAAGCGGTAGATCAGGCCGCCTGCAATTGCACCTGCACAATCGGCTTGCGCATCAACGTCCCGACCAGCAACGCAGCCAACAATCCGACGCCCCCGACGACCCACAACACCGATGCAAATCCATTGACAAACGCCTGCTGCGCCAACGGCTGCACCACCTCGCGCGCGCTGGCATCCAGTGCTTGCAGCGCCGCAGTCATGTCCCCGGCGACCACCCGCGAGGCCATGTATTCGGCTTGGTCCAGCCATTGCGGCGCGACGTTTTGCAGGTTCGCATTCAGCGCCTTGAGCGTATGGCTGGCGAGCAGCGCGCCATATACGCCGATCGCCAGCATGATCGAGCTGAAACGCATGGTGGTACTTAGCCCTGAGGCCATGCCAGTGCGCTCGCGGGGCACGCAGGCCATGATGTTTTTCTGGGTGTCGCCATTGAGCAGCCCGGCGCCAGCCCCAGTCACGGCCATGGCCACGGCAAATGCCGGATAGCCGCCGAGGGCAGTGGCCCAAGCGCACAGCAGGTTGCCCAGACTGACCAGCGTCAGACCCAATGCCATCATCGCCGCGGGGGACAAATAACGAGAGAGTGTGGGCCCCAACCGCGGGCACAGCAGCATAGTGAGGGCAAACGGCAGCATGCCCAGCCCCGAACTGATCGCGCTGAAGCCCAGACCGTTTTGCAGGTAAAACGGCAGCAGTGTCATCATCACCTGGGCGCAGCCGGCGTAGGCGAACATCCCCAACAACGCGCCAATAAAACGCGGTGACTTGAACAGCTGCAGATCGACCATCGGCCGACGCTGCAGGCGTTCGGCCAGGACGAACAGGCCCAGCAGCAGGGCGCCGCCGCCCAGGCGGGCAAAGGTCAGCGGGTTGTCCCAGCCGATGCGGTTGGCTTCGATCAGGCCCCAGATCAGGCTCGCCAGGCTTGCGCTGAACAGCAGGCTGCCCACGGGGTCGAGGCGCGCCGACTGCTCGTTGCGCGACTCACCGATGTTGCGCAGGACCATGCTCAGCAGCACAAGTCCCACTGGCAAATTGAGATAGAAAATCCACCGCCAGCCCACCAACTCGGCGATCAGGCCGCCCACCGTGGGCGCTGCGGTCATCGCCACCCCCATGCACGCGCCCCAGAACGCCCAGGCCTTGGCCCGCTCGGCTTCATCGTGAAACACATGGCCAATGGTCGCCAGCGCCGAGGTCAGCAGTAACGCGGCGCCGACCCCTTTCAGCGCACGAGCGATGTCGAGAAACACGATGTTGGGCGCCGCGCCACAACCCAGTGACGCGAGGATGAACAGCACCAGCCCCATCAGCAGCATTTTCTTGCGCCCGAAGCGATCGGCCAGGCTGCCCGCGGGCAACAACAGGGCTGCGAACGCCAGCATGTAAGCGCTGACCACCCACTCGATGTCGGCGAAGCCGGCCCCCAGATCCCGAGCAATACTTGGCAAGGTGACGGCGACGATGTTGGTGTCGAGCACAATCAGTGAACACACGCCCGATGCAGTCAGCAGGGTCATGCGGGGAGAGGGGTGTGGCATGGTGAAGGCTCCGGGTGTTAGGTTTCAGCTAATGCTCAGTCGGGTCGGCCTGTAGGAGCGCGCTTGCCCGCGATGGCGTCAGCTCTGTCATAGATATGTGCTCTTACATACGGCTATCGCGGGCAAGCGTGCGTCTACACCAATTTGATGGCACTCAGCATATCGCCGGATGTAGTAGGTGTTATTACCTGCCTCAAACCATTTCATTACCTCAAAGGTAACGACACATGGAAATTCGTCACTTCCGTTATTTTCTCGCCGTGGCGCGGCATCGGCATTTCACCCGCGCCGCTGAACAACTCGGCATCGCGCCACCCACCCTGACTCGCCAGATCCAAGACCTGGAAAGCGCACTGGGCACGCGATTGTTCGTGCGCGAGCAGCGTGAGGTCCGCCTGACCGACGCAGGTCGAGCGTTACAGATTGAAGCGGAACTGGCTGTGCGCCAGTTCGAAACTGCGCAATACAACGTGCAGCGCGCCGGGCGGGGCGAGGCGGGCAAGATCGAGTTGGGGTATGTGGCGTCGGCGGTGTTTTCCGGGGTGTTGCAGCGTCAGGTGGGTGACTTTCGTCAGCGCCATCCCGATGTCGATTTCGCGATCACGGAGCAGTTGATGCCCGCATTGCCACGCATGATCGAAGAAGGGCGACTGGACGTGGGTTTCATTCGTTCTCCCATGAACCTGCCGGAGTCGGTCAACGCTGTGAAGCTGCTGACCGAAGGCTTTGCCCTCGCGCTGCCGGAGAGCTCATGGCTGTGCAAACTCGCGTCGATCAACGCGCTGCACCTGCAAAACGAAACCTTCATTCTGCCCGAGCAGATATCTGGCACTCTGGAGGTCGCGGCCCAAGGGGGATTTGCCCCGACCCTCGGGCCGCAGCCAGGTGGGCTGGTGTCAGTGGTGGCGCTGATCAGTCTCGGCCAGGGCGTGGCCGTGGTGCCTGAGTCGGTGGTCGATCACATTCGCTTGCCCAATGTGCTCTATCGACGCATCGAGGACTGCCAACCCACGTCCCACCTGTCGCTGATCCACCGCCGCTACGAGAAGGCGCCTGCCGTCACGCGTTTCATCGAGCACGTGAAGGCATCGCGGGAAGCGTGATCATTCCTGCCAAGCCAGCAGCCCCTGCAGCACGGTTTTCAAGTCCACCCGGCCTTTGCGCGGCAGGCCTTCGAAGCGAATCCAGCCTTCATTGAAACCATCGAGCATCTGCATGCGCGGCAGCGGGTTGCTCATCCCTTGCGAGGTGAACAGGTTCTGCCAGCTGCGCGCCTTTCTGGAGTTTGTGGTCGCGCTGAGCCGTTAGGCCGGCTGTTTCGTGAACGATCAGCCCTTGGCAGCCAGTTCGGCTTCTTCATCCATGCGGTCGGACTCGAACAGCTCGGCCAGTTCGGTACGGGCTTCCAGCGCGCTCTGCATGACCTTGGCGGCGTCGTCGTAGATCATGTGCTGGCGATTGAGCACCTGTTCGTCGTGACGCTTGAAACGGCTGATCCGCGCGGCCGCCTGAGCCTCGCTCAAGCCCAGGCCGATCAAGGTGCGGCGGGTCATCTCAAGGCTGGAATAAAAGGTTTCCCGCACGGCTTGGGCGTCGAGGTCCATCAGGCGATGAACGTGCTGACGGTTTCGGGCGCGGGCGATGATCTTCAGGTGCGGGTACAGCTTGCGCACCAGCTCCGCGGTCTTGATGTTGGTGTCCGGATCGTCCGTGGCAATGACGAAGTATTCGGCCTGATCCACCTTGGCGGCGCGCAGGATTTCCGGGCGTAGCGGGTCGCCGTAGAACACCGGCACGTTGCCGAAACTGCGGGTGAACTCGATGGTTTCCACCGAGGTGTCCAGGGCAATGAAAGGGATCTTCTGTGCCCGCAGGATACGCGCCACGATCTGGCCCATACGGCCCATGCCAGCGATGACCACACGCGGGTTGTCGGACTCGATTTCCTTGTATTCCTCCGGCACTTCCTTGACCACCGGCTTGGGCTTGAGCCAGCGCGACATGATCAGCAGCAGAGGCGGGGTCAGCGCCATGGACAACGTGATGGTCAGCACCAGTGTGTCATAGAGGCCGGCATCGAACAGGCCCTGATCGCGCCCGATCTTGAAGACAACGAACGCGAACTCACCACCCGCCGCCAGCACCAGACCCAGGCGTAAGGCACTTTGCGCGCCCAGCCCACCGGCCAGTCGGCCGACGAAGAACAGCAGCGGCAGCTTTAGGGCGATCAGCAAAACCGTCAGCGCCAGCACGGTGACCGGTGAACTCAGTAGCAGCCCCAGGTTGGCGCCCATGCCGACGCTGATGAAGAACAGGCCCAGCAACAGGCCCTTGAACGGTTCGATCTGCGATTCCAGCTCGTGGCGATACTCCGAATCGGCCAGCAGGAGGCCGGCGAGGAAGGCGCCCAGCGCCATCGACACGCCGACCAGATCCATCAAATAGGCCGTGCCAATCACCACCAGCAGCGCAGTGGCCGTGGACACTTCCTGCAACTTGGTTTTGGCGACGATGCGAAACACGGGGCGCAGCAAATACCGACCGCCGACCACCACCGCCGCAATGCCACCCAATACTTGCAGGCCGTGGCGCAGAGAGTCGCTCGAAGACGCATCGTGATCGCCGCCTGCGAGCATCGGCACCAGGGCGATCAGCGGGATCGCTGCAATGTCTTGAAACAATAGAATGGCAAAGGCCAGCCGGCCGTGAGGTGCGTTCAGCTCCTTGCGCTCCGCCAGGCTCTGCAGACCGAATGCGGTAGACGACAGCGCAAGCCCCAAGCCCAGCACCACCGCGCTGTTCAGCGGCTGACCGAAGCCGAGCAGGGCGACCGTGCCGATCACCAGGCCCGTCAGCAACACCTGCGCCAGACCGACGCCGAATACCGATTTGCGCATCACCCAGAGGCGCTTGGGCGACAGCTCAAGGCCGATGATGAACAACAGCAAGACCACGCCCAGTTCGGAAATGTGCGCCACGCTTTGCGGGTTACCGATCAGGCCCAGGCCTGAAGGGCCGATGATCACGCCAGCGATCAGGTAACCGATCACTGCGCCCAGTTGCAGGCGCTTGGCCAGCGGCACGGTCAGAACGGCGGCGAGCAGAAACACGACTGCGGCCTGTAACAGGCTGCCTTCATGGGGCATTGGGGACTCCTTTCTACGACGGGAAAATTTCTTACATGAAATGTAACGAGTGCGTATTAAACCACGGCAAAGTGTCAGGATTGCGTGACCGAGACGCTTCGCCGCAGTATCGGGCGCACTGGCACAGGGTGCTATCACCTTTGTGACAGCGTAAGATATGCGGCGCGTTTGCCGTTGTGCGAATGCTCTCCACCGTTTTCAGGACCCCCGCAATGACCCACAAACAGCGTCTGATTTACTCGATCCTCATCGCCCTGAGCGTGCTGGCGATCATGCTCGGCCTGTCGCACTTGCAGACCATCGGCGTGCTCGACCAGAAGACCTTCCAGTACATCGCCATGTTCGTGGCTGTCGTTGTGGTGGTGCTGAACGGCGTCATGCGACGCAAGGTCAAACGCTGATCGGCTGCCGGCCAAACGTACTGTGGGAGCGAATTCATTCGCGAGACTTGGGTCCAGGCGACAGATCTTCGGCGTCTGTACGGGCCATTCGCGAATGAATTCGCTCCCACAGGTCGTCACTTGCGGCGACAATCTGCGCCATGTTTTGCATCACCCCGTTACACAACCCCGCCTGAACTATTTTTTCCCCCGTGAACTCCAAAAAATCGCACGTATAAAGCCCGCAAAGGGAAATGGAGTTCAAAGATGATCAAGACACTGACTGCCGCCGTTCTTGCCACTGCCGCTCTGGCCACCGCACCGTTCGCTCTCGCGGACAAGCCGGGCCCGGGCTGGATCACCATCGAGAAGGCCATCGAAAAAGCCAAGTCTGCGGGTTACACCCAGATCTACAAGATCGAAGCCGACGACAATGGCTACTGGGAAGGCGAGGGGCGCAAGGCTGACAGCCTGACCTACGAATTCCGTATCGACGGCACCTCCGGCAATATCCTGCGCGATCAGAAAGACTGATCGGCGTCTCAAACGTGGGAGCGCCAACCGGTCGCTCCCACCTTGCGTTGCGCTTTACTCACTTCACCCAATCCGACACTCTTGCGCTCCCTTTCCATGTCAGCAGGAAGCGATGCATGAGTGTGCGAATCGAATTCAAGAGCAACCCCAGCGAAGACGAACGTCTGCAGATCCTCGAACCGTTGAAGGCCTATAACGCCGCGAAGGCGGGTGACGGACTGTCGGAGAAGTTCGCCTTTTTCGTGCGCGACGAAACCACCGACGTGGTGCTTGGCGGGTTGCACGGCCGCATTCTTTACCGCTGGCTGTTCATCGAGCTGCTCGTGGTGCCCGAGCAGGCGCGGGGTCAACGCATGGGCAGTCAATTGATGGATATGGCCGAAGCGTTTGCCCGGGAGCGCAACTGCGTCGGGGTCTGGCTCGACACCTTCGATTTCCAGGCCCCCGACTTCTATCGCATGCACGGCTATCAGGTGTTCGGCCATTTGGACGATTACCCTCCGGGCCATCAACGGCTGTTCTTCCAGAAGCGCCTGGACTGACCTGCGCCAGCGAAAGCGCTGGATCGATCGACCAGGACAACGCATTGGCCTGCGGCTTGCAGGGACTTTACAGGTACAAGGCAGAGCATACGCAACGAATCTGGCGCCGAGTACGAAGGTCTGACGCTCCATGGATCGATCCTTATCGGCTCAGGGCGAACGTGAAGCAAGCAGCAGGCGCGCTGTTTACCCCGTGGTTCGCGCGCAGTACTCTCCTGACGCTCGTTCACGTTCTGTTTGGCTTCCACTTCCAATAATCACACCGGAGCTTCAGATGTCTGCATCCCGCGACCCCGTTGATACCCAGACGATTTCCTTCGCTGACCTCACCGAATTGCTGCGCCAGATTTTTCTGCGCCACGGCACCTCGGCCGAGGTGGCAGGCGTGCTGGCTGAGAACTGCGCCAGCGCCGAGCGCGACGGCTCGCACAGTCACGGGATCTTCCGCATCAAGGGTTACCTGTCGTCACTGGCCGCCGGTTGGGTCGACGGGCAAGCAGTGCCCAAGGTTGAGGATGTGGGTGCAGGTTTCGTGCGGGTCGATGCCGCGGGCGGTTTCGCCCAGCCGGCGATGCAGGCGGCCAAGGCGCTGTTGATCGAGAAGGCGCGCAGTGCCGGCATCGCGATCCTGGCGATTCGCAACTCGCACCACTTCGCGGCGCTGTGGCCGGACGTCGAGCCCTTTGCCCAGGAAGGTCTGGTGGCCCTGAGCGTGGTCAACAGCATGACCTGCGTGGTGCCCCACGACGCGCAAAAACCGCTGTTCGGCACCAACCCGATCGCCTTTGCCGCGCCAAGGGCAGGAAGCGATCCGATCGTTTTCGATATGGCCACCAGCGCCATCGCCCACGGCGACGTGCAGATTGCCGCGAGGGAAGGGCACCGGCTGCCACTGGGCATGGGCGTCGACCGCGCCGGGCAACCTACCGAAGATCCCCAGGCGATTCTCGATGGCGGCGCGCTATTGCCATTCGGAGGCTATAAAGGCTCGGCGTTGTCGATGATGGTCGAGCTGCTGTCGGCGGCGCTCACCGGGGGCAACTTCTCGTTCGAGTTCGACATGTCCAGCAAGCCGGGCGCGCAAACCCCGTGGACTGGTCAGACCATCATCGTTATCGACCCTGACAAAGGCAGCGGCCAAGCCTTCGCCCAACGCAGTGAAGAGCTGGTGCGGCAGATGCACGGCGTGGGCCAGGAGCGCATGCCAGGGGATCGTCGCTATCGTCAGCGGGAAAAGTCCTTGGCCCAAGGCATCGTGTTGTCGGCTGGGGACCTGGCACGCCTTAAAGAGCTTACTGGCGTCTGAAACTTGCGCATTCAAGTGGAACCGGCAGCTTCAGAACGCTGAGACTGCCGTCGATCTCTCACTCGAATCAGACACGACCGCTCGTCGACATATGGCTTGCGTTTGTGTGGAGATGAAAATACTGTATGTTTAAACAGTATTCGAGAAAGAGGGAATGACCATGCAAACCAATCTTGCCCACACCAATCAATCATTCACGGCCGAGCCCGCCGAAGCCTCGTTCGAGAGCGTCTGGGGCAATGCGATGCAGCGCGAGGATTTTCTTGCTCTGGCAGCCGGCGTGCGTCAGTTCAGTCTGGGGATGGCTGACCTGACGCTGGTCAGTTCGGCGCAGCATCACGCGGGCGAGCAGGCGCACCTCGCTGCCGAGTGAAGGGCAGCAGGTGTTAACTCAGTTTTTCTGGGGAATGGGTGCGGTCACGGCTTCGCGAGTCGCGGTGCCATCAGCTTCAGGCTGGCGCTTTTTGCCCATTCTGATCAGGCTGACCGCAAACAGGGTTCCCACCAGCGACAGGGCGCACCAAGCCAGGATAAATGTGATCACGTCTGGGTCTCCGAACTACACAATCGGGTTGCCTGCAAAAAGGCAAACTCTCCATCCGAATCTATCGGCCGTACCGGGAATATCCTGAGGCCCAAAGCGCAAAGCTTGAACAATTGTCGGGGGAACCGCAACTCCACCGGACCGATGGGGTCTTGCATTAAACAGCGTCCTGCCCCAACGACCACCACCCCGAGGCCCGTGTTTATGAAAGATCTTGGTTCACGATTGAAAGAAGAGCGCAAACGCCTCGGACTGTCCCAGCAGGAGTTCGGCACGATCGGAGGCGTGGAAGCCAATGCCCAAGGCAAATACGAAAGCGGAGAGCGCATCCCCCGATCCGACTATCTCGCTGCGCTGGAGAAAAAGGGTGTGGACGTACTTTTCGTGGTGTCTGGCAAGCGCACGCCCATGACAGTCGATTCGCTGAATGAGGCCGAGCGCGCGATCATCACCCATTACCGCGCGTTGAGCGAAGACGATCAGGACGCGATTTCCCAGCTGGCCACTTCGTTGTCCGAATGCGCGATGGAGGCAACACAGTCCTGAAGCTCTGGTTGGTTCGGGCTTGGGATGGGCGCTGGCTGCTTGCGAGTGAATATATGAAACGTATATGCTTCGTATATTCATAGCGAGGTTTATCCATGGGGCTGGTCAAAATTTCCGAACAGATGCACGCCAATCTCCGCTCGGCCAGCGCCGCGCTGAGCCGCTCGATCAATGCGCAGGCCGAACACTGGATGCGTGTCGGCATGCTCGCTGAACTCAACCCGGGCCTTAACTACAGCGATATCTGCCAGTTGCTCATTCGCGCTGAAGCGTCGGGGGACCCATTGCTGGAAGCGGCCTCAGAGGAGTCTGTAGACGATGAACCCCAGACTCGGGCGGTGTCGCGATGAGCATCAGCATCAAGAGTGAAGCGGATCTGGTGGGGCTGCGCGTCGCGGGGCGTCTGGCAGCGGATGTGCTGGCGATGATTGCCCAGCACGTCAAACCCGGTATTAGTACCGAGGCGCTGGACGACATCTGCAACGATTACATCGTCAACGAACTCAAGGTGATCCCGGCCAACGTCGGCTATCACGGCTTTACCAAGACCACCTGCATTTCCCCCAACACGGTGGTTTGTCACGGCATTCCTTCTGCAGACGACATCTTGAAGGAAGGCGACATTGTCAACATCGACGTCGCCGTCATCAAGGATGGCTGGTACGGCGACACCAGTCGCATGTATTACGTCGGCGAAGTCAGCCCCTTGGCCAAACGACTGGTCGAGACCACGTACGAAGCGACGCTGGCTGGCATTCATGCGGTACGGCCCGGTGCGACGCTGGGCGACATTGGTAATGCGATCCAGACCGTGGCCTATCGCGAAGGCTTCAGCGTGGTGCGTGAGTACTGCGGCCATGGCATCGGTCGCAAGTACCATGAGGAACCGCAGGTGCTGCATTACGGCGCAGCGGGGAAGGGCCTCAAGCTCAAGCCGGGCATGGTGTTTACCATCGAGCCGATGATCAACGCCGGCAAGCCCGGTACCCATGTGCTGGACGATGGCTGGACCGTACTCACCCGCGACCAATCGTTGTCAGCGCAGTGGGAGCACATGGTGGCGGTGACCCCGACCGGGTTTGAGCTGCTCACCCCGTGGCCGGATGGCACAGGCGATTACCCTGAAGTGTGATGTCATCGCGCGGACTGCGGATTTCGACGAATAAAGTCACAATTGTTCAAGTGACGTAAAGTCGACTGAGCTTGTAGGATTCTTCTCGTTCCCCTGTAGTGCTGCTGCCTGACCGGCTCACGGATGATCAGGCAAGCAGCACTTGGGGAGAACACCAGAATGCTTTGCAGATGACATGAAAAAACCGGCCTGGGCCGGTTTTTTCATGGGAGCAGGTTCAGCTTTGCAGCTGCTTCGCAGCGTCCACGCCTGCAGAACTGAGTTTCACCGGGTATTTCAGCGAGCGTTCGCCCTTGGACGGGCTATCTACGCACCCGTCATGAATCAAGCCCGCTTTTTGGAGGTGCTCGAGGGTATCGGCAACGGCGTGCTCCCCTCGATAATTGTCCAGAACTTCTTTGCCAAGCCCCGCTGGATGAGCGTGTAGGAGGCGGGTCAGCACTTCGTTCTTGAGTGCGTTATCAATGGTCATATTTTCCTCGCTTTGCTGGTTTCATGAGCGCTGCTAGAAATACCGACCACTGGATATGCGGTTTGTTTGGACTTTCTGTCGACTCAGGTGCGTTTCCAGTGCACCTGAGTGATGCCTAGTCCTTCGGCGTAGAGCATGGCCAGGCGAACCGGCCCGGTGGCGACGCTGGTATCGAGATTGCCGACGCCTGCGTGCAGGGTTGCGAAGTGCAACGCCTGGCTTTCACACAGATGCCGTGCGTGGTGGGAGAACTGTCGGGGTTCGCCCCGGAAGCGGTAATGAATTTCAAAGTCCTTGGAATCATTCATCATCATCGGCCTGTTGGGCGTCATGCACGCCGGTCTGAAATTGAGTACTTCCTGATGTACCTGACAGCGTCTGCGCCGAATGCATCGGCGGTGCTGTCACTTCATTTCGAGATCGATACAGGCTGCTGGAGCGTTTTCCTGCCTTGGATCGTACTGCGTGTTCTCTGCCTGAGACGAGTAACCTGCCGTTGTTGCGAAGGGCTACTGACCATCAGAGGATTGCACTGTTTGATGGCGATATGCATCTTGCGCCGATAAGCGGCCATGTGCCATATCTGTTCGGATATGACTTGATGTCCGAAGTGTCAGGAGGCACTTTTTTGGATGTGTCCCACTGTTGGTGGGCAAGCCTTGTAACTTATCGGCTTGGACGACACGTTTTGTTGAAAAAGGGCAATCTGATGGCCCGCATCACGCTGATTTTCTGAAAAAATCCTTTCCTTTCAGTCAATTCCGGAACGAAACGTATGCGAAGTGTGGGGTTAGGCGTGGCAGCATGGGTTTTGACGATGGCCGTTGTGATGCCAGCGCAGGCTCGGGATATCAGTAAAAACGATCTGCAGGTGTGCAAGTGGGGTGCTGGCATGGCGGGGGCAGCGCAGCAATCCAAGCTATCTGGCACCACGCTTTACAGCGCACGGAAAAAACTGCAGTCGCGAAAGTTCACGCAGCCGTGGATGCGCAAGATGGCGGTTGGCATTACCGAGCAAACCTACAAGAGCCGGTCGCGACTCAAGCCGGCTGCAGTGAAGCAGACCTATTACGACGGTTGCATCCAGCACGATTTGGCGCGTAAGTAGACTGAATAAAGGGACGCATCTGGCAATCAGGCGCGTCCCTTTCATTACAGCAAGCGGCTATCAGCGGCAGTTGCCTGCCAAGTGATAGTGCTGAGCCTCGGCTGCTGCGGCGGTATCGAACTCTACCCGGTTTTTTTCTGAAACAGAGTTGTACGACGGGCAATCGGGCCTGTGATAGACCATTGTTTTTTTGTTGCCGCGAATGGCAACGGTCAGGTTTTTAGCACCCGTGTCGCTGGCCGTCGGTTTCATCGGGTTGGGCGCGATTGGTTTGGCGGGCGCTGACGCAACCACTGCAGAGGCACTGCCACCCTTGAAGCTGGCGCTGAGAAAGATCGGCGCATGATCGGACACACTGTCACGCCCCTGCGCGTGGGTCATGCCCAGGAATTTCGGGTAGTTGAACACCTGAATGTTGTTGACCCTGATCGCCGAATTCTTGCTGACAAAGATGTTGTCATAGAGGTTGGCAAACTTGCCGTCGGTGGTCGATAACGTGCTCGCGCCGTCGAGCATCAGCGGCTTGGCGCTGGCGTCCAGCTGGTTCCAGGCGGGCGAGTTGGGGGGGGTGTTGAAGTCGCCCATGAGCATGATCTGGTTGTTGCCCGGGTAGGTGTCTTTCAGCCAGGCCCAGTAGCTCGACAGGGCTGTGATTTCCGAAGTACGGTCTGCCTGGCTCTTGCCATAGAGAATGTGCACGGTGGCGACCACAAAGGTCGTGTTGTCCCTGAGTGATCGGAAGCGGGCCGAGTAGGGTTCGCGCTCAAAGGTGTCGCCCCGGTCCAGGTAGGTGACGGCGCCATCTTCATAGGCCACTGCGTCGTCACGCCAAACGAATCCATACATTTCCTTGTAGGACGAACGCCCCACAGCGTGTGAGGCCATCGAACTCCAATGCTTGCCAGTCTGGCGGGTCAATTCTTTGGCAAGGGCCTGCAGCGCGTCTTCATTCATCAGTTCTTGTACGGCGAGAAAGTCGACCTTCTGCGCGACTTTGGCGATGCCCTGGAAGTCCTTGTTGGGTCGCACGCTCAGGTGCTCCAGGTTCCAGGTTCCGATGTTGACGTCAGCGGACGCGTTTTGCAGAAAAGAAAGAGCGAGCAGGAGTGAAGTGAACAATCTGAGCATGAATTCCAACTACGACAAATAGAAACGCAGGCGAGCCAAGGGGCCTGGCTCGCCGATGATGAAGGGTGATGGGCTTTGATCAGTCTTCTTTAGGGACTGTCCAGAAAATCTGGACGCCGCCATCGTCGCGCCAGGCCAGGGTCACGTTGTCGTTCTCGGCGATTTCCTCGAGCAACTGGCTCCAGTCATCTTCCTGCTCGTCCGCAAGGCGGAAAATCAACGCGGATCGTGATTTTTGCGCGGTGGGCGAATTGATGATCTTCTGGATGCGAATAGCCAGGCGCTCGTATGGGGCAGGGGCAGAAGCGGCGTTGTCAGACACGGAAAAGGTCCCTTGTTTTGCTGTATGTGTATACAGTATTTCAGTGCGAGACGTTTCGCAACAATGTCGTGGGTCGACGTACGAAAAATCCTGACAAGGCCCAAGTCTTTGATTTGCTTGATCGCTGTGCGGCCGCGAACCAAAGTCGATCGATTCGATCTGATCTTCTGACCGCGATTGAGTTCGCAATGATTGGAAAAGAAAAAGGAGACAGCATGAATATCAATGGGATGGGGCTGGCCGTGGCGTTGGCATGTTGCGTTGCGCTGGCCGGATGCTCGACAGCAACGGTGGTTACCCTGCAGAACGGCACGCAATACGTGACCAAGGATATGCCGAAGACCAAAAGCTCGGACGGCTTTTATGAATTCGAAGACATCTCCGGAAAGACCGTAAAGGTGCGCGCCGATGAAGTAGCGACGGTGAAGAAGGAAGATTGAAGTCGACCTGATCGAACCGCCTTCGATCAGATTTCGATGCGGCTGATCAGCCGTGATCCCTCAGGCGGATCGAATGAGCGGAGTGGGCATTGGAGCGTTTGCCAAATTCTGCACGGATGCGGGAAATTTCCTCGCGCAGTTTGTCACGGACATGCATCTGGTCGACGTCCGACAGCGATTCGTACCATTGCCGATAGGCTGCGCGGCTCTTTCCCACAGGACCCGAACCTGGGAGGGAGGAGATCATCGTTTGAATGAATTCCGAGGCGGGATCAGCTCCTTCCTCGGCTCGAAGGTCCTGTGTGGCCGGGTCCATCATGTGCGCTCCAACAATCCATCGGTCAATGGGCATCGCTCTTGGGATAATGGCGATGTCAGATGGCCGTCATCTTAGCGCAGGCTCAAGCATTACAGTGCATTAGCACGATAATTTAGTGTGCTGTGTCAACTGTCAGACAGTCGGACGCGAGTCACCGATCGCGTGCGGCGGGGTCGTTCAACGCGTAGGACGGATCTGAATGGCCAACGACTTACTTCTGGCAGTTGACAAAATTCGTCGCGATTACCATAGTTTCGTTCACGCAAACGTTTGCGGCTCATTCAGGTAGTCAACCTGGGGCGCATTCGATGCCGATACAATAATCATAATGTCGGAGTGATTCCATGAAGCTGCCATTCGCTGCACGTCTTCTTGCTGTTGCCATGCTCACCGCGAGCGCCGTTACCCTGCCTCTTTCCTCTGCCTACGCTGACGACGCCAAGAAGCCTACCGTCGCCCTGGTGATGAAATCCCTTGCCAACGAGTTCTTCCTGACCATGGAAGACGGCGCCAAGGAATATCAGAAACAGCATGCTGCCGACTTTGACCTGATCTCCAACGGCATCAAGAACGAGTCCGATACAGCCGCACAGATTGACATCGTCAACCAGATGATCGTCAAGAAGGTCGACGCCCTGGTGATCGCGCCCGCTGACTCCAAGGCGCTGGCCTCGGTGATCAAGAAAGCCATGGATGCCGGGATCAAGGTCGTCAACATCGACAACCAGCTCGATGCCGATGTGCTGAAAAGCAAAAACATCGAAGTGCCTTTCGTTGGCCCGAACAACCGCAAAGGCGCCAAGCTCGTGGGTGACTACCTGGCCAAGCAGCTGACGGCTGGCGATCAGGTCGGGATCATCGAAGGCGTGCCGACCACCACCAATGCCCAGCAACGCACCGCCGGTTTCAAGGATGCGATGGACGCGGCGCAGATGAAAATCGTCTCCACCCAATCGGGTAACTGGGAAATCGACAAGGGCAACGCCGTGGCTTCGGCCATGCTCAATGAATACCCGAACCTGAAGGCGTTGCTGGCGGGTAACGACAGCATGGCCCTGGGCGCTGTTTCCGCTGTTCGCGCCGCAGGCAAGGCAGGCAAGGTGCAGGTCGTAGGCTACGACAACATCAACGCCATCAAGCCGATGCTCAAGGATGGCCGTGTGCTGGCCACCGCTGACCAGTTCGCGGCTCGTCAGGCCGTGTTCGGTATCGACACTGCGCTGAAAATGGTCAAGGGCGAGAAGCTCGAGATCAAGGACGGCGTGATCGAAACCCCGGTCGAGCTGGTTACCAAGCCGCAATAAACAGGCTTTTCAACATCCGTACATACCGCCTGCCCTCCTTGGGGGCAGGCGCGTGGAGAGCGTTATGTCAGCGTCTGCTCAGGCCGCTGTTCTATCTGTCAGCGGCATCGGCAAAACCTACGCCCAACCTGTCCTCGGTGACATCGACCTGACGCTGTTGCGCGGGGAAGTGTTGGCGCTGACCGGGGAAAACGGCGCCGGTAAAAGCACTTTGTCGAAAATCATCGGCGGGCTGGTGACACCCACCGCCGGCCAGATGCAGTTCCAGGGGCAACCCTACGAACCCGCCAGTCGCACCCAGGCCGAGAAGCTTGGGGTGCGCATGGTCATGCAGGAGCTGAACCTGCTGCCGACCCTGTCGGTGGCGGAAAACCTGTTTCTGGATAACCTGCCCAGCCGGGCTGGTTTCATCAATCGCAAAAAGCTGCGCGAAGACGCCGTCAAGGCCATGGCTCAGGTGGGTCTGGAAGCCATCGACCCCGACACGCTGGTAGGCGAGTTGGGCATCGGCCATCAGCAGATGGTCGAAATTGCCCGCAACCTGATCGGCGATTGCCATGTGCTGATCCTCGACGAGCCGACGGCGATGCTGACGGCCCGCGAGGTGGAAATGCTGTTCGAGCAGATCACCCGCCTGCAGGATCGTGGCGTTTCTATCATCTATATCTCCCATCGCCTGGAGGAGCTGGCCCGCGTTGCCCAGCGCATCGCTGTGCTGCGTGACGGCAAGCTGGTGTGCGTCGACGCCATGGCCAATTACAACAGCGAACAACTGGTGACCCTGATGGTCGGCCGCGAGTTGGGCGAGCACATAGATCTTGGCCAGCGCCAGATTGGCGACGTCGCGTTGTCAGTCAAGGGCTTGAGCCGTTCCGACAAGGTGCGTGACGTGTCCTTTGACGTGCGCGCCGGCGAGATCTTCGGTATTTCCGGCCTGATTGGCGCGGGGCGTACCGAGCTGTTGCGCCTGATCTACGGCGCAGACATCGCCGACAGCGGGACGATTGAAGTCGGCAGCCCGTTGCAGCCCGTGCGAGTGAATTCCCCCGTGGACGCGGTCGGTCATGGCATTGCCCTGATCACCGAGGACCGTAAAGGCGAAGGCCTGCTGCTGACCCAGTCGATCAGCGCCAACATCGCGCTGGGCAACATGCACGCGATCTCCAGCAGCGGTGTGGTGAACGGAAACGCCGAAATGGCCCTGGCCAAGCGTCAGGTCGAGGCCATGCGCATTCGCAGCTCCAGCCCGACGCAACAGGTGTCCGAGCTATCCGGCGGCAACCAGCAGAAGGTCGTCATCGGCCGCTGGCTGGAGCGCGATTGCCAAGTGATGTTGTTCGACGAGCCAACCCGCGGGATCGACGTCGGTGCCAAGTTCGACATTTATGCCCTGCTGGGCGAACTGACCCGTCAGGGCAGGGCGCTGGTGGTGGTTTCCAGTGATCTGCGCGAACTGATGCTGATCTGTGACCGCATCGGCGTGTTGTCTGCCGGGCGTCTGATCGACACCTTCGAGCGCGCTAGCTGGACTCAGGACGAGTTGCTTGCCGCAGCCTTCGCCGGCTACCAAAAACGTGATGCGCTGCTCTCTGAAGCCGCGCCCAGGAACGACTGATGAAAACCTCGACGACTCCTGCCGCTCTGCCTTCGCCGGGCAAACGCAGCGGCAACTATTTTGGCCTGGGCACCTACCTGGGCCTGGCAGGCGCCTTGCTGGCGATGATCGTGCTGTTCTCGCTGCTCAGCGATCACTTCCTGTCCTACGAAACCTTCAGCACCCTGGCCAACCAGATCCCGGACCTGATGGTCCTGGCGGTAGGCATGACTTTCATTCTGATCATCGGCGGCATTGACCTGTCGGTGGGTTCGGTGCTGGCGCTGGCGGCCTCGGCGGTCAGCGTCGCGATGCTCGGCTGGGGTTGGGGCGTGCTGCCTTCTGCCTTGCTGGGCATGGCCTGCGCAACGGCGGCGGGCACCGTGACCGGCTCGATCACCGTGGCCTGGCGCATTCCGTCGTTCATCGTCTCGCTGGGCGTGCTGGAAATGGCGCGGGGCGTCGCGTATCAGCTGACCGACTCTCGTACCGCGTACATCGGCGACGCGTTCGCCTGGCTGTCCAACCCGTTTGCGTTCGGTATTTCGCCGTCGTTTGTCATTGCGTTGATCGTGATCTTCGCGGCGCAAGCGGTGCTGACCCGCAC
This sequence comes from Pseudomonas sp. GW821-FHT02A11, assembly GCF_059421985.1. Taxonomy (NCBI): domain Bacteria; kingdom Pseudomonadati; phylum Pseudomonadota; class Gammaproteobacteria; order Pseudomonadales; family Pseudomonadaceae; genus Pseudomonas; species Pseudomonas sp. GW821-FHT02A11. Next base: position 77,633 of record NZ_JBWKWB010000015.1, read on the forward strand.
AGTATTCGGGCGCTACCTGATCGGCATCGGCACCAACGAAGAAGCCGTGCGTCTGGCAGGCATCAATCCAAAGCCCTACAAGATTCTGGTGTTCTCGCTGATGGGCTTGCTCGCTGGCGTCGCGGCGCTGTTCCAGATTTCGCGCCTGGAAGCAGCGGACCCTAACGCAGGCTCAGGCCTTGAGTTGCAGGTCATCGCGGCCGTGGTGATCGGCGGAACCAGCCTGATGGGCGGTCGCGGCTCGGTCATCAGCACCTTTTTTGGTGTGCTGATTATCTCGGTGCTGGCGGCAGGTCTTGCGCAAATTGGTGCGACCGAGCCCACCAAACGCATCATCACCGGCGCCGTGATCGTGGTGGCCGTTGTTCTGGACACCTATCGCAGTCATCGCGCACGGCGGCGCGGCTGATATGGCAACGATCAAGGACGTCGCTGCGATTGCAGGCATTTCCTACACCACTGTGTCCCATGTTCTGAACAGAACCCGGCCCGTGAGTGACGAAGTGCGTAAAAAAGTCGAGGCCGCCATCGCCCAGCTGGACTACGTGCCCAGCGCCGTGGCGCGTTCTCTGAAGGCCAAGTCCACTGCGACCATCGGCTTGTTGATCCCTAACGGCATCAACCCGTATTTCGCCGAGCTGGCCAGGGGTATCGAGGATTACTGCGAGCGAAATGGCTTCTGTGTGATCCTGTGCAACTCCGATGACAATCTGGACAAGCAGCGCAATTATTTGCGGGTGTTACTGGAAAAACGCGTCGACGGTTTGATCGTTTCTTCCGTGGGTGGCGGCGACAGTCTGGTTGACAGCCTGTCGGCAGTGCGCACGCCAATGGTCATCGTCGACCGCGATCTGGAAAACATCAGCGCCGATCTGGTACGCATCGATCACGAACTGGGCGCCTACCTGGCCACTTCGCACCTGCTGGAGCTGGGGCATCGACACATCGCCTGTGTTTGCGGCCCGGCTGAAACCAGCGTGGCGCGGATGCGTCTGGCCGGTTATCACAGGGCCATGACGCAGGCCGGTATCGAGGTGCCAGACAGCTGGGTGGTGGAGAGCGACTTCACCGGCCCCAGCGGTTATCAGGCCGCCGGCAAGCTGCTCGAGGGCGCCCGCCCGACGGCGATTTTTGCGGCCAACGACATGGTCGGTATCGGCGTGTTGCGGGCTGCGGCTGAGCGCAATGTGCGTGTGCCGGCGGACTTGTCGGTCATCGGCTTCGATGACATCCAGATGAGTCAGTATGTGTACCCCGCGCTGACAACGGTCGGGCAGTCGATCCTGCAATTGGGTGAGCGTGCGGCCGAGGTCTTGCTGCGACGGATTTCAACCCGAGGCGACAGCCCTGTGCAGCAGTTGATCGTCGCGCCGAGCATCGTGCTGCGCGAGTCCACTGCGCCGCCCACCAACGCTTTCAACGAGTTCCGCTGAGCCGGGCTTTACGGTCCGGATTGAAGAGTAAAGACGTCATGCAAGCAAAAGTAGTGATTGTGGGTAGCCTCAACATGGACTTGGTGACCCGTGCGCCTCGGCTGCCACGTGCCGGGGAAACCCTGGCCGGGCAGTCGTTCGTTACGGTGCCGGGCGGCAAGGGTGCGAACCAGGCGGTGGCCGCCGCGCGTCTGGGCGCCAGCGTGGCGATGATCGGCTGCGTCGGCGGCGATGCCTACGGCGAACAGCTGCGCTCGGCGTTGCTGGCCGAGGGCATCGACTGTCAGGCCGTAACGTCAATTGAAGGCGAATCCACCGGGGTGGCGTTGATCGTGGTCGACGACAACAGCCAAAACGCTATCGTGATCGTGGCCGGCGGCAATGGTCACGTGACGTCTGAGGTCGTTGATCGTTTTGATGTGTTGCTGAGCCAGGCCGAAGTCATCATTTGTCAGCTGGAAGTGCCGACAACCACGGTAGGGCATGTACTCAAGCGCGGGCGGGAACTGGGCAAGACAGTCATCCTCAATCCGGCGCCTGCCAGCGGCCCGCTGCCGGCAGAGTGGTATGCCTGGATCGACTACCTCATCCCCAACGAAAGCGAGGCCACTGCATTGACCGGGTTGCCGGTCGACAGCGTCGCCACTGCCGATGCGGCGGCAACGGCGTTGATGACGTCGGGCGTTGGCAAAGTGATCGTCACCCTGGGTGAGCAGGGCGCCTTGTTTGCTACTCGGACGCACTCGGCGCATTTCCCGGCGCCCAAGGTCAAGCCGGTTGACACCACCGCTGCAGGCGACACCTTTGTCGGAGGCTTCGCGGCGGCACTGGCTGAAGGCAAATCCGAGTCCGATGCGATCCGTTTCGGACAGATCGCAGCGGCACTGTCTGTCACCCGTTCCGGCGCGCAGCCTTCCATTCCGACCTTCAACGAAGTCCAGAGCTATCAGCCATGAAAAAAACACCGCTGCTCAATATCGCCTTGTCCCGCGTGGTTGCGTCCCTGGGACATGGCGACGTGCTGATGATCGTCGACGCGGGTATGCCGGTGCCGCCAGGGGTTGAGTTGATCGATCTGGCGGTTACCCACGGGGTTCCTGATTTTGTCACCGTCCTCAACACGGTATTGGCTGAGATGCAGGTCGAAAGCCATATGCTGGCGGATGAGATATATGAAAAGCAGCCACCGGCGTTGGCAGTGATCAAAACGCTCCACGCCGATGGGCAATTGGGCGCGCAGCGCTCGGTCAGCCATGAAGCGCTGAAACAGCTGAGTCGCAATGCCCGCGCCATCGTGCGCACCGGCGAATGCCAGCCGTACACCAACATTGCGCTGGTGGCGGGCGTGGTCTTCTGATCGCCATTTGATGTTCGAATGTTTCTAACAGGGAGTTACCTATGCAAAGCCGTCGTCGTTTCGTCGTTCAACTGATCAGGAGCGTTGCTCTCGTGGCTTTTTTCTCCAGCACAACAGCCCACGCGGCCGAAAAGCGTGACCTGATCATCGATACTGACCCGGGGGCGGACGATGTAGTCGCGCTGTTGCTGGCGCTGGCCTCTCCTCAGGAGTTGAACGTCATGGCCATTACCACCGTGGCCGGCAACGTGCGGATCGACAAGACGTCGCGCAATGCACGCCTGGCGCGTGAATGGGCGGGTCGCGAAGAGGTCCCGGTGTACGCCGGTGCGGGCAAGCCGCTGGTGCGTACGCCCATCTACGCGGAGAACATCCACGGCAAGGAAGGTCTGCCGGGTGTCGAGGTGCATGAGCCAAAGGAAGGGCTCGCGCAGGGGAGTGCCGTGCAGTATCTGGTCGACACCTTGAGCAAGGCCAAACCCCACAGCATCACCATCGCCATGCTTGGCCCGCAAACCAATCTGGCGTTGGCGTTGATCCAGGCGCCTGAGATTACCCAAGGCATCAAGGAAGTCGTGGTGATGGGCGGGGCGCACTTCAACGGCGGGAATATCACGCCTGTGGCCGAGTTCAACCTCTATGCCGACCCGGACGCCGCCAAGGTGGTCCTCGCCAGTGGCGTCAAGCTGACCTACGTGCCCCTGGATGTCACCCACAAGATCCTCACCAGCGATCAGCGCATCAGCAAGATCGAAGGTCTGAACAACCGGGCGGGCAAGCTGGTGGGCGATATCCTCAACGAGTACGTCAAGGCTGACATGGTGCATTACGGGCTGCCAGGCGGCCCGGTCCATGACGCCAGCGTGATCGCCTGGCTGCTAAAGCCGGAGTTGTTCAGCGGCAAGCTGATCAACGTAGTGGTCGACAACCGGGAGGGGGCGACCTTCGGCCAGACGGTTGCCGACTGGTATGACACCCTCGGTCAGCCCAAGAACGTGTTCTGGGTCGAGAACGGCGATGCTCAAGGCTTCTTCGATTTACTGACCCAGCGTCTTGGTCAATTGAAGTAACGGTGTCTCAGGCGCTGCTAGGCGCCTCGGTCGAATAGCGCAGAATCGCCTGACTCATCAAGTTCTGCGCGCTTTCGATGCCCACCTCCTTGACCAGCAAATCGATCGCGATGATCGCCAGCTCCTCAGCGCTTGCCGGGCTGGGCGAATCGTCCCTGCGGCTATCGGGCCTTGATGGCTGCATCGATGGATACGATTGCCATGGTCGCTCTCATGTTTTGTGACGATTTGTTTGCCATCGCGACCGCGGGCTCGGGCAGACTTCGAGCCTGTTTGAGCATCGCTTGCCCTTGTTCCGGCGCTCTGCGCGAAACCAAGCGGGCCATGCGCTGTCGCAGAGGTGCTGGTTCACGTTACTCACAAGGAGGCTGTATGCCCTGGAAATACGCATCATCGGGTCTGGTTCTGGTCGCAGCAATGCTGGCGGGGTGCAGCAGCACGTCCGAAACTGAGCCATCCTCTCAAGGCGCTGCGCCGGCAGGTACAGGCTATTCCCGTTGTGATGCTGCCGCTGCACAGTTCGTTGTCGGCAAACCAGCTTCCGCTGCCTTGCTGGAGCAGGCGCGGGTGAAGGCGGGGGCGCAAACAGCGCGGATCCTGGGACCCAACGACATGGTGACGCTGGAGTACCGCTCCGATCGGCTGAACCTCAATACCGATCAGGCCGCGACGATCAACCGCGTGAATTGCGGCTGAGGCGTTTCTCGCAGGCATAAAAAAAGCCCCGTCAGTAACGGGGCTTTTTCAGCGCGCCTGGATTACTCCGGACGAACCTGAGCAGCTTGCATGCCCTTCTGGCCTTTCTCAGCGACGAAGGAAACGGTCTGGCCTTCTTTCAGGCTTTTGAAACCGTCGCTTTCGATAGCTTTGAAGTGTACGAACAGGTCGTCACCGCCACCCTGTGGAGTGATAAAGCCGAAGCCTTTTTCATCGTTGAACCATTTTACGGTGCCGGTTTGGCGATTAGACATGGTGTATCTCCAAAAACATAATATTCAGTACTGTGCTGCTCAGGCCAACTGGGCACACGCGGGCTATCATAGTCGAATTGTGTGAATGCAGGACTTTTTCGGTAAGAACTTTGCGCCAGTGCCGCAAATAGATACGGAATATTAATGCCATATCGTGTCCGGTACGCTGCTCCAATTCGCCTTTGCGTGTCACGCTGGAGTGGCTGAGGCCCGCCAAATACGCGGGCTTCAGCCGAGCTCATGGTTTGCTCGCCATCGCGCGCGAGGGTGCTGACGGTTCGCAATGTAAATTTTTTATTTTTTGCCTTTCAGGCAGTTTTCACCCACGGCTTTTTGCAGGCGAGAGGTCATTTCGGTACTCGGTGGCGTCGTTTTGTCATTCAGCGACGCGATTTCGCTGTCCGAAAAATTCTTGTTGATCTGCTGAGCGCCGCATTCGCAATGCGCTTTGACGGCGCTGGCATCCATGCCGGGATTGTTCTGAGTCGCCGCAGCGGTGCACTCATTCATGTAAGTGGTCTTGGTTTTCGCATCCATCGCGGCATGAGCGCTGATCGGCAGAGCCAACGCCATCGGTGCGAGGAGGGCGGCAACACGTAGAAGCTTCATGGTGGTTTTCCTTCTTGTCGATTGGCCCCATAAACGAGGGCCTTTAACGGATGTCTCGGATTATCTGACGGCAGGGATGGTTGCCAGTTCAGTATCGGGAACATTCCCACAGGATTTGTTGGACGCTTCATGCGCAATCGCTTGCGTACGGCCTGACGCAGAGCTGCGCGGCTGTGCTAGGATGCCCGTCCTGCAGATTCGCTCGCGTCTCGCGGGTCAGGCTCCGCTGCATTCAAGCCTGTCGATTTCGTACATTCCAGTCACTCTGGTTCGGTCATTGGTTGGCCTTGGGGCTCCTGCCACTGTGAGGCAGGTATACCGCCGAATCGCGTACTGGCTCTATCCCAACCCACGTGACCTTTGGTAGGGGTCACCACTAGGAGAGGAGGCGCCATGCCAACTATTACTCTTCCCGACGGCAGTCAACGTTCTTTCGATCACCCGGTTTCTGTAGCTGAGGTCGCCGCGTCCATTGGCGCAGGTCTGGCCAAGGCCACAGTGGCTGGCAAGGTCAACGGTCAACTGGTCGATGCCAGTGACCTCATTGATGCCGACGCGAGCCTGCAAATCATTACCCCGAAAGATCAGGAAGGCCTGGAGATCATCCGCCACTCCTGCGCGCACCTGGTTGGCCATGCGGTCAAGCAGTTGTACCCGTCGGCGAAGATGGTCATCGGTCCGGTCATCGAGGACGGCTTTTATTACGACATCGCCTACGAGCGTCCTTTCACCCCGGACGACATGGCGGCAATCGAACAGCGCATGCAGCAGTTGATCGAAAAAGATTACGACGTCATCAAGAAGGTCACCCCGCGGGCCGAGGTGATCGCGGTGTTCGCGGCCCGTGGCGAAGACTACAAGCTGCGCCTGGTCGAGGACATGCCGAACGAAAAGGCCATGGGCCTTTACTATCACGAAGAATATGTCGACATGTGCCGCGGTCCGCACGTACCGAACACGCGCTTCCTCAAGTCGTTCAAGCTGACCAAGCTTTCCGGTGCCTACTGGCGCGGTGATGCCAAGAACGAGCAGCTGCAACGGGTATACGGCACGGCCTGGGCTGACAAGAAGCAGCTGGCCGCCTATATCCAGCGCATCGAAGAAGCCGAAAAGCGCGATCATCGCAAGATCGGCAAACAGCTCGACCTGTTCCACCTGCAGGAAGAAGCACCGGGGATGGTCTTCTGGCATGCCAATGGCTGGACGGTTTATCAGGTGCTTGAGCAGTACATGCGCAAGGTGCAGCGCGAGAACGGCTATCAGGAAATCAAGACCCCGCAAGTGGTCGACCGGATTCTCTGGGAGCGTTCCGGTCACTGGACCAACTATGCCGAGAACATGTTTACCACTTCTTCGGAGAGTCGCGATTACGCGGTGAAACCGATGAACTGCCCATGTCACGTGCAGGTGTTCAACCAAGGGTTGAAGTCCTACCGTGACCTGCCGCTGCGTTTGGCCGAGTTCGGCGCCTGCCACCGCAACGAGCCCTCCGGCGCTTTGCACGGCATCATGCGCGTGCGTGGTTTCGTGCAGGATGACGCGCATATCTTCTGCACCGAGGATCAGGTGAAGAAGGAAGCGGCTGACTTCATCAAGCTCACCCTGGATGTTTACAAGGACTTCGGTTTCAGCGATATCGCCATGAAACTGTCGACTCGTCCGGCCAAGCGAGTTGGCTCCGAGGAATTGTGGGACCGCGCTGAGAATGCGCTGGCTGATGCGCTGAACGAGTCGGGCCTGGAATGGGAATATCAGCCAGGTGAGGGCGCCTTCTACGGGCCGAAGATTGAGTTTACCCTGCGTGACTGCCTCGGCCGTAGCTGGCAGTGTGGTACTTTGCAGTACGATCCGAACTTGCCGGAGCGTCTGGACGCCAGCTATGTCGCTGAAGACAATAACCGCAAGCGTCCGGTCATGTTGCACCGTGCCATCCTCGGTTCCTTCGAGCGTTTCATCGGCATGCTGATCGAGCATTACGCTGGCGTGTTCCCTGCTTGGCTGGCGCCGACTCAGGCAGTGGTGATGAATATCACCGACAAACAAGCCGATTTTGCCCTTGAGGTCGAAAAAAATCTGACCGAAAGCGGATTTCGTGCCAAGTCCGACTTGAGAAATGAAAAGATCGGCTTTAAAATCCGCGAGCATACTTTGCTCAAGGCTCCCTATCTCCTCGTCATCGGAGATCGGGAGGTTGAAACGCAAACTGTCGCTGTGCGTACTCGTGAAGGCGCAGACCTCGGCTCGATGCCGGTCGCCCAATTCACCGAGCTTCTCGCGCAAGCGGTTTCCCGGCGTGGTCGCCAAGATTCGGAGTAATTATTATTAAGCGTGAAATGAGACAAGATAAACGAGCTGCACCGAAAGCCCCGATCAACGAGAATATCTCGGCACGCGAGGTTCGGTTAATTGGCGCTGACGGCGAGCAGATTGGCATCGTCTCGATTGATGAAGCGCTTCGAATTGCTGAAGAAGCGAAGTTGGATCTGGTGGAAATCTCCGCTGACGCCGTCCCGCCCGTTTGTAAGGTGATGGACTACGGCAAGCACCTCTTCGAGAAGAAGAAGCAGGCCAACGAAGCGAAGAAGAACCAGAAGCAGATTCAGATTAAAGAAATTAAGTTTCGTCCAGGGACGGAGGAAGGGGATTACCAGGTAAAACTACGCAACCTGGTACGTTTCCTGAGTGACGGGGACAGGGCCAAGATTTCCTTGAGATTTCGCGGTCGTGAGATGGCCCACCAGGAGCTGGGTATGGAGCTGTTGAAGCGGGTTGAAGGTGACTTGCTCGAATACGGTTCCGTCGAACAGCATCCTAAGATGGAAGGACGCCAGCTGATCATGGTCATCGCCCCGAAAAAGAAGAAATAACCACCAGGGCACGGCAGGCCTTGCGGTTATGTTTATCAACTGAATGCGGAGTATCCGAACATGCCAAAGATGAAGACTAAAAGTGGTGCAGCTAAGCGGTTTCTGAAAACCGCGAATGGCATCAAGCACAAGCACGCTTTCAAGAGCCACATCCTGACCAAAATGTCGACCAAGCGTAAGCGTCAACTGCGCGGAAGCAGCCTGCTGCATCCGTCCGACGTGGCAAAAGTCGAGCGCATGCTGCGCCTTCGTTAATTTTGATCAAAGATAGAGGAAGTAACTCATGGCTCGTGTAAAGCGTGGCGTCATTGCCCGTAAGCGTCACAAAAAAATTCTGAAACTTGCTAAAGGCTACTACGGTGCGCGTTCACGCGTATTCCGTGTTGCCAAGCAAGCGGTAATCAAGGCAGGCCAGTATGCCTACCGTGACCGTCGTCAGAAAAAACGTCAGTTCCGCGCTCTGTGGATCGCTCGTATCAACGCTGGTGCGCGTATCAACGGTCTGTCCTACAGCCGTTTCATCGCTGGCCTGAAAAAAGCGTCGATCGAAATCGACCGTAAGGTTCTGGCTGATCTGGCAGTGAACGAAAAAGCGGCGTTTGCTGCGATTGTCGAGAAAGCTAAAGCCACTCTGGCCTAAGTCCCCGGCAATCACCGGACCCCACGGGGTCTGGTGTTAAACGTCATGAATAGGGGAAGAGCCTTGTAAGCTCTTCCCCTATTTCGTATCTGGAGTCTGTACATGGAAAACCTGGACGCGCTGGTCTCTCAAGCACTTGAGGCTGTGCAAAGCGCCGAAGATATCAACGCCCTGGAGCAAATCCGGGTTCACTACCTCGGCAAGAAGGGTGAATTGACTCAGGTGATGAAGACCCTGGGGAATTTGCCGGCCGAAGAGCGTCCGCAAGTCGGTGCGCTGATCAACGTTGCCAAGGAGCGTGTCACAGAGGTTCTCAATGCGCGCAAGGCGTCGTTCGAGGAGGCGGAGCTTGCCGCCAAGCTGGCCGCCGAGTCGATTGACGTAACCCTGCCTGGCCGCGGTCAGACCACTGGCGGTCTGCACCCCGTGACCCGGATTCTGGAACGTATCGAACAGTTCTTCACCCACATCGGCTACGGCATCGCCGAAGGCCCTGAGGTCGAAGATGATTATCACAACTTCGAGGCACTCAACATCCCAGGCCATCACCCGGCCCGGTCGATGCACGACACTTTCTATTTCAACGCCAACATGTTGCTGCGCACCCATACCTCGCCGGTACAGGTCCGCACCATGGAAGCGAACAAGCCGCCGATCCGCATTGTCTGTCCAGGCCGTGTCTACCGTAGCGACTCCGATATCACTCACTCCCCGATGTTCCATCAGGTCGAAGGCCTGCTGATCGACCGCGATATCAACTTCGCCGATCTGAAAGGGACCATCGAGGAGTTCCTGCGCGTGTTCTTTGAAAAAGAGCTGGCAGTGCGTTTCCGTCCTTCCTATTTCCCGTTCACCGAGCCGTCCGCTGAAGTCGACATGGAATGTGTGATGTGCAGCGGCAAAGGCTGCCGTGTCTGCAAGCAGACCGGCTGGCTGGAAGTCATGGGTTGCGGCATGGTGCACCCGAACGTGCTGCGCATGTCCGGCATTGATCCTGAGGAGTTCCAGGGCTTTGCATTCGGCATGGGCGCGGAGCGTCTGGCCATGCTGCGTTACGGCGTCAATGACTTGCGCCTGTTCTTCGACAACGACTTGCGGTTCCTCGCGCAATTTCGCTAGGTCGCCCGTCAAGAACTTATTAGGAGAGCAGGATGAAATTCAGTGAACAATGGCTGCGTGGCTGGGTAAGCCCGCAAGTTTCCCGCGATGAGCTGGTGGCTCGTTTGTCGATGGCCGGCCTTGAGGTCGACAGTGTGACCCCGGCTGCCGGTGTTTTCAGTGGCGTCGTCGTTGGCGAGGTGCTGAGCACCGAGCAGCACCCGGACGCTGACAAGCTGCGTGTGTGCCAGGTCAGCAATGGTTCGGAAACCTTTCAAGTGGTCTGTGGTGCGCCGAACGTGCGTCCCGGCCTGAAAATTCCGTTCGCCATGATCGGTGCCGAACTGCCAGGCGACTTCAAGATCAAGAAGGCCAAGCTACGCGGCGTCGAGTCCAACGGCATGCTGTGCTCGCAAGCCGAGCTGCAAGTGGGCGAGGGCAACGACGGTTTGATGGAATTGCCGGCCGACGCGCCTGTGGGAGAGGATTTCCGTGCCTGGTTGGGGCTGGACGACGCGAGCATCGAAGTCGACCTGACGCCAAACCGTGGTGACTGCCTGTCGGTCGCAGGTCTGGCCCGCGAAGTGGGCGCGCTGTACGACACCAAGGTTACCCGCCCGGCGGTGGCTGAAATTCCAGCCGTGCACGACGAAGTGCGTCCGGTTGAGGTGCTGGCTCCAGCAGCCTGCCCACGCTACTTGGGGCGTGTGATCCGTAACGTCGACCTGTCGCGTCCGACCCCGCTGTGGATGGTTGAGCGTCTGCGCCGTTCCGAAGTACGCAGCATCGATGCCGCAGTCGACATCACCAACTACGTCATGCTGGAGCTGGGTCAGCCGCTTCACGCGTTCGACTTGGCCGAAATCAACGGCGGCATTCGTGTGCGCATGGCCGAAGAAGGCGAGAAGCTGGTGCTGCTCGATGGTCAGGAAGTCAGCCTGCGCGCGGACACCCTGGTCATCGCAGACCATCAGCGCGCTCTGGCTATCGCTGGCGTGATGGGCGGCGAGCACAGTGGTGTGAATACCGCGACCACTCGCGACATTTTCCTGGAAAGCGCGTTCTTCGATCAGATTGCTGTCGCTGGCAAAGCCCGTTCCTATGGCTTGCACACCGACGCGTCGCATCGCTACGAGCGGGGCGTCGACTGGCAACTGGCCCGCGAGGCCATGGAGCGCGCCACCGGTCTGCTGCTGGAAATCACCGGTGGCGAAGCGGGTCCGATCATCGAAACCGTCAGCGAACAGCACCTGCCGTCTATCGCCCCGGTCGTTCTGCGAGCCGATCGCATCGAGCAGATGCTCGGCATGACCATGGGAGCAGCTGAGATCGAGCGTCTGTTGACCGCATTGGGTCTGAAGGTGTCGTCCGAAGTGGCCGGTCAATGGCGCGTGGAAGTGTCGAGCCATCGCTTCGATATCAGTCTGGAAGTGGATCTGATCGAAGAACTCGCGCGCCTGTATGGCTATAACCGCCTGCCGGTTCGTTACCCGCAAGCCCGTCTGGCCCCTCAGGCACGTCCTGAAGCGCGCGGCGATCTGCCCGCGTTGCGTCGCCTGCTGGTTGCGCGCGGCTATCAGGAAGCGATCACCTACAGTTTCATCGATCAGAAGTGGTTCGAGCTGTTCAATCCAGGCGTCGAGCCGCTGTTGCTGGCCAACCCGATTTCGGCCGACATGGCTGCCATGCGTTCGTCGCTGTGGCCGGGCCTGGTCAAGGCGTTGCAGCACAACCTCAATCGCCAGCAGGATCGTGTACGCCTGTTCGAAAGCGGCCTGCGTTTCGTCGGCCAACTGGACGGTTTGAAACAAGAGCCTATGCTGGCAGGTGTGATCTGCGGTACTCGCTTGCCGGAAGGCTGGGCGCAGGGCCGTGACAGCGTGGATTTCTTCGACTTGAAGGCTGATGTGGAAGCGGTGCTGGGCTTCACGGGTGCACTGGATGATTTCCGTTTCGTACCGGGCAAACATCCAGCATTGCACCCAGGCCAGACTGCGCGCATTGAGCGCGATGGCCGCGAAGTCGGTTACATCGGCGCGCTGCACCCAGAGTTGGTCAAGACCCTGGGCCTGGACCGCGCAGTCTTCGTTTTCGAGCTGGTGCTGGCTGAAGTGGTTGAAGGGCGGCTGCCGAAATTCCACGAATTGTCGCGCTTCCCGGAAGTGCGCCGTGACCTGGCATTGCTGGCTGATCGCGAGGTTGCCGCCACTGCCGTACTGGACGTAATTCGTGAAAATGCAGGGCAATGGCTGACAGACCTCAGGCTATTTGATGTTTATCAGGGTAAAGGCATTGATCCGCATAGAAAAAGCCTTGCAGTTGGCTTGACCTGGCAACATCCATCGCGCACTCTTACTGACGATGAGGTAAACGCTTCGACGCAGCAAATTCTCACCTCGCTTGAGGAAAGGTTAAACGCCACGTTAAGGAAGTAGCGTATGGGGGCTCTGACGAAAGCTGAGATGGCCGAACGTCTGTACGAAGAGCTAGGCCTGAATAAACGAGAAGCCAAGGAACTGGTTGAGCTGTTCTTTGAGGAAATCAGGCACGCTCTGGAGGATAACGAGCAGGTCAAATTGTCCGGATTCGGCAATTTCGATCTGCGAGATAAACGCCAGCGACCGGGTCGAAATCCCAAGACAGGGGAAGAAATTCCGATTACGGCTCGCCGTGTGGTCACCTTTCGCCCAGGGCAGAAACTGAAGGCCCGAGTTGAGGCTTATGCTGGAACCAAGTCATAACGACGAGCTACCGCCCATTCCAGGCAAACGCTACTTCACCATCGGTGAAGTCAGCGAGCTCTGCGCGGTCAAACCGCACGTTCTGCGTTATTGGGAGCAGGAATTTCCTCAACTCAACCCGGTCAAGCGTCGCGGAAACCGTCGGTATTATCAGCGACAGGATGTGCTGATGATCCGGCAAATTCGCGCGCTGCTGTACGATCAGGGTTTCACCATTGGCGGCGCGCGGTTACGCATGTCCAGTGATGAGGTCAAGGACGATTCCCTGCAGTACAAACAGCTGATCAAGCAGATGATTACCGAGCTGGAAGACGTTTTGGTTGTATTGCGTAATTGATACATGCGATCAAAATACTTCCATCTTTCAGATGCTTAGGGTATATTCCTCGACGCTTTCGCAAGAAGCCCAAACAGATTCACGCCTAGTCGGGGCGTAGCGCAGTCCGGTAGCGCACTAGCATGGGGTGCTAGGGGTCGAGTGTTCGAATCACTCCGTCCCGACCATATTTTTCAATGACTTAGCCCAATCTTTTCAGGTTGGGCTTTTTCATGCATAGGGACTTTTGCGGGGAATCATCCCGTTTTCCTTTTCAAGATCGTCAGCGCCGGTCCTCGCGAATCGGTTGCCGATACTTTGTTTACCTCCTCGATCAACTGCCCAAGCTCTGCGATAGAATAGTGGCTCGTGATGCTGCCATTCCTGTGTCCAAGCAATGCCTTTCGATCCTCTTCGGTCACGCCCGCTGCACGCAACCTTCTGCCAAAGGTGTGCTTGAGGTCGTTAACCCTGATCGATCTGAACCCAGGGTGCGCCGGTGACTTGTGCTCCTTTTCCCACTTCGCCGCCGCCCGTACCCTGGCTTTCTTCCAGGCTGTGTCGTTCATACGATGCATCGCGGTGGGCCCGTGCTCATCTGGCTGGCCGTACGGGAAGACGTACTGCGTATGAAGCCCGCGCTGCCCATCGATGATCCGCATTGCGACCTTGTTCAGCACAACCAGCCGTTCGTCCCGATTTTTAACTCCAGACCGCTCGTTTCGCCCGCCAAAGTCATCCGGAATCAGGAACACGCTCGTTCCCAGTTCCGGCACCCGAATTTCCCATTCCCACTTGAGCTTGCAGACCTCCTGCTCTCGGCATCCGGTGTTCACCTTGTATAGAGGTATAGAGCCATCCTCAACAGGTGGTCCGGGATTTCTGCGAACAGAATCGACTGCTCCTCCCATGACAAGGGGTAGGGCTTACGGCTCGACCTTTTCTCCTCCAGCATCGAGATCATCGGCACGCTATCCAGCCATGGCCGCTTCTCTGCGTCTCGCCACTTCCTGTGGCACAGGTTCAATATCCGGACGACACGCTGCAACGCGATGTTGACCGTCCGGTTAGATACGCCTGGCTTTACTTTCCCTTTTGCAGTTTTCGTGGGTTTTTGCCGTTCGCGCTTAAATGCGGACAGCGTCCCGTCATCTATATGAGTGATCGGAAGGTCACCGATGTACGGGTCCAGTTGCTCAATGTGCGATGCGGACAGCGCGATCGATGCCTGATCTTTGAATTCCACCAGGAACCGAGTCGCCGCCTCGCGCCAAGTTCGCACCTGACGCACACCGTAGACCTTCTCCTGCCTGAGCTTTTCCAGGCGGTGGATCAGGTATTGCTCCGCTTCCTGCCTTTCGCTTGCTCCAGTGCTTTCTTGAAGTCGCTGACCTCTGACGACCTTGTCGATGTGCCAGATTCCGTTTCTCTCGTAGAGACCGGAGATCGTTTTTCGCGCCATTTATTGACTCCTTGGCGCCCACTGCGGGGCTGATTGTTGTCCTGAACAGCGGCTTTTTCAATTGCCCGCGCGTTAATGTAGGCATCCGCCCACTCGTCCAGCTCATGCCGATCGAATGCAACGCCCTGTTTGCCGATCGGAAATTCTCGGACGTGAGGTCTGACGGTCTTGTCGAATTCAGCCCGACACATGCCGAGGTAGCCGTACACGTCCCGCGCCCGGATAAAGCGCGGCGCAATGCCAGAAGGCTGCGCCGCAGTTGCATTTGCCATGTTGGCTACCTCCGTCCGGGGTCTATGCGGGGTTGAGTGGTGGAAACCATTCGGTCTCGTATTCGAAATGCGTGACGCGTTCGATCTCGATGCTGGGCAGCCTGCGTCTGAAAGTTTCCGTGCCATAGGGCTCCTTCAAGTAGTCAGAGGCCTCTTCCATGAACGATTCCCTGTAGGCGCGCTGGAAGTGATCGGCCGCCGCCTCGTAGCGGTCTTCCTGGTAATTTGCCAGGCATACCCCGCCGCAACAGACTCGCCAGATAATGCGCTTGGGCTGCGCCTCGGCGGCCGTTATCTTTTCGCCCATCAGCTCGACCGCGCGGCGCATCTGATCGAGCGTCAATAGGTCGATCCACTGCGGCGTGCTGACATGAGTCGCATGGCCGTAGTCGCATTTTATTTCAGGCATGAGGGTCTCCCGCCCGCCGTACACCGGCAGGCATGTGGATGATGGGGAAGGGGTTAGGTCAGTCGATCTGGTAGTAGACGTAGCAGTCCACGCCCTGATCCTTGAGAGACTTGTACATCGCCTGTACGCCTGCACTGTGTTGATTGCCGATGCCCGGCCATGGCGTATCGAGGTGGATGCCTTGCTGGTGCCAGCCGCTCCGCTTTTGGACGTAGCCAGGGATGCCGGTTACCGCCGAGGCGCGGATGCCAGGGATCGGGATCACGACCCGGTCACAGTTGGCGCTGCCTCCGTCGTCCAGGCAGGCCTCAGCGGCAGCCTTGCCAGCGGCGATCGCAACAGCGACCTTCGGCGCGAATCCTGCGATATCTTCTTTGGTCATGCCGCCTCCCGAGCTAACAGTTCCTGCACAACCTCACCGGTGTCATGGAAGTACCAGTCGCTGTCGGTGAGGTTGTTGATCATGAAAGCCGCGAACACCTCCTGCTTCATACGCTTGCGGAATCTTTCGAACTTGGGCGGAGGTCCTTGCCAGCGAGGTTCCACACCTGCCAGCCGTGCCGCCGCAAGGTTGTGATGTCCGTCCAGGAGAACGCGGTACAGCTTGCCCCGTAGTTCGATGTCCAGCGTTTTTACGACGAACACCCTGAAGGTAAGAGCTTTGCTGATGACGGTTTCGCGGTTCAGGTAGCGCTGAGAACTGATAAGCGGTGGTGTGCTCATGCCGCCTCCTTGCCGCGCTGCCACCAGTGCCAGGCGCGGGCCATGAAACGATCCAGATAGCTGCCATTGCTCAGACGTTGGTTCTGGCACCACTCCAGCGTGCAGTTGTGATCCTCGGCGTAGGCCTGTTCGAATAGGTCGCGGCTGGTCATGGCGTCACCCGCTTGAACTCGACGACCCAGACCCAAGGGTTAGCTGCCCATGCGCCGTCGCCGTTGATGTGATCCCAGAGGATTTCGTAGAGCTGCTTCGCTGTCAGCGTTTCATCGAAGTCAGGCGCCGCACGGAGGAAATAAACTCCCTCTGCTTCGGATTGCTCTTCGCTAATGTCCTGCAGCCGCTCTACACGCACGTCGGTGATATCCAGCAGGATGCGGCTGGCGATGCGGGGCATATGGATGCTCGGCTTCCAAGCGGAGCGATCATCACCGCCGCCGTCATCATCACCAGCCCATACAGCCTCGCCGTCGGCGCGGTAGATGACGTGCCCGGAGTAATAGCCGCGTCCGAAAGGCATTTCCCGGACCGGCGTAGCGGCCCGGTCTGGCACCCAGCCAATCATGTTGCCGTGCTCGTCGAAGTCGTGGCTGATCACGCCCCAAGTCTCGCGCACCCACAGCCGGTCGCCGGGCTGACCATAGGGACAAAGGTCAGAATTGCCAGGCAGCGCCAGAAAGGCGGGTTCGAAACCAGCAGCTAAGCAATCGAGTGCTGCCTCTTTCTTCACCTCGCGGCGCGTGACAGTCTTCCTGCCTTCCAGGATGGCGCGCACCATCGGTGCCGAGAATAGGATCGGGCGTTCTTTTATTGCGGACACATGATCTCCTCGCCGCATACGCAGCAGGCAATAGGGATAGGGTGGGGCCGAACGGGCGGCGGGGGTTAGCCGGGAATGCCTTGGTTCGGGGGAAGGCTGTCGGGTTTCACGCGAGGTGCTGAGCAGCTCACTTCAAGCCAACCGCCACAGCGGCACTGGTACTGCTCACCGCGCACGTCCTCGAACTCCTGGCCCTCGATCCCAATGATGTTTTGGCAGTGCGGGCAGCGGCAAATTATGCTCATGTCGTCATCGCGCGCGATGTGATGGACGTAATAGATGTAGTCGTCAGCCATCACTCACCATCCTTCGCGGCTGGGGCAATAAACTTGAACTCGCCAACAAGCACGGATATTTCATCGCCGTCATCATCTAGAACGCAAAAGCTTTCATGTTCGTCAGGAGCTTCGTGAACGATATAGTCGCTGGCAACCGTCATTCGAGCATGGACAAAGCCCCCTGCTGAAACGTACCTGACTGTGTCGCCAACCTCCCAATCCGACCACTCCTTCGCCGCTGGCGCGGATTGGTGGGCGAGAACAAATGCCTTGATGTTCTCTTGACCGTAGAGATTGCCGCCGTCCGGCCAATTGGCAATTGCTGTCAACGCCTCCTGCGCCTTGGTCTTTTCGGATTGCAGTTCGTCGTTGCGCTGGTCCGCGACGTTCAAGCGCTGCTGGAGTTCTTCGTTCAAATAACGAAGCGACTTTATGGTCTCGAATTGTGCACCCTGGGCAGTTTCAAACCTGTTTGCCAGCTTGTGAGCCAAGTCATGACAGTGGAGATTCGATCTCTGGAGTTTCTGCTGGAGTGCGGCGTTCTCGGCCTGCAGGCGGGTGACGTGGGCGTCGAAGTCTTCGAGTCGGACATAATTCGCACCGCCGACGCGCGAGCGCTGGGCCATCTCGCCAAGCGATTTGAATTTCAGAACTTGCACCTCCGCGGTAGCGGGCGATACAGGGGCGGACAATCGCTCGGCAATGATCCGGTCTCGGAACGTCTCAAGCTGCTTATTTGCGGCACGAAGGATAGATAGCTCTGACAGCGGGCATTCGTCCTGTTCGCACCCGCACCGTGCCGGATGCGCCTGTGGTTGTTGGCATTCCTGACTCATAACCCCTCCTGCGGATACGTGCCCACTTCGCCCTGGTCGGCGGCGTTGGCGGCTTGGATGATTTGGCGACCGATGATTCGAGCCTGCTGTGGCGTGACCGGCTCGAAAGGCAGCTGGCGAAAGCTGATCACCGTGCTGCCTTCCGAGGGGCTGATGATGGTTGCTCGCACCTGGTGCTGAGCGCTTGGCGATTCAGGCATGGCGATATCCCTGTAACCCATACAGGTTACTTTTCGAGATGTAACCTCTGGAGGTTACTTTGGGGTTGGTCAGGCGGCGGCCATCAGCGCTTCGATCACGCGCTGGCCAGCGAGAGGCGGAACGGCGTTGCCGGCCATGTGCATGGTCAGCTTGTGGCTATTGGGGCGGAGGGTTCCGGCGGGAAATGACTGGGCGGCCAAGGCTTCGCTGGCGCTGAGCATCCGCATCTCATCGCCGCGCACCAGCGCCCAGCGGTCCAGGGTGGTGATCGTGCCGATCGGCCTGTTCATGTCGCGGCCGGTCAGCCCAGAACCTTTGCCGTAGTAGGGCATGATGAACTGGTCACCGAAGCGCTCGCGCCCATTGCGCACTCGGTTGAGCGTTGCCTGCGCCCGGCCCGGACGCACGATCGGCGACCATTTTCCAGCGTTGAAGTCCAGAAAGCTGGCGGCTGGCACGTGCTGGTGCCTGTGCAGCTCGAGCATCAAAGGCGCCTTGCTGCGGGTCAGCACTAGGAACAACCTGACGCGATGCTGGGGAACGCCCAGATCTGCGCAGTCCACGACGTGCGGCGCGACTTGGTATCCAAGCGCCTGAACAGCGGAAACCCAGGCGGGGTAGAGCGCCCAGTCGGTGAACTCCTGAACGTTCTCGACCAATGCCACGCCCGGCCGGTGAAACTCCAAGGCGGACACAACAGCCCAGGCTGTCGAGCGTGAAGCATCATGCTGCGGGTTGCCGTTCGCTTGCCCGCGGGCCTTCGAGTGACCTTGGCAACACGGCGACGCCAGCAGCATGTCGTGAGCGGGTACCTGCTCCCAGCGGGCCTGGTGCAGGTCTTGGCAGATGTGCTGGGTGTCCGGGTGGTTGGCTGCGTGCCACTCGACCGCGACCGGCCAGTGGTTTGCAGCCCAGAGAACTTCGACACCCGCAGCGCGGGCACCGGTGGACCATCCGCCGAGCCCGGCGAACAAATCGATAGCTGTGGTCATAGAACCTCGTTCAAACTCAGGGGCCTGGTTACCATCATTCTTTTGGGGTTTTTCTTTAGATGAATCGAGACAAGGTTGTCTGGTTAGGGTCTGCGCTACTTTTCGTTGCTGGCGTCATCTGGGGTATGGGTTGGACAAAAAATGATTTTTTCAAAGTTGAAAATATCCATGACCTCATGGAGATCGGCTCCTCTATAGCCACAGTTGCTGCTGTGGTTATAGGTTTGACTGCTTGGAAGCGACAGCTTAGAGCCCAAGCTGATCATGATTTGGCCCGCCGCCTTTTGGTTAAGTCAGAACAGCTGCAGAGCGCGACTTTTCAAGTTGTTATAGATGCTCAATTCTGTCTGGTTAATGAAAACCTCCAGTATTCCGACTGGGAGTTAATTGACCGGATTCAAGAAGGGTTGCGTTCTCGTATGGATAACCAAGATCGAGCGCGAGTGGCCTTTCAAGCTGACATGTTGGAAGCTCGTGCACTATGGTCAGAGGACTTGGACAAGTATTATGAAGAACTCTTTGTGGTATCTGCGAACGCAAGCCTGTGTGTCCAATATTTTTTGATGTATTTGGACCAGTCTGGAGATCCTGATAGACAGGAGCCGTTAGAAAGCTCGATAGCCGGTTTCGGTGACTACTTGTCCGCAAAAGGCCTCGACGTCCCTCCGTCCGAGCTAAATGAGAAGCTTAGTTTGTTGAAGGCTGAGGCCAACAAGGTACTGAAGAAGAAACTTCAATTATCGTAGTGAGGAGTCTCCGTCGTGCGACGCACGGCAAGAACACTTGCGCTAGATGTTTTGCGGATTCCGTACTGGGCGATGGCGAGTTTGGTTGCGACCGCAGAGGCAGCGCCGCAGCTAAACTGGCAGACAATGCGGGCTGTGGGATTGATCACGCTGATCCTCGCCAGTGGCGTGATTCGTGGAAGTGGGGAATGGTTAAGCGCGTTCGCCGAGATCCAGGCCGATCTGACTTACTCGATCGACACAGGCCGGGTTGAGCCAGATGCATTCGGTACGGTTCGCGGTGCCCCGTCCGGCTGAGATGCGGGCAGAGGTGCTGTAGCAGGACCAGTCGGGCAGCATCTCGCTGTAAAGCTCACTCGGGTAGCCAGACAGCACGACCATTCCTTCTAGCTCGAGCAATGTGCTCAGTAGCGCGCGATGGTCGCTGTCGTCCATCTCATGTCGGTAGTACCGACCGTTCGATGCGCCCTTGTACCTGGTGTCATGCACGTAGGGCGGGTCGACATAATGAAGCGTGGTCGCGGCGTCGTGCGCGGTGATGACCTCGATCGCGGTCCTGTTTTCGATCAGCACGCCCGTGAGCCTCTGACCAACTTCCGCGATCGAGTCCGGATATTCGGCCCAGAGGGATTGTGCTGTGCCGTACTGGCGCTTCGTGTCGATGCGAAAGCCGGTTACGCCTTTGGTAGCGCCCGCCGACCCGAAGCCCATCTGCGCTCGCATGATTGTCCGGCGCGCTCGCTCTACTGGTTCCTCTGAGGTTTCCCATGACAGTTCGAACTCTGCGCGGGAGTAGGGCGTCAGCACCAAAAGCTCGGTCAGCTGTGCGCGGGTCGACGGGTGCTGAAGCACGCGGAAGAGGTTCACGATCTCGCCATCGAGGTCGTTGTACACCTCGGCGTAAGAGCGCGGCTTTTGCATCAGGACGCCAGCGGCGCCGCCGAACGACTCCACGTAGCAGGTGTGGGCGGGAAAGTGTTGCAGCACCCAGGGCGCAAGTCTGAACTTGGCACCGTGGTAGCGGATAACCGGTGCTGAAATGGTCATGGGTCGATTCCATGCGAGTGGGTAATGGCCTACGCTTACCGCTCCACAGGAAGGGAGAAGGTCTTGAACGAAGGAACTGAAAGGGTGTTGGGAATGGCGCTGCGTGCTTTGCTGCGCACAGCGGTAGAGCAGGGGCTCGATATTGACAAGCTGTCAGAGGCCGCCATCGAATCGATGCTCAACGACATCGCCTACACATCAGATGATGTCGCCCAGGCTGCTTTGGCTATTGAGGTGTCGGCTGATGCTGTGGTGTGATTGACTTTATTATTCAGAGGGGCCGACGATGACGACTTTCGAAAAAGCGAAGGCATTCCTGGCACAAGCTGGATACGGCAGCAGCACGGCGTCCAGCTACGCGTTCGAGCAGGGCAACACCGAAGCAGTGCTTCTGTAGATCCGAGATATTGAACCCCCGCAACGTGCCCCCGGAATTCTCGATCTTGACCAATTGCGGGCTTCATCTATCGCTAAAGGAATAGCCTCTGGGTGTCAGCTTCCAGCAATCACTGTGATAAAAGCTGATGCAAAAAGTGGGTATTCCTACTAGGTCCACAACGGTTTCCACCGTTTTCATCTCTCCCATGCAGCAAATTTTCCCTACATCCCTGCCATTCTCATTGACAGTTGGCAATAGCTTGACGTTGGGCTATACGTGGTGACCGGCATGGGGCCGGATATCGTCACGCCTTTGCGTCACGCAACTTTTACGTGCGCTCTAAGCTCGCCGCGGGACATCGAATCAGCGGCATGAATCAGCCGCGTGATGATGTCCTGCGGTTCCTCGATTTCGGCCAGCGTCATGATCCGAATCAGCGCCATGTCGGTAGCCTGATAAAGGTCCGTGACGATGCGCCGTGACAGCAGGCGCGCTTCTCGCTCCTCCTTCGACATCTTGTCCCGGTCGCGCTTGTCCTGCTGGCGCTGCTTGGGCGTTTTTGCTGCCATGGCATTCTCCGGTAAGGCTACTCGGTGGCAAATGAATGTGTTCCTGCCGCCGGCGCTGGGCGACAAGTCTGCTGATGCGCTTCATGGGTGGCAGACCTCAAGCAGCAGGTACCGCGCGCCGGTGTAGGGTCGGGCGATCAGGCGCTGCCCAGGCATGGCGTACACGGCCCAGGCCTGTCTGCTGCATCCAGCCATCATGGCGGCGTATTTTATGACGCTGATCGGGTCGCTGGATTCGCGGGCGTGCATCAGGATGCTGCCTTTTGACGCGTGGTGATCGGATAGTCGATCTTGTGGTCACGGATCAGGCGCCGCATGTAGCAGGTGCTGATACCCATATGCCGGGCCGCCTGATAGCGGCTGACGCCTATGTCGCGCATGGCCTTGATGCGCTCGACGTTCTTGGCGTCTTCGACCGGGTCGCTCTGGTTCTGCACCAGGTTCGCCACGCCGCCCTTCGCCGCCGGCTGGAACTCGAACCCGTGAGCCAGCGCCATCCGGTAAAGCTGTGTGCGGCTGATCCCCGTAAGCTTCGCGACCTCGCGCTGAGACATTGTCTTCGCCATTTCTCGAACTGCGTCCGGGTTGGCAGGAGGCGATTTTGCCGATTGGGCCTTGGCTTTAGCCTCCTCGATGTCCGGGACAATGCGCAGGCGCTGCATCGTTTCCTTCTTGCTGCGGCGCGGCGGTAGCGGCTTGCGGTCCGGAGAGTCGACCGGCGCGGGAGCGGCCCGGTAGCCGTAAGGCCGTGGAGCCGGAACAGGCCCTGCGACCTGCGACACCTGGCCGCCGCGGCTGAGAAATTCATCCATCGCCGCCGCGAGCCGGGCCGATTCGGCCTGATTGTGTTGGACCATGCTGAGTTCGAGGCTGATCATACTGACCTCACTTGATGCTGATTGAAGACTTGCCGATTTCGGAATGCGCCCCAGGCACCTCGACACCTTCCTTGATTGCCTTGGCGATCATGGCTTTGTCAGGCGTGCTGGTTACCTTGGTGTTGAAGTAGTCCTCGGGGATGACCTTTTCGTTGTCGATCACCACCACCGGCCGGCCCTTTCCCAGCGAAATTGTGAAGAGCGGGTGGCTGATCTTCGTGATGCCCGATGCTTCCATGTTGGAGCGCAAGTACTCCTTCAGCGATTCCTTGCGATTCGAGATGATCCGCTTGCGCTCAGTGAGTCGATCAATCTGCGACTGGATTGCCTCAAGGTCGCCGTCAATGTTGAGCGCGAGCATCGCAATGGCTTTGCCCTTGTCCTCAAATTCGGCCTGGATCGCGCCCATCGTGTCGTGAAGCGCGACGGCCAGGTCCTCGTCGGCGTTTTCCGCCAGGACGGCCAGTTCCTGAAACTCTTTGCTGATTTGATAGAGCGCGGTCATTACGCGGCCTCCTGCTGGAATCGTGGTTTCTGTTCGTCGTACTCGCGAGCGATGCGGGTAACGGCCTTGTTGTCATTGCGGGCGGCGAGCTTCTTGACCGCCACGTCGTGGATTTTCTTGAGCTCGTTCGCCGACTGAGCTCCTTTCAGGAGGTCGACAACGGATTGGATGTAGTCGAGGCGGGCCTGTTTCTGGCGCTCTTCTTCTTCCACCCTATCCTCGGCTTTCTCAAGCGCGACTTCGTCGCGCACGGCCTCGACATAAGCTGCGTCGTCGAACAGGCCCATGTGGATGTCCGCTGCAAACCCGAGGGGTTGAAGGCACTTGCCGATGGCGTCGGTGAGCGATTTCTTTGCCGCTTCCCAGTCGGTGATAATTTTTCCCTGCTGGAGCAACACGAAAGGGGTGTGGCCGTAGTGCTGGACGGTGCATTTCTGCCCGTCCTTGCCCAGGTACCACAACTCAATCTTTATCGTGTGCAGCTTGGCGTTGATGCGCGGCGCTTCAGGCCACTCTTTGGTCGGGGCCAGAAGAGGGCCGCCTTCGTCGAATCGATCCTCCAGCACAGTCCACCCCCAGCCCTCGCCGCATGGCCCGAACACTTCAGTCGCCTTGCGCATGAGGTAGGTAGGCTTAATGGCCGTGCCCTTGAAGCCGCCCATGCCGGTGAAGTTCTTCGTAGCGCTTGGGTCGGTCGTGTTGACCTGGTCCCAAATTCTTGTGTTGTCAGGCACGGTAGCTCCTTGCGCCATGCCGTTACCGGGGCGCTGCGATTGAATGGGCTAGGGGTGGATCAGTGCGGTGCGTAAGCGCTGGCGATCATCCAGGCAGAGCAGAACAGTAGGGTGAAGAAGCTGCCGCGCCAGAGGGCTATGCGCTTGGCATGCTGGTAGCGGTTCATGGCTCGTCATCCTGAATATCGAGATCGGGAAGCAGGTGCCACGACATCACTTCTTCAGTGATGATCCGCTGCCTGAACTCAAGCGGGCCTGGCGAGTGAGTTAGGTTGTAGAAAACAGCCGCCGCTATCCACTGGCCGTTGAAGCGATAGGCAGTGGCGGTTGCTGGGTCATCAGGTCGATACGCGATGTAGACGATCTTCTTTTCTGACGGAAGCTGATCTTCACATTGTATCCATCCGCTCATGGCCGAACCCTCACAGCAATCCGCCGACCTTTCTGAATCGTCGCCAAACGCTTTGTCAGGTCGCACACCGGCGTCTCGCGCGGCAGGCCGATGAGATCGTTGAACGGAAGACCGAAGCCCATCACCGCCAGCTTCCTTTCGATGTCTGCGATCTGCTCGTCGACCAGGGATGGAACAAGAGGCGTTGTGTTCATGCTGCGCTCCTCAACTGAACGACACGATTACCCGCCTTGATCGCCAGAGCCTCGCGGTAGCATTCGGCATCCTCAAAAGTGATTTGGGACGTGAACTCTGCAAAGTCGAGCGCGCCAGCGACGAAGCTTCGATCGGCGGCGGGATTAAGCGAATTCCCGATGCGCTCGATTTGCAGGTTGAAGTAGGCGTGTGCAATGTCCTTGCTCATAGCTCGTCATCCTCGGCCTGGGCGATCAGCGCATCTGCCGCCAGCGGCTTCAGCAGCGTGACGGCGATCTGGCGCAGGGCCTCATCAGGGTTTTCACAGTGCAGCGCTTCGGCGGCGGCAGAGCAGGCGTCAGACGAAGCCTTGCGCTTGGCTGCCAGCACAAGTCGGCCCAGAACGGAATTGCCCACGCCGGATGCCGAGAGCTGGCCCATCACGAACTCATCCACCGCTGCGGCGAACTGCTCGTACGTCACGCCCTGCGTCGAGTGCAGGCGGCGCTTGAACTTCACATCGGCGCCCAGCAGCAATTGCTCGGCGGCGTTGTCGATCCACTCGGTTACTGCGCTGTCGTCAGCTTCCACCGGGAGGCGGTTGTCGTACTCGAACTGTGCTTTCGCAAATGCATTCATGATCGCCTCCGTTAGGCGGTGGTAAACCAAACACACGGCACTACCCACGCAAGAACGCGAACGGCCAAATAGGCAGCGGAGAATGGGCAGTGCGGTGTGTTCGGGAGGGTGTGGAGGGGGCGCTTACATCAGGTGAATCGCCAGCATCCCGCGATCCATGATCGACAGTTCGCCGGTGCTGTTCATGATTTCTCGCAAGGCCTTCACGCCTCCAGCGATACCGGTAACGGCGGCTACCACCTGTAATTGGCCTCGATCATCTGCGCGGCGCAGTGCTGCGCGAATCCGATCGTCTTGCTTTGGATCAAGTACGCTCATCGCAATCTCCTATTGCTCGCTCACTGGGAAGGCAGTGGCTACCTGTTGAATGGGGTGATGCAGAGACCGGAGCTAATCCCGGCACGACTATTAGCAGCCTTAGTGACACCGGAGTTTCACCGGGGCGAAGGTTTCAGCCGCTTATTCTTGGACTCGCCGTGGCCATCTGGGCGCTTACTCACTCTACCGGCCACGATTCCCGCGATCCCTCAGGTCTTACACTTGCGCATCAGCCTGCGCATTCATCTGCATCGGAGGTAGTCTTCAGTGCTGTGGCCAGGCCCGCCTTTCCTACGAACTCCCATTGAAGGGCTAGGAACCCCGCCGCATCTGTCAGCCTTTCGGCTCGCGGGGCATTGCCTTACAGCTCGACGCCCTTAGACCCTTTCGGGACTGAAGACCACCTCCGATGGGCACTCTTGCGAATGCCGACGGTTTCTTTGATTCATTTCTTCAGCAACCCGTCAAATCGCTCCAAGCCGCCACAACTGGGCGGCCTGTGTATTTGACGGGCATTTGATTCATCCCACTGCCCACTCTGTAAATGCGCAAGAGGATGGTTCAAGCGACCTTTCGCAAAACCTCACGGCTGAATGCGTGAATGCTCATGTGCGTTCGGACTGTCATTTCACGGCGCTGCTTGATGTGGCTGCGCATCACAAGATCAGCCAAATCAGCAGGATCCGCTTCGAGGGCTGTAATCGCCTCGTCGACGCCGCCGAACCACTTCTCCAACAGCCTTGCGCAGGACGCTGCTGCTTCGCTGACCGTCTCGTCGCTTGCTTCAAATGCGGACGTACTCATGTTGTTGCCTCCGTTGATTTCCAATGCCGCCTCATAGAAGCGGCATCAGTAAATCGTCAGGCGACAGCCTTGCAGTCGGCTGCGGTCATACGCTGCCCGTCTTCCATCTCAACCACGCAAACGCCATTGCGATACCCGCGCTCGGTGTTGAGCCGGTTAGCCTCGCGGATGCAGGCGGCCAATTCGCTATCGGTGAAAACCTGCATCTCGCCGCGCAGGGTGATGCGGATGACCTTGTTCATGCTGCCTCCAGAGACTGCTGAGTCAGAAACTCGGCTACAGCCTCGGCCGGGGTGCAGCCGTCAGCGTAAAAGTCATGCAGGTCACTTTCTTCGTGTGAGCCCAGGGCGACTTGTTGGCCGAGCAGCTGGGATGCCTTGTCGATCCAGCGGTAATAGGTGCGCTCTTCAGCGTCTGCGCGGCACTCGTCAGCCGCCATCGTTGCCATGTTGAACATCGTGAATCCCTCCGATTGATTTTCCGGATGCCCCTCGCGAGAAGGGCACCGAGAAAATCTGGCCTTGTCACTCATTGCGCCCGTCAGGGTCATTCGCACAGTTCGGTCATCACCTCGCCAGACTGAGCCCCTCAATGGCTTTCATCTGGCGCCGGTCGCCTCACAAGCGCAGCGGTTTGTTTCCTTCGGTTTACTGACCTCCCACCGATGGTGCCGGGAGTGACCTAACCGGTTTGGCCGGGTAGTCGTTCATGGCGCTGGTTGTTAAAGAGCGGTTCGGAGCGGTGTGTCGCTGCGATGGATCAAATATGCACCGGTGCAATTAGTCTGTCAATGCACCAGTGCATAAATAATTTCAGAGATATTCCTCTTGATCGTCAGAAAGATCCTCATTTACTGTATGCATATACAGCAGTCGAAGGAGGTTAGCATGGCAGTCCACGGAAATGTAAAAGCACCCCAACCCAACGGCATGAGCGGCATGGAGCGTCTGGCCTTGCGCGTGTCGTCGATGATCAATCACCCAATCGCACAGGAAAGGCGCGAGGTCAGGATTCATCGGCTGGACACGGACGGGGAGAGGGAGTGGAACGAGATCGTGAATGCGATCTCAGAGGCGGACGGTATCGACCTGACGCACAATCATGAGGATGCGTCGATCACGCTGAGGTGGGAGCCTTCAGAGGATGACGAAAAGCCCGCGCAGGTGGCAGACCCATTCGAAGCAGAAGACCCCGCTCCTTTCTAGTGGGCACTGAAAAGCCCGCTCTCGGAGCGGGCTAATCAGTATGAGCTACTTATCACCGTCTTCTAAGTCCAAAGGAATGGTGTTCCCATACCGCGGATGGATCATGTTAAGTTTCTCAATGAAGTCTTCATAATCCTTGCTCAGCTTCATGATAGTTACGGCAGAAGCAAGATGCTCTCGTAGCTTGGGATGCCCAGTATCGACGGTCAGCCTTCTGTGAAGATGCCCTTTCTTCGAATCTTTGCTGCTTTCCCTTTTTAGCTCTGCGAGCAAACCAGGTGCAAGTCTTTTGTACACGATGTCATTGGTAAGAACGCCGAAATACTGAGGTCGGTATTTGGCGTTTTTGGGAGGATAGTCCAAGCCTCTCAGACGGAAAATGTGCTCATAAAACTCAGCAGGGAAGGTTTTTACGTAAGGTTGTAGCTCCTTCGCGACAAAAGCTTCAAGAATCTGGGCAAGAGCGTCTTTTGCCCGGTCTTTCTGGTATCCGGTCGCCTCGTCAACAAGCGCGATGATGCCGACCCTTGCGAAGCCACGAACTAGAACTTCGCATTGCTGAGCGATATGCGTCTGCTGGTAGTTAAGTGTTTCCGCCTTTCTGGCCGATAAAACGGCTTCACATATATCGGCGAGGACGGTAGCAGGGTAGCCAAATGTAACAATGCTTGCAGACGGCCCAGAGAGGAAGCGAATAGGCGTCGTGATCGCCGCCATCAAAGCCTCAGAAACAAAGGGGTTCACGCCCTTAGATTCGAGAAATGACAGCATCCGGTCGCCACCACTACCCGTGCGGCTTCCTCGACTCATACCCAACCCGGAAAAAAGCCCCCGTTGTGACAGGACCCTCGTGCCGTCTTCCAGCACATAGCAGGGAATCTCGGTGTCGCCAATTTTCAGCGGGTGCTCACTAGACCCGTGAGTGGCGCGAGGCAAGTTTCTCAATTCGGCTTTTGCAAGAGCGGCGTTGCGAGCGATTTCCGAGCGACGTTCAGGCGTCAAAGCTGCTGATCTTGCTTTGGCACCGGCGGCGGGATCACCTTTTTTCTTTTCGGGCATGGCATGTACTCCTAGGGACGAGTGGCTAGGATATGCTTGCGATTAGCGTATATGCAAGCAAAAATAGAGTATCTGCTTGCGATATTTACACGCTGAAAGTTTTTTAGTCCGACAGCCAGGTCATACGAGGTTCCCGTTCCACACAAACAGCACGCGCGCCTGAATGTAGGTCTCGTCGATGAAGATGTCCTCGGCCTTGTGCTTCCTGTTGTCCGAGATCATCTTGAATTTGTCCTTGCCCTTCATCTGCAGGCGCTTGATGTACTGAAAGCCGCCGTAGGAGAAGTAGTAGATGCCGTCGCCGATGAATTCCCTGATGCTGATGTCCACCAGGCACGGGTCGCCATGCTTGATCGTCGGCGTCATTGACTGACCCCAGCCAGTGATCACTTTCAGGTGATAGTGTTCTTTGAACTCGACGCCCATTGAGCGGAGCTGAGAAGGGCTGACCCGCACATCCTGAAGCATCTCCGGAAAGTCGTGAGCAACTTCGCCGCCACCCAGCGCACCGCGCACGTCGTAGTGCGCAATCCACACTTCGTCGCCAACCTTGCCGATGCCAGGCCTGTAAGCGTCGTTCACCAGCACCTCGATGGCGCCGTCCTGGTCGGTTCCTTCAGCGACGGACAGAAGCTTTTGAAGCCGATCCTCGCCCAACTTCTTGCCTGCTAGCATCTCGCGAATCTTGTCAGCCGCCGAAGGAGACACTGGAGGATCAGCGGGTTTTGGCTCGCTATCAATCCCGGCTTCGAACGGTGCGTAACCTCGCAACTGATCGGTGGTGATCCCGAACAATTCGGCTAGAGGGCGTACCTGCTTGTCAGTTGGCTCTTTGATCCCCTTGGGCCCGTTGGGCTTGAGGATTCGAGAGATCGTGGACTGGCCAACCTTGGAACGCGCGGAGACTTCGACCTGGCTCAGGCCATCCCGCCGCATCAATTCAGCAAGAATTTTATCAATGGTTTTATGCATAGGTGCAATCGTCGCCCTGCGCGGTGCATACATCAATAGAGGGGATCGTTGACAGATATGCACCAGTGCATGATTATGTGCATAACTACAAAGGAGGCAGCCATGAGCGCTACCGATCTTCCGAAAAAACTGGATGCATTGCTGGGCTCTGGCATGACCTACAAGGCCATTGCAGAGCGCGCCAAATGTGACATCTCGACGATTTTCCGTATCCGCAACGGCCAGATCAGCAACCCCAGCTACATCGCCGGTAAGGCTATCGACCTTATGCACGAAGAGCTGGCTAAGCCTGTTAAGTCGGCAGCGAAGAAAACCGCGGCCTAACCGCGCTTCGAGCTAAGCGAGATCGTCGCCAGCTCGAAGCCGCGCAGAGCCTCTTGGCTCAACTGATCACGCAACTGACTGGCCTTCTGCTCGAACGCAGGCCAGAGCCTCATCTGAGAAGACAGAGGCAGGGTGGATGCCAAGGCACCCACAAAGCAGCAGAGGGCGGTTATCTCGCCCTGTAGTTCGGAAGAGTCGGTCATGGGGTCGTCCCTGATCAATTTGGTCCGCAAATGATCGCGTCGCTAGTGGCGTAACGCCACGTAACAATTTTCGAGGTGTGACATGCAGGAATTGATGAAGGCCATTTACGACGTGGTGGACACCCACGGCGCAAGCCGGATCGCCGAAGGCGCGAGCTTCCCGTCGCGCACTTTGCTGTCGCAGAAAGCCAACCCGGATTACGACAGCCACAAGATGAACGTGCAGGAGCTGCACCGGATCATGAAATACACCGAAGACTTCCGCCCCCTAAAAGCTTGGGCCGAGCATTTCGGGTTTGACCTGGTACCGAAAGAGAAGCCTGCCCCTACCGACCTCAATTCCGCGCTGATGCGCCTGCATGTCGATCTGGCCGATGTTACTCGGCTCGCTTACGACGCCCAGGCCGACGGCCGGGTGTGCTCGCGTGAAAAGTCGGAGCTGATCAAGGAAGCCGACGAGGTGATCGTCAGCCTGGAAGTGTTTAAGCAGTCCGTGAAGGTCGCCTGAATTTCAGACACAAAAAAACCGCCGGGCATGGCGGTTCTTCAGCAAAGCAGTAAGCGAGAAAAATCATGACAAACGTCGTCTCATTTGACAAGTCCCGAGGGTTCACCCGAATGGACAATTCCGTAATGGAGGCGCTTTCTACAGTCGACCTGCCAGCGCGCGAGCTTCGCGTGGTGATGGCTATTGCCCGGCAAACCATAGGGTATCAGGTCGAAACCAAGCGCCTCACCGCCGATGACCTCGGCAAGCTGACCAACATGCGCCGTGACGTCACCTCGAAAGCCATCAGCCATCTGCTAGAGCGCCGGGTTATCTATCGAATCGGTGGAAGCCGTGGCGATATCGGCATCTCGCCTGTTTCCGAATGGGTCTTCTATGAGGAAAAACAGCAGAATCTCACTGAGACCAAAACGTCTCACTCAGACAATATCGTCTCACTGAGACATGAGCCGAGTGAGACCAAAACGGAAACTTGCCTTCTTTATACAAAGAAAGAAAAACCCCCTATAACTCTTCCTTCGGAAGAGATTATTACCCCCCAAGCCGAAACGGCCTCGGCCAAGACTGAGCGCAAGCCATCGTTCGGCCTGTCCAACCTGCTTGCTGACAACCCCCATGACCTGCCCGAAGGGCTGCTGGTCGACTGGCTGTCCCTGCGCAAGGCGAAGAAGGCCGCCGTCACCGCCACCGTCTGGAAATCCCTGAACGCCGAACTGGTGAAGTGCGCCGCGTTGGGAATCGGCGCTGACGTCGCGATGACCGAAGCCCTGTCCGCTGGCTGGCAGGGTTTCAAGGCGGCCTGGATTGCCAACCGCATCGCCGATCAGGCCCGTCAGCTGCTACCACATCCCGCCACAACGGATTCGCCAATCGCGACTACACCGCAGGCCTCAAGCTTCGGGAGGACGGTTCCTATGCGCTCTGAGAAAGTCACCGACATCAAGCAGGCCACCCTGAGCGCCCGTATCCAGCCCGCCGAGTGCGAAAAGCACGGTGCGTTCGAGCAGAAGGTCACCCTGGCCTTCGGCAAGGAATTCGCCAGCCATTGCCCTGAGTGCACTCGACTGGTCAAGGAAGAACAGGCTGCTGCTGATGAGGCAAAGCGGGCATTCGAGCGCCGCGTCCGCACGGCCGAGAAGCTGGGCGAAGCCCTGATCCCGAAGCGTTTCGCCAAGCGCACGCTGGAGAACTACGCAGCTGAAACCGAAGGCCAGAAGCGCGCCCTGAGTTTCTGCCGCC
Source organism: Pseudomonas sp. GW821-FHT02A11 (assembly GCF_059421985.1). Taxonomy (NCBI): domain Bacteria; kingdom Pseudomonadati; phylum Pseudomonadota; class Gammaproteobacteria; order Pseudomonadales; family Pseudomonadaceae; genus Pseudomonas; species Pseudomonas sp. GW821-FHT02A11. The sequence goes on from NZ_JBWKWB010000015.1 coordinate 109,440, forward strand.
ACTACGTGAAGACCTTCGACGCCATCCGCGAGACCGGGCGCTGCATGGTGCTGATCGGCAAGCCCGGCACCGGCAAAACCCACCTTGGCTCCGCCATTGCCAACGAGCTGCTGCACAAGACCTCGCGCACTGCGGTGTATCGCACCGTTGGATCGATCCTGCAGGCCATCCGCAGCACCTACGATCGGAGCAGTGAGCGCAACGAGGCCGACATCCTGTCCAGCCTTATCGAGCCAGACCTACTGGTCTTGGACGAAGTGGGGGTGAGCAAAGAGCAGCCGAGCGACTTCGAGCTGACAACCCTGTTCTCGATCATCAACGGCCGGTATGAGCAGGAGCTGCCGACCATTGTGATTTCCAACCTCGATGCGGCCGAGCTGCCGAAGGCCATGGGCGAGCGCTGCGTCGACCGCCTGCGTGAGGGCAACCTGATCGTGGTCCCGTTCAACTGGGATTCGCACCGCGCGAAGGAGAGCATCTGATGAGCGCTTTCGTTGAAGTCAGAACAGAAGACCTGATCGGCGGCGCCTTGGACTGGGCTGTTGGCAAGGCTGACGGGCAAAATATGTCGATCACGCCGCCGAACTATGGCGACGGTGTTGCGCTGGCATTCATCACAGGCACCGAACCTCTGTACCGGCCATCGTCCGACTGGAGCATCGCCGGACCGCTTCAGGAAAAGCATCGCATCAACTCCGGCCCGCTGCGTGACGGCACCTGGACCGCCAGCCCGCTCCGTCCCAATGCCCCTACCACCTGGATGAATTCCAAAAGCGCCACCGTCGCAATCTGCCGCGCCATCGTCGTCGACAAGATCGGGATGGCCGTGAGCGTGCCGAAGGACCTGCTGCCATGACCAACACCAACTGGATACTCCTCGCCCTTATCACCCTGTTACTCGGACTGGGTGCCTTGCCAAAGGTTGAGCGTGTTGTTGCGCCTGTGAATTTGGGGGTGTTGTTCAAATGACTGACATTCAGAAGCTGAAAAGCGCAGCAGAGTCAATTCAATCGGAAGGCTGGGGCGTCAGCGTTGCGGATGTGTGTCGTGTCCATGAGGTTGATGGCACCACGTACGTGCAGTGCTGGTCACGAGTTGCTGAATGCACCGACGTTGATATCGCCAAGTTCATCGCCGCAGCCAACCCTGCCGCGGTGCTGGGGCTGATCGCGGAGATCGATAGCTTGCGCGGCTACGGAGAGGAGTTCGCCTCGCTGGCGGAGCGTCGTCGTGAGAACTGCGACCAGCTCAAGGCCGAGAACGAACGCCTCCAGCAGTTCGAAATCGCCTACAAGGAGTACAGCGACAAGACCGAATGGTTGCAGGAGACCGCTCACTGGTCCGAACTGGGCATGCACCGGGCCGACGTGCTGCGCAAGCGCTGCGATGACGCCGCTTCGCATGTGCAGGCGCAGGCTGATCAGATCGTCAAGCTGATGGCTGAGAACGAGGAACTGGTTACCGCGCTGAACGACATTCTGCGGGTTACCCCAATGGGCGTAGAAGCATTCGGGATTGCTGCCTTGGTGCTCGGTGAGCTGGGCGTGAGCAAGGAGGCCGACAATGGCTGAAGTCGCCCTCATTCGCACCGCTCAGGGCTTAGTCCCGGCCACCGAAGCGGATCGCGAAACCATGCAGAAGTGGAAGGCTGGTCAGGTCATCCACGGCAAGTTCACCAAGATGCGCAACGCCAAATTCCACGGCAAATTCTTCTCGATGCTGGATTTGGCGTGGGAATACTGGGAGCCGGTCGGCGGCCTGATCCCGCGCCAGGAGATGCGCGGCATCCTCGGTCTGGCAAAGTTTTTCGAAGAGGCCAATGGCAAGCCTGGCCAGCTATCCGATGCAGTCGACTCGTACATTGCTCGCGTCGAGTCCGAGCGCGCCGAGCGTTTTCCATCCGTGGACAAAAGCCGCGAGGCATTCCGCGACTGGATCACCATCGAGGCTGGGCATTTCCACCTGGTGCAAACGCCAGCCGGAATCCGCAAGGAGCGCAAGTCGATCAGTTGGGCCTCGATGGACGACACCGAGTTCGGGCCGCTTTACCGCGACGTCTTCAATGCCTGCTGGCGACTGGTGCTGTCTGCGCATTTCGAAACCGAGCAGGACGCCCAGGCTGCCGCCGACATGATTGGAGGCTTCGCATGAAGACCGTTAAGGACATCATTCGGTCCCTCGCCACAATGCTCGAGCACAGCTACCACGCCAACCCATGCGCGCATCAGTTCGGAGGTGAGCTGTGATTCCTCGATCCGAGAAAACTCGTCGCGCGAAGAAATGTCGCGTGGCGGGCTGCAGAGCATCATTCGTCCCGACTCGCGACTTCCAGAGCTGGTGCTCGCCGGACTGCGCTGTGGTGGTAGCCCGTCAGTTGAAGGAGAAGCAGCGTAAATCGTTTGCCCAGCGCGAGCGCCGCGAGATCAAGGTTCGGAAGGAGAAGCTGAAGAGCCGCAGCGATTTCCTGAAGGAAACACAGGTCGCGTTCAACGCATGGGTTCGCGCCCGCGACGCCGCGCAACCATGCATCAGCTGCGGCCGATTTCACCAGGGCAAGAATGACGCCGGTCATTACCGCACGGTCGCAAGCGCGCCCGAGCTCCGCTTTGAGCCGCTGAACTGCCACCTCCAATGCTCGCCATGCAACACGCACAAGTCCGGCGACATCGTGAACTACAGGATCAGTCTGGTGCAGCGGATCGGAGCTGAGAAGGTGGCATGGCTGGAAGGCCCGCATGAGCCAAAGAAATACACGATTGAAGACCTGAAGGCGCTGACCGCGCACTACAGGGCACTGACCAGAGAGCTGAAACGGGGAGAAGTAGCATGAAGATCAATTCCGCGCGCCAAGCTTGGCATGACTGCACCTACACACCGGCACCCGGCCAAAGCTCTGACGTAGTTCAGTTGGGCGTAGTGGTCCAGGCCACGGAGCGTGGACCAACCGCGAATCACGCCGTGCACAGCGCGTTGGCCGGGCACATTCAGTCGGTCATCGCCAAGCTACACCCTCAGGTCCGTGCGTTCGGCGAGTACATGTACGCCGCGCACCGAAGCGACGACATCCGCGAGGCAGCGGAGGAGGTCGTATTCGGCCTGGTCGTCTCGAAGTCCAAGCGCATGACTGCCGCAAAGCGCGAGAAGCTGGAGTTCGTGGTGAAGGGCGTGATGCGCCGGTACCGCTACATGCACCAGGGCGGCCAGTCGGCCAACGATGACCCGATGATCAAGCCCGAGGCTTTTCGTTCTTGGCTGATGGCAGAGTACGGGGTACGCCTGGAATCCTGCGCCTGGGCGCGCGACTGGGAACCGGTGATCACGCTGATTTTCGAATGCTGCGAAGACCTGGATCGGATGGCGTTAAGCCCGGTCGGAGCGGTCATCTACCAGATGAAAGAGGCGGCGTAGCATCCAGTAGAGTTCCACTGCTTCGAGTGGGATTTTAAGGTGTTGACTTCCCGCACGGCTGAGGGCATCATTTCGCCATATTGAGTATTTTGCCTGCGGCAACTTGCTCTGGAAGACCCGCCACCGTGCGGGTTTTTTTATGCCTGCCAGAAACGACAAAGCCCCGACAAGTTCGGGGCTTTTTCATTTGTGCGCGGAAAAAGAGAGGGCGACTCCAGAGGGTGCGGTAACACCCAAGGGAGACGCCGGATCGCAGATGTAGCCTGCAAGCCAGCCAAGGCCCTCACTGCTCGCGCGAGCGGGGCGGAGCCTAGCAGAAAACCAAAAGGCTTTGCAGATGTTGAAAGATTGCAGATGTGGAAAGTGCAAAAGACTTCTCGCCCGGGTGGGTGAGATGACCGAGCTCCAGATCAAGTGTCCCCGGTGCGGGACGTTGAATCATGTGAGGGCCCAGAGCCCCGAGCTATCGCCTTTGAGCGACATGAAGGCGGAATTCTCCGCATCAAATCATTCGACTCAAAAGGTGTCTTAATGAGCGGTCCTATCGAATTACCACCTACATACGTTCTGGCCTATCCCGAAGCAGGTCCGTCCACGGGCACAGCAAGTCTTAACTTCGGCCCAGTCAAGCCGCCAATGACTCCTTTTATCCAATTCATGCAAAACCAAGGTGCAAGAAAAGCGTTTGCCAACGGAGTCAACATCTTCAATGCCGCAAACAAAGGGGATGTGGAGGCGACCTTGGCTGCCTGTCTCAGCGGCTTTAACGGCTTGAGCCCTGCCGTTTTCAAGAATCAACTCAAGATGCATGCGGACTGTCAACGTTCGATCATTGCTGCGTCTCTGGGCTCTGCCTCTCCCTACGCGACGAAAGACTACAGTCTGACGGAGACTGAATATAGCCGAGCCTACTTCTATAGAGCCCAAGATACAGATCGGATCGCAGCCCAGCACTATGACTTCTTTGGTACTGCGATCATGCCAGTCGCTGGCATTTATTATTGGCTCTTTGGGGGAGGTCAGACGCGCTACGTGAATATCGGCGCCCTTAACCTCTCCATGGTTCCATCAGATTTTAAGCCCGTGATGGACATGGTTGCGACAAACGGGCCTGGGACCTACTCGATAAATTCGCCTTTTCAGTACAACGCCTTCAGATTCATGCTTAATCTATGGGCGGCGGGCCTGCTGGGGCGTGTCAACGGCAACGTGGTGGGTACGCTGAATATCCTTGCTGATGGCACATGGACATTTGATGGATCCTACACTATCAATCCGGATAAATATGACGCAGACCATAGCAACCGGACCTACATGCAGGAAAAGCTTACTGATTTTCTGCGTTACCTGGGGGATACTTTCGGTTCCAATGACTATCAAATCGTTATCGAAGGTAGTCAGAGCATTCACCTCAGTGGTACTAAATAAGGATTTACATGCGTCCGAGCCTTTTGCTTTTAGCAACCTCTCTAGTATTCGTACTCGCCGGCTGTGATACCAGCAATGAGATGTCCTGCTCCGATAAAGGGCAGGCGTTCTTTGACGAGTCGGTAAAAGCCTACTTCGACCGTCACCCTCCATTTGGGGGCAGCTCGTCGGTGAAGGTGCTCCCTGGCGCTAAGTACGATACGAGCACCAATTGGTGGGTGGTTCCTGTAGATGAAGGTGCGCACAAGTGGAATGCGTTGCTCAGTTGTGATGGGCACTTAGAGTTGTCTGGCAGGCCATGAAGATTTGAGTCAAAGCAAAATTGGTTGCACACGTATGCTTCGACTTGGTGGTTTGAACCAGTGAACGAGTGTGCCTATGTGAAGCCCCGCTCACGCGGGGTTTTTTGACTGTGATTTGCTGCAGATATTTCGCACAGAAGCCTTTGCGCGAGAGATGTAGACACGGATAAGCCGGTAGTGCCGTGCTGCGTAAAACACCGGCAGCCCGCGAGCAGTGACCTCATGCTTTCATCTGCTGCGCGAGGCGACATGTCGAGACTGGTGCATTTGGGTGCCAGCGATGGTGAAGCCTTTGGCTGACAGGAGGGGAAAGACCCTCACACATTCTCAAGCCTCGCAGATGCGGGGCTTTTTCATGCCCAGTACGGAGTCGAGCGCATGGAGTTCTTTCACCGCCTGCTCGACAAACTCGACTGGCTTGTCGCAGGCCTGATCGGCGCGGTCGTCGCCAGCTGGTGGCATAAGGATGACCTCAAAGACCTTTGGTCTTGGGCAATCTTCCTGATTACCGGCATCGCCTGCGCGTTCTACCTCACGGGCATCGTCTGCGACCGCTTCGCCGTGGTCGAGCCCAGTGACGTAGCTGGAGTCGGGTTCCTGCTCGGCGCGTTCGGCGGCTCTCTCATGGCCGCCATCAACCGAGCCATCAAAGCCGCTGACCTCTGGGCGCTCATTCGCCAGCGGTTTGGGGGAGGCAATCCACCATGAACGCCGAACTGATCAACTCCATCGCCTGCGGCCTTGTTGCGCTGTGGGCCACCTGGTGCGTGCTGAGCGGCAAGGTCCGCGACGGGATCGTCGGCAAGATGATCTATTCAGCGATCGCCATCAGCGGTTTCGTGGTGATGACGCGTAACCAGACACTGTTCTTCGGCCCAACCAACGCCGGGCTGACCCTTCACGTATCCCTTTGCCTGGCTGGAGTACGCCACATGTTCATGGTCACGTACTGGGCTGCGGTGAAGACGTGGATCTGCTCCAAACTGAACTGCGACCATTGCCTGCGCGACCCGCGCTTCGGTTCTGGTCCAGGTCAGATCGACAGACGACATCGGCGTCGTACCTGACTATCAGGTCACAACTGAAACCCATGATTTCTGCTCGTCAAACTCGCTGAACTCCCGATAAGCCGCAAGATCAATCCATCCATCTTGATTCCCAGGAGGGTGCTGTGATGGATGACGAATTGGATTTTGCGACCGATCTCGAGTTCTTCGGGTGCGCCGTGCTGATCATGATTTGCGCCGCCGTGGTATGGGCGATTCTCTAAAGCCACCGCTGTCCGCGCCACAAATTCAGATGCGTCCGTTTCGTGGCGCGCCCGGAGAGCATCATGCCTGACCTATACGGCGATCACGTCCACTGGTACGACGATGGGCGGGGGCAGCGCGAAGTGATCATTGACGGCAAATTGCGCAAGAGCGTGATCTATGCCGACGTCAAGGCCGGGGTGATTGTTGCTCACGACTTGCCCCTGAAGACGAGCGACGGGAAGACTGTCGATATCCACCCAGAATGGGGCCGAGTCCGAGTCATCTACTGCGGCGGCCACGTGTGGTCAAATCAAACATTTCGAGTGGGCGAGGCGCCTATCCTGTGACGACCATCGCCTACAAAGACGGCGTCATCGCCTATGACTCCCAGATCACCCGGGGAGACGTCATCACTTACGACGACTACGAGAAATGCCTGGAGCGGGAGGGAGTGAAGTTCTTCTGCTCCGGGGCGGTCTCGGATTATCCACGTCTGGTGGACGTGTACTTCGGCGCCAAGCCTGACGGCAACATCGATGTCTCAGCCCTGGTACTGGACGGCGACAAGTTGATGATGGTTGCGGTGGATGACACCAGCGGCCTGTGGAAGGCTCCGGTCATGATGGATCGGCCGTACGCCATCGGCAGCGGAACGCCATACGCCTTCGCGGCTATGGACATGGGCGCAACGGCTGTCCAGGCGGTGGAGATTGCAGCAAAGCGGGATACCAGCACCGGTGGGACGATTCGGACGGTGCTGATAAAGGCTGCGGAGGTGCCGCAGGATTAGTGCGGCATGCGCTGCTTGTCTTCCTACTTAGGTGGAAACAAAACGCACTGCACTACGGGCAAAGATGCTTCAACGCAGGCGACGCCGCGTTCGTGGAGAGGCTGATAAAGGCTGCCCACGATGAAGCCGAGAATAGCGACGACTACGCAGTAGACACCAGCGCGTTCCTGCGGAGGAGCGGTGCGATTCGCGTAAGCGACTGCCCGGCGCAATTGCCGAGCGATGAGATAAAGCACCACAAACAATCCTGCGAACAGAAAACTGAACATCCCAACTGTTGGGCTCATGCTGCTAACTCCTCTGTAGATTAATTCACAGCATGACGAATTGCTGGCGCCATTCTAATGTCAGCTGTTGGGCCTATTGTTGGTGTCAACCTGATATCAATTCAAGAACATGATGTACAAGATTCGGAAAATTTTTAGAGGCGCGCATGGCTCAGAACCAACCCGACTGGGAGGCAATCGAACGCGCCTACCGCGCCGGTCTGCTTTCTATACGCGAGATCGCCTCAGCCCACGGCATCACACACGGCGCCATCAATAAGCGTGCAAAGCGTGATGGGTGGGAGCGAGACCTCAAGGCCAAGATCAAGGCCAAAGCTGATTCGCTGGTATCCAAGCGCACGGTATCCACTCCGGTATCCACCAAAACGCCGGATACCGAAAGGGAGATCATCGAGCTTAATGCCGAGGTCATCGCCAATGTCCGAATGGCTCACCGTAGCGACATTTCGCGCAGCCGCCGGCTCACCAACAAGCTGCTTGATGAGTTAGAAGCGTTGACCGATGAGCAGGGCACCATCAAAGCGTTGATCGCTCAGCTCAAGGATGCCGACCACGACGACGGTGAGGCCATGGCTGATGCGCTGGCACTGGCCAACAAGATGGGCGCTTTGCCGTCTCGAACCAAGACGATGAGAGAGCTCGCTGAAACGCTGAAGACGCTCGTTGCGCTTGAGCGGCAGGCTTACGACCTCGACGTTAAACAGGGCGGCAGCGAAGAAGACACTCTATCCAAGCTGATGGATGAATTATCGAAGGAAGCCTGACCGATGAAGCCCGAGCACCTGAAGTTGCTCCGGGATCGGTATTGGCGGCTGAACAACCTGTACTTCATCACCGACAAGCTCGGGAAGAAAGTCCGCTTCCGCATGACGCAGGAGCAGATCGATTACTTCCAGGGCATGCACACCCGCAACATTATTCTGAAGGCGCGTCAGCTTGGATTCACCACGCTGGTTTGTATCGTCCAGCTGGATGCCGCGCTGTTCGAGTCGGCGAAGTGTGCGCTGATCGCTCACACACTGAACGACGCCAAGCGCCTGTTCCGGGAAAAGGTCAAGTACGCCTACGACAACCTCCCCAAGGAGATCAGGGCAGCGAACCCGGCGCGCAATGACGCTGCTGGGGAGCTGGTGTTCAGCAAGGGTGGTTCGCTCTACGTCTCAACGTCGTTCCGGGGCGGCACGCTGCGCTACCTGCACGTTTCTGAGTTCGGGAAGATCTGTGCCAAGTTTCCGCACAAGGCGCGCGAGATCGTCACTGGCGCATTCGAGGCGGTGGCTGCAGATTGCTTCGTCACAATCGAATCGACGGCTGAAGGCCGGGCCGGGTATTTCTTCGACTACAGCCAGGCAGCAGAGAAACAGCAGCTATCCGGCGTTCCGCTGGGCTTGCTGGACTGGAAGTTCTTCTTCTTCAGCTGGTGGCGAAACCCGTTTTATTGGCTCGATCCTGAAGGCGTCATCATCCCGCAGCGGCTGACTGACTACTTCGACGGCTTGGCCGCCAAACACGGCATCGTGACCAACCCCGGCCAGCGCGCCTGGTACGCCGCCAAGGAAAAGACACTCGGCGACGACATGAAGCGGGAATACCCGTCGATTCCCGTCGAGGCATTCCAGCAGTCGGTGGAAGGCGCGTATTACTCCAAGCAGTTTGCGAAGCTCTACGCGGCGCAGCGCATCGGCGTGCTGCCCGACAACAGCCACCTCCCGGTCCACACCTTCTGGGACATCGGCGTCGGCGACTCCACGGCGATCTGGTTCGTGCGGATCGTCGGTGAAGAGTTCCACATCATCGACTTCTACCAGAACAGCGGCGAAGGCCTGCGTCACTACATGAAGGTGCTCAAGGATCGGGGCTACACCTACGGCGAGCACTGGGGCCCGCACGACATCGACAACCGCGAGTTCGGCAGCGACGGCAAGACCCGCCGCGAGCTCGCCCGTGAGGGCTACGAGATCGACGGCCAGCGCTACAGCCTCAAGTTCAATGTCGTGCCGAAGCTCGGTATCGATGAAGGCATCGAGCAGGCGCGCGAGATCCTGCCTGCATGCGCTTTCGACGAATCGAAGTGTGAGGAGGGCATCACAGCCCTTGAGAGTTACCGCAAAGAGTGGGACGACAAGCGCGGTTGCTGGAAGGACAAGCCTCTTCACGACTGGTCGTCACACCCGGCAGACGGGTTCAGGTATTTCGCAGTCACTATGGCAAGACGCAAGCGCACTGGCGGCGTCCGCCGAATTGGAGGTTTGGCGTAATGCCTGTTCAATCGACAAATCCAGAGTACGACGTCCATCTGCCCGAGTGGCAGATGATGGACGACGCGCTCGAAGGCGAATGCGCGATCAATCGCAGCGCGAAGTATCTGCCCAAGCCATCTGGCATGGTCGAGGCGGAAAAGATCGATGCGGCAGGGAATGCCTACCTCTACAAAAACTACCGCGACCGGGCCCAGTACGAGCACTGGGTGCGCGACTCTCTGCGTTCGATGATGGGCCTGGTCTCCCGGCTGATCCCTGAGATCAGCCTGCCGTCCGGGCTCAAGGACCTAGAAGACAACGCCACTGCTGACGGCTTCGACCTCAAGCAGCTGTTCCTGCGCATGGTGCGCCAGACAGTCTCACATGGGCGCATCCCGTTGGTGGTGAACGTCGACGACAGCGGCAAGCCGTACTTCTCAACCTATGCCACACGCAACGCCATCAACTGGGACACTGCAGACCAAGGCGGTCGGCAGGACCTGGTGCTGGCGGTGTTCCGCGAGTTCCGGCGGAAGGCAGAGGACCGTTACAGTCATGAATGCACCACGGTCTACCGCGAGTTCTACATGGTCGACGGCGTCTGCTACACGGCGGTGCGCGACGAGGGCGGCGAACTGATCGAGGACGAACGACCACTCGGTGCGATCGGCAACAACAATGAACTGGTGCGCGGCTTGGGTTACCTTCCGGTCATCTACTGCGGCTCTACCGACAACTCCCCGGACGTCGACGAAGTCCCGCTGCTGACAATGGCGCGCGCCGCCGTGAAGTCCTACCAGCTGAGTGCCGACTACTTCACCGCGCTGCACCAGACCAGCCACCCGCAGCCGTGGGTCGCCGGCCTGGACGAGAAGGTGGAATTGACCGTGACCGGCCCATCTGCGGCATGGGATTTGGGCCCAAGCGGTTCATGCGGCTATCTGGAATTCCAGGGCGCGGGAATCGAGGCTGTTCGCACGGCGATGAGTGACCAGAAGAGCGCTGCGCTTGAAGCTGGTGCCAAGGTCATGGACGCCACCGGCGGTACCGAGTCAGGGGAAGCCCGGAAGACCCGCCAAAACGACCAGCACGCCACGCTGCACAGCATCGTCATGTCCGTCGCAGAAGCGATTGAGCAAGGCCTGCGTTATGCGGCCGAGTGGACCGGTTACAACCCCGACGATGTGACGTTCACGGTCAAGCCTGAGTTCATCACGCCAGTTGTCGATCCTCAGGTGCTGGCGGAGCTGCAAAAGGCCGTGATGGCCGGCACCGTGAGCGCCGACACCTACTGGCTGTACCTCACCACCGGCAAGCTGCCCGAGCGGGGCTACGACGACGAGTCGGAACTGATCAGCGACGAACGTGAGTCCGCTGGTATCAATCTGGACAAAGACAATGGCGACGGTACCGCTGGATCAGGACGGGCAGCTGCTGGAGCAGACGACGCGGCATAGCGTCATGCTTGAGCGGCTCAAGGCCGGCGAGGTGAAGAAGTTTGAGAAGTACCTGCGCCAGATCGACACGTTGGTTCGCGACCAGCTCACCCGCAAGGAGCTCACGACCTATAGCCGTCAGCGTCTGGAAGAGTTCCTGGCGCGCGTCGATGGCAAGCTGTTGGACATCTACAAGGCCTACGCCGATGTGGTTCAGGCTGACTTGGTGGACATCGCGCTCTATGAGTCGACGTTTGAGGCCAGCAGCCTGAATCATGCGTTTTCGATTGATGCTGTGGTGCCGAGCAATGCTGTCATCCGCGCTGCAGTGTTCTCTTATCCGCTGCAAGTGACTGGCCTTGACGGCGGTAAGCTGCTGAAGCCATTCCTCAGCGGCTGGACACGCGCCGAAACGATGCGGGTTACCAATACGATCAGGCTCGGCTTCGGCCAAGGCCAAACGAACGCCCAAATCATCCAGGCTGTTCGCGGTACCGCCGCGCAGAACTTCACTGACGGCGTTCTGGCAATCAGCAACCGCAACGCGGCATCTGTGGTGCAAACCGCAATCCAGCATGTGGCCACGACTGCGCGCATGGAAACACTGAAGGCGAACCCGGATGTCGTTGAAGGCTACCGCTGGGTCTCTACGCTGGATCGCAAGACCTCACAGCAGTGCAAGGGGCTAGACGGCCGCGTGTTCAAAGTGGGTAAAGGGCCCTTGCCGCCGGCACACATCAACTGCCGGTCAACAACCACGGCTGTGACTCGGCTGGATGACTTTTTCTCGGAGGGCGCCACTCGCGCTTCGGTTGGTGATAGCGGAGGCGGGCAGGTCGATGCCTCGCTGACCTATTACACCTGGCTCGCCACTCAGCCTGCGAGCTTTCAGGATGCGGCACTGGGCCCGGTTCGAGGAAAGCTCTTCCGCAATGGCGGCCTCTCTCCTGAGAAGTTCGCAAAGCTGCAACTCAACAAAGTATTCAAGCCGCTGACCCTGGCGGAACTGAAAGAGATCGAGCCGGAAATGTTCAAGCGTGCTGGTGTAAGCTGATCGCCCAGCATGAAGGGCGCGCCATGATCATCGTCGAACACGGAAGAGGCACAAACAATGGTGCCAACAGTTACGCCGACATTGAATCGCTGCAGTTTCACGGCAGCTATTACAGATACCCGATACCTGAAGGTCATCTCTCTCAAGAGGCATACCTATTGCGGGCCTGCGCGGCAATGGAGGCGATGCTCTGGAAGGGTGCGCGAGTCTCGCCGACCCAGCCGCTGACTTGGCCGCGTCGAGAAATCATTTTGCGTGACGAATTTCTGAGTGAGGCCTTGGTTCCTTACGGCATCCGACACGGGCAGGTGATGCTGGCTATCGAAATGTACGCTGCTGACCACGGGTTCAAGGTCCACGAGCCAACCCATGGCTACGACGGTCGAACGCTGATTCCGCTCTCACGCAGCACGGAGGGATCAATGCTTGACCCTCCCTTGTGGGTCGCGAGTCGCACGCAGTTCGCCGACTATCTGGTGATGCGTGGATTAAGCGTTGTGAAATAGCAACACCTTAAGACTTCACAGACCTCGGCCATGCCGGGGTTTTTTTATGCCCGCAAAGCGGGAAATCAAACCCAAGGGGTGCACCAAGTGGCTGACGAAAACCAGATTGATCTTGAAGACCAGGCCGTAAAGGACGCCATCGCTGCTGCAGTCGAAGCTGCTACTGCCGGGCTCAAGAACAAGAACTCTGAGCTGCTTGGCAAGCTCAAGACCTCCACGACCGAGCTGGAAGGCTTCAAGACTCAGTTCGAGGGCCTGGACATCAACGCGGTGAAAGGGCTGCTCGCCAAGGTCGGCCAGGACGAAGAGACCAAGTTGATTGCCGAGGGCAAGCTCGACGAGGTCATCACTCGCCGCACCGAGCGCCTTCGTGGCGACTACGACAAGCAGCTGGCCGCCGAAAAAGCTCGGGCCGACAAGGCAGAGGCGTTCGCTGCGCGCTACAGCGACAAAGTGCTGGCCGACTCCATCCGTGCCGCTGCCATCAAGGCCGGCGCGCTGCCCGAGGCTGCCGAGGACATCATCCTGCGCGCCAAGGGCACCTTCAAACTCAGCGAAGACGGCGAGGCGATTGCCACCGACCGTGATGGCGAGGTCATCTACGGCAAGGACGGCAAGACGCCTCTGTCGCCGCTCGAATGGGCGGAATCGCTGCGTGAAACAGCAACACACCTCTGGCCAAGGGCTCAGGGTGCCGGGCAGACCGGCGACAACGGTGGCAAGGCCACGAAGAAGTGGGGCGAGTACACGGAGTCCGAGCGCGCTGCGCTGGCCCGCGACAACCCCGATGCGTTCAAAAAACTCTTGGCCACCAAAGGAACCTAATCCATGGCAACGACCCAACTGGCGGACATCTTTGTCGCCGACTATTACGGCACCATCGCGCCGATCAACTCCCCGGAAAAGACTGCGGTCTTCGAATCCGGGATCATCGTCAAATCGCCTGAACTGGACGCCATCGCGCAGAACGGCCAAGGCACCTCGGAAATCAGCTACTGGCAGGATCTGGATGCTGATGAAGAGCCGAACATCTCGAACGACAACCCGGACGACCTGGGTGAAGTAGGCAAGGCAGAGCAGGGCACCATGCGCGCCCGTACGCTATACCTCAACAAAGGCTATGGTGTTGCTGACCTGACGTCCGAGCTGGCCAACACCGAGCCGATGCAGCACATCCGCAACCGCTTCGGCACCTACTGGACCCGCCGCTGGCAGCGTTACCTGCTCGGCGCGGCGCGCGGCGTGATCGCATCGAACATCGCGAACGACGCCGGTGACATGGTGGTGGACGCCGGTGCGACCATCAGCGCTGGCGCCTTCCAGGATGCTGCTTTCACCTCTGGCGATGCTGCCGACGTGTTTTCCGCGATCGGCGTGCACTCCGTGGTGATGAACCAGATGGTCAAGCAGGACCTCATCGAGTACCTGCGCGACTCCGACGGTCGCATCATCCTGGCCACCTATCTGGGCAAGCCGGTGTTCATGGACGACAGCCTCGTCTACGGCGCGGGTCGCTACCTGTCGGTGTTCTTCGGCCAGGGCGCTTTCGGCTACGGCGAGGGCACCCCAGCCGTTCCGGTCGAACTGGAGCGCAAGCCAGGCGGCGGCAACGGTGGTGGTGCTGAAGTCCTGTGGGAGCGTAAGACGTTCATCCTGCAGCCTGCCGGTTTCAGCTGGAAAGGCAGCAACAACCAGAACCTCAGTCCGACCGCCGCTCAGTACGCTGCTGCTGCGAACTGGGAGCGCGTCTTCGACCGCAAGCAGGTTCCGTTCGCCGCCGTGATCAGCGGCACCACCACCCCGTAATCCAACTGTGACGGGGCGTCTTCGGGCGCTCCGTTGCAAGGGAGCGAATCATGAAAGTGATCTACACCGACAAGCCGGGCACCGAGCCCGGTGTGTGCTATCGACTGCTCAGTGAGTTCTTCGGGGTGATCAGCGCGGCGACTGATGTTTTCGTGCAGGGCGACAACCCCAACATCATCGAGGCCTACAAGCGAGCAGGCATCAAGGTCACCGGCGCCGACGAAAACGGACTGCGTACTGACGGCCCGACGGTTGCTGAGTTTGTTGAGGCTGGCTATCAGGCGAGCAATTACCCGCCAGTGGGTTACGCCTCCCGCAGCGCTGCCGAAGAGATCGAAGCAGCGATCGCCGCTCAGAAGCCGAAGGCTGACACCAACACTGAAACCGACCCGCTGAAAATGAAGGTCGACGACCTCAAAGCCTGGCTGACCGCGAAAAACATCACGTTCGACGCCTCCGCCAAGAAAGAAGAGCTGCAGGCCCTGGTGCCGAAGGA
This sequence comes from Pseudomonas sp. GW821-FHT02A11, assembly GCF_059421985.1. Lineage (NCBI taxonomy): Bacteria > Pseudomonadati > Pseudomonadota > Gammaproteobacteria > Pseudomonadales > Pseudomonadaceae > Pseudomonas > Pseudomonas sp. GW821-FHT02A11. The sequence goes on from NZ_JBWKWB010000015.1 coordinate 124,446, forward strand.
ATAAGGACAAGCACATGACCGACTTCATCACCGTGGCCGATGTCATCGCTCAGTTGGGTCCTGACTGGGCGGGCACCGGTGATGCGGCCCTTGCTGTGGCGATGGCGAATGCCTGGCTCACGGCCAAGATTAATAGACCTGTTGCCGATCCGACCCCTGACGCTATCAAGCTTGCAGGCGCTCAGGTTGCGAAGGAAGCGGCGGCGGGCAACTTGTACAAAGCGACCCAGAAGGAAGTGCTGAGCAAGACGGTATCGGCTCAGTCGGGCACTTCCGTCAGCAAAACCTATGCGGAAGGCTCGACTGACCTTTCCGCCGGCGAGAATTTCGCTCTCGCGCTATTGGCGCCGTGGGTCAAGCGCTCGGGCACGATCATGCTCAAACGGGTGTAGCCATGGGAATGCGCGAAGAGATTCAGGCCGAGCTGGCCGAAGCGTTTGACGATCCGGACGGCCTGGCCGACGCGGTGAAGCCCGTGGAAGGCTCGCGCAAGTCGACCCCGGTCTATGACCCGTCCACTGGCACTACCACTGGAGGAACTGTTACCTACACCGGGCGTGGGACCTTCGGCAGCTACCTTGCAAAGGAGATCGATGGGTCCCTGATTCAGACCACCGACGAGAAGCTGCTGATCCTCCAGAACGAGCTGTTCATCTCTGTTGCTGGCTTGCCGACGACGACACCCGCCGAGCCGAAGATCGGCGACATCATCGCGGCGAAGCGGGTGCTGAACGTGAGCCAGGATCCCGCGGGCGCCACCTGGACGGTTCAACTGAGGAAGTGATATGGCTTCCAAATATTCAGGACTGAGCGGCGGCTTCGCTGCTCAGATCCAGGCTTTTGCCGATCAGGCGCAGCTGGCGATCGACGCAACATTGCGCGAGATAGTCATCGAGCTGGGCAGCAGCGTGATCCGCATGTCGCCCGTGGGCAACCCGGAAATCTGGGCTGCCAATGTCGCGCATCAGCAAAAGAACACCCGCGCCGCCGATGACTACGACTTCAAGGTTGCCGTCCGCAACACGCTGATCAATCTCGACGACAGCAATTTCACCAAGTCCGGCAATCTGCGCAAGGGCGTGAAATACGCCAAGCCGCTGACCAAAGCTGAGCGGGTCCAGAACTTCAACGTGAATGGGCTGGTTTCCGGCAAGGATTACGTCGGCGGCCGCTTCCGTGGTAACTGGATGTTCAGCATCGGGTCGCCTGACAACGCCACGACGGACGAGGTCGACCCGAGCGGGCGCAAGTCCACTGCGCGTATTGTCGACGGTGCGATCGAATTCAAAGCCGGTGAGACGGCCTACATCACCAACTCGTTGCCCTATGCAATCCCGCTTGAATATGGGCACTCGACCCAGGCGCCGGGCGGCATGGTCCGCATTACTGTATCGCGGTTCCAGCAAATCGTTCTGGAAGCCATCAGGAACAACCAGGTATGAGCCACAAAGTCATCCGCTCCCTGTTTGAGCAGCGCCTTGCTGTATGGGCTGCCGCGCGCGGCCTGCGCATCGCGTATCAGGGCGTGAGCTTCGACCCGGAACCAGACGAAACCTACCTCGCCGCTTTCACTCTGCCGGCAGGCACGAACACCAATACGCTCTCCGGCGACCACCGCGCTTACACCGGCGTGTTTCAGATCAACGTTGTGACGCCTGCCGGTAATGGAACTGGCGATGCCGAGGGCTTGGTAGACGACCTTGGAGGCCTTTTCCCGGCGTACCTGCGTTTGAGGCAGGGCAGCTTCGAAGTAATGGTGCTCACACCGGTTGAGCCCGGTCCACCGATTCAAGGCGACAACACGCTCACCGTATCAGCGTCGTTTCAGTACCGCGCCGATACCAACTGAACCGCCCGTTGGGCAACCCAGAACCCGCCAAGTGCGGGTTTTTTCATTTCTGTACGAGGAAAACCCACATGGCTTTCAAACTGCCCAACGGCGCAATTCTGGAAATCGCGGCAACCCTGAGCGCTGCGAAGAGCGTGACCGCACTGAGCAACGCAAACCCTGCTGTCGCCACTGCTGCCGCCCATGGCCTGGCCGCCGGGGACATCATCGTCGTGAACTCCGGCTGGACGCGCCTTAACGACAAGGTCGTGCGTGTTTCTGATGCCGACAGTGGCACCTTTGATCTGGAAGGCATCGACACCACCAAGGCTACCGTTTACACCCCCGGCGCAGGTGTCGGTTCGGTGCGCGAAGTCAGCGCCTGGGCTCAAATCAGCCAGATCACCGACGTGGCCACCAGCGGTGGAGACCAGCAGTTCACTACCTTCGGATTTCTGGAGGAAGATGAAGACCGCCAACTGCCGACCACCAAGTCGCCAATCAGCATGACCGTCACCGTCGCGGACGACCCTGCTCTGGCGTACGTGCCTGTCTGCGAGGCCGCTGACGAAGACAAGGAAGCCCGTCCGCTGCGCTTGACCCTACCGAACGGGTCGGTCATCTACTACAACGCTTACGTGTCGATCACTTCGACCCCTGCGCTGTCGCGTAACAACATCATGACCCGCGCCATCACCCTGTCGCTGGCCTCCCGTCCTACCCGTTATCAGGCGGCCGCGTAAGCCATGGCGAAGATCAAGATTGCCCAAAACCCGACCTTCAAAGCCAAGGTCGCCATCCCGCGCATCGGTGAAAAGCCGGTGGACGTGGAATTCGAGTTCAAGTACCTCGATCGCTTGGCCCTATCGGCACTGTTCGACAAGTGGAACGCGGCGCGTGAGGAGCACGCCGCAAAAGCTCAGGAGCTTGGAACGTCGTGGCAGGAGGCAACCGCGTCCGAAATCGCCATGCAGGTCAGCCAGATCAAGGACATCGTCTCCGCTTGGGGCTTCGACGACAAGTTTGACGATGAAGCCATCACCGCGCTGGTCACCACCTGCATTGGTGCGCCTCAGGCCGTGCTGGATGCCTACCAGGGCGCCTATCAGCCAGCTCGCTTGGGAAACTGATTTCGACGGCCCGGATTCTGTATGAGTCTGGGCCGTCGGACGCTGATCTGGCTGCATTCGGCATGACCAAGGCTGACATTCCGGACGTTGAGCACGATGTGCTACCGGACCTCTGGCCTGCCTTCAGGCTGTTTGAGGCCATGTCAACTCAGTGGCGTGTGGGTATGGGTGGGGCGATCGGCCTCGACTACACCGCAATTCCTCCAACCGGCTCCATGCTCGGCATGAAGCGCAAAGAAATCACCGAAGCCTTCCAGGACCTGCGGGTCATGGAGGCTGAGGCCTTGCTCGTCATGAGCGAATCGAAATAGCGGAGCGAGCATGCCATCGATTGCTGAACTCGGGATCAAGGTCGATTCGACCGATGCCGCGCAGGCGAGCTCCGACCTCGACAAGCTCACGGCGGCGGGCGGACGGGCCGAGAAAGCTGCGGAAGGTGTCGCGCGGGGGGCTGACAAAGCCTCCAAGGCCATCAAGAGCCAGGCAGATGAGCTGGCAGACCTGCTGGGCGAGATTGATCCGACGGTTAAGGCTCTGGGCCGTCTGGATGAGCTGGAAACCAAGCTTTCAAAGCACAAGGGTGTAGGCCTGGACGCTGCGACGTTCAGCGAATACCAGACGAAGATCGATCAGTCTCGCGCGAACCTCACCAGGTTCGACGACTCTCTATCGCGCACCGGCAACACGGCCAAGCAAACTGCCGCAGCTCTACGGACCGTGCCTTCACAGTTTACGGACATTGTCACCAGCCTTCAGGGCGGTCAGGCGCCATTCACCGTCCTGCTTCAGCAAGGGGGTCAGCTCAAAGACTCCTTTGGGGGTGTAGGTGCAGCCGCAAAGGCCATGGGCGGCTATGTGCTGGGCCTGGTCAACCCATTCACGCTGTCGGCTGCTGCCGTAGGCGTTTTAGGCGCGGCGCTGCTGTCTTCGCAGTCTCAGTTCAACGAGTACAACAAGGCGGTCATCAGCACCGGTGGCGTTGTCGGTAAAACGGCCGACCAGTTGTCCGCGTTCGCTACCACTCTGGCGGATGGCCGGCACTTCACCGAGGCTGGCGAGGCAGTCCTGTCGCTCGCGCAGAATGGCAGGCTCACCGGCGAGGTGTTTCAGGAGGTTGCTCGAGCAGCTACCGAGACGGCGGCGGCCACTGGGCAAAGCGCGGCCAGCATCGCTGACCAGCTGTCCTCTACCAAAGGCAAGGTCACAGACCTGGCTGTCGAGTACAGCAACAAATACGGCGTCATCACTCAGTCCACCTACGATCAGATCCGGGCTCTGGAAGAGCAGGGCGACCGGATGGGGGCGATCAAGACCCTGTCCACCGCGGTTGCGGATGAGATGACCCGCCGCAACAAGGAAATGGAAGACTCCACTCGCGGCCTTGCGAGAGCTTGGAACGAGGTACAGCGGAGCATTGGCAGCGCATGGAACGAGCTGAAGACCGGACTGCAAGCCAGTCCTGAGCTGTTCCGTTTACAGGTGCTACAGGGCCAGCTGCAGGATGCCCAGGAGCTTGGAAACCAAAAGCTGGTCGCCTACTACCAGCAGCAAATCGCGGCAGCCCAGAAAGCCGTCGACCTTCAGCAGCAGAAGGCCGCGCTGACTGGACAGGAAGAGTCGAGCCGCCGTCAGCAGATCGCGGGCGAGGACAAATGGCTGGCTGATGGTCTGAAATACCTGACCGACCAGCAAAAGATGGAAAAGGAGATCGCCGAGGCTCGCACCCAAGGCCTCAGTTCTGGTCGCTCCCAGGTGGAGATCGAGCAGCGCATCAGCGACATCCGCAAATCGTACGAGAAAAAACTGTCGGGCCCGGCGAACCAGCTGGATTTGACCAGTTTCAACGACACGCAGAATCAGCTGAAGGCGCTGACCGCGACCTACAGCAACGCACAGAAAGACCTGGACGCCCAGCAAAAGGCCGGGATCATCTCGCAAGAGTCGTACGCCGCCCAACGCGCGGCGCTGATCCAGGCGGAGAAGGAAGAAGTCACCAACGCCTATCTGGCCGAGATCTCCGCACTGGAGGCGACTCGCGACAAAACCTCAACCACCGCTCAGCAGCGTATCCTGCTCGATCAGAAGATAGCCGATGCCAGGACCAGCATGGTCAAGGCGCAGCAGGATGCTGACACTGAGCTCTCGGTGCTGGCGACCAACGAGGAGGGCAGGCTTGCCAAGCAGGAACGATCAATCAACTCGTATGTGCAGGCTTTGGGTCAGCAGCAAAAGGCCCTGGAATTGGCCGGGCAGCGCGCTGTGTTGGGCGTTGGTCGCGGTGATCGGCAAAACGCGCTCGATGCGCAGCTCAATGCGCAACAAGATCGGTTCGCCCAGCAATCGCTGGACCTCGCGAATCAGAAGTCTGATCCGTCGCGAAACATGTCGGAGGAGGAGTTCGCCAAGAAGTCCCAGGCTCTCGCCGATGCCAATAAAAAGGCAACCGACCAGATCCGGAAGAACTACGCGGACGTGCAGACCGCCCAGGGCGATTGGACCAATGGCGCGACCTCTGCCTGGGAAAACTACCTCGACAGCGCGCGGGACATCTCCGGTCAGACGAAGGCGCTGTTCACCCACGCCTTCAGCAGCATGGAGGACGCAATCGTCAACTTCGCCATGACCGGAAAGTTGTCGTTCTCGGACTTCGCGAAGTCGATCCTTGCCGACATGGCGCGGATTGCTACGCGGCAGGCCTCGTCCTCGCTGCTCAGTTCGCTCTTCGGGGCTGGCCTGGGCTATTTCTCGGGCGGGGCTAACGGGTTTGCGTCTGGCTCGGCAGCGGCAACATCTTCAAGCTTGGGCGCCTCGCAAGCCGGTTACTCGGCCAGCTACTTCCCGCAGGCTGACGGTGGCGCCTGGCTCAATGGCGTGCAGATGTTCGCCAACGGCGGAGCCTTCACCAACAGCGTCGTCAGCTCGCCAACCGCATTCGGGATGGCAGGGGGCAAGCTGGGAGTTATGGGAGAGGCGGGCGACGAAGCGGTCATGCCTCTGACCCGGACCTCAAGCGGCGCCTTGGGCGTTCGGGCTATCGGTGGCGGCGGATCGAACATCCAGATCAGTGCGCCAGTGAGCATCGTGACGCAGGACCGCAGCTCCGAAGGCATGGAGCTCGATCAGACTGCCCTCGCGCAAAATCTTCAAATCCAGATCAAGCAAGCGGCCGAGAAGGCGGTTGCTGATTCGTGGCGCCCGGGCGGCGTGAGTTTCCGGCAGACAAGGACCTGATATGGCAATCGAACGATTCAACTGGCCGACCCAGACGGGGGATTCACCCGACATCACGTATCGGGTGCGCAAATCACCGTTTGGCGATGGCTACACACAGCTGGTTGCCGACGGCCCGAACAACAAGGAAGAGTCGTACCCAATCACTTACACCGGATCGAAAGCGAAGGTGCAGGAGATCATCGCATTCTTTGACCGCCATGCCGGCGCGAAGGCCTTTCTCTGGACTACGCCGCTGGGGGTGCTGGGGCTGTTCACCTGCGAGAAGCCGGTACCAACACCAATCGGAGGCGGCCAGTTCAAGTTGACCGCCACCTTCAACCAGGCTTTCCACCCCCAAGGAGTCGACAGTGCCTCTACTTAGCGACCTGATGCGGCTTGAGCCGGGCAGTGAGGTGATTCTGTTCGAGTTGGACGGGACCGACTACGGCGCGGATATCCTCCGCTTCCATGGTCATCGCATCCCGTACAGCTCGCAGGAGCTGATCGTTGCGGGCGAGAGCGCTGACCAGCTGCCCGCCAAGCCCATTTTCTGGCAGGGCGAGGAGTACGGTGCTTGGCCTGTGCAGATTGAAGGCATCGAAGCCAATGGCGACGGCACCGCTGTGCGTCCGACGCTGTCAGTGGGCAACGTCAATGGCCGGATCACCGCGCTGTGCCTGGCGTTCGAGGATTTGCTCGAGTTCAAAGTGACCATGCGTCACACGATGGGTAAGTACCTGGACGCGGCCAACTTCCCGGCGGGCAACCCTAACGCTGATCCAACCCAGGAATCGATCGAGGTCTGGTACCTGGACCAGAAGACCAACGAGGATGGCGAGACGGTTTCGTGGGAGATGGCGAGCCCAGGTGATGTCGGCGGCGAATCGATTGGCCGGCAGATGACCACGCTTTGCCATTGGGCGCTGACCGGCGGATACAGGGGGCCTGACTGTCAGTACACGGGCCGCTACTACGACATCGACGGCAATCCTACCGACGATCCCGAAAAGGATCAGTGCAATGGCTGCTTGGGCACCGGCTGCGTGGTCCGGTTTGGATCGGGCAACCAGAACAACTTCGGCGGCTTTCCCGCTGTCTCACTGATCGCCCGGAGCTGACCATGCTGAAACACATCCTCAAGGCGGTGCAGGCGCACGCAGCCGCCGAGTACCCGCGTGAGTGCTGCGGTCTGCTGATAGCCATCGGCCGGAAGCAGCAGTACATCCCCTGCGCGAACACCGCGAGCGAGCCCAACGAAGAGTTCAGGATCGCTCCGGAGGATTACGCAGCGGCCGAAGACCTGGGCGAAGTGATCGGCATCGTTCACTCGCACCCCGACGCCACCAGCAGGCCTTCGCCGCGCGATCTGGCCATGTGCGAAGCGACGGAACTGCCTTGGCACATCCTGAGTTGGCCAGAGGGCGATCTGCGCACCGTCGTGCCCACCGGTCACACGCCGCTGCTGGGTCGGCCGTTCGTGCACGGTGCCTGGGACTGCTGGCAGGTCTGCGCTGACTGGTACAAACGAGAATGGGGGCTGCAGTTTGAAGCCTTCAAGCGGCAGGACGGCTGGTGGGAGCACGCCGACGGCCCGAGCCTGTATGAACAAGCCTACGAGGCAGCAGGCTTTGAGCGTGTCGGAAGCCCGCAGCGCGGCGACATGATCGTGATGGAGGTAGGCCGGACCAAGCACCCGAACCACGCAGGAATCTACCTCGGCTCTGATCCGGAACTGCCCGGCGAGTCATCGGCAGTGCACGGCGCTGGCCCATTCCTGCTGCACCACATGTATGGCAAGCCGTCAGAGATCATCGTTTTCGGTGGGCCTTGGCATGACAGAACACGCCTCATCCTCAGGCACAAAGACGTCAGTCGGCGACAATAGGGTCGGCAGAGCAATTTAGCTTACTGTTGCAAATGGTTGTGAATGGTTGTAAACGGTTGTGCACAAGGTATAATTGCTTGACCGACGCGTCAAAGTCGAATACCAAATTGAGCCGCGGGCCGACCAAATGACACACATTGCAACCGATGGGAAGAAAGCCAATCTAAACGCCTATGAGCGCAAGATGGCTCGTGGTCGCCCTGCTTTTCTCAATCAGTCGACGCTGGATTATGTGGCCAAGGATCACGGTGATTACCTGGTAGAGCTAGGCAAAAAGTCCCGATCTAAATGACAGCAGTGATCCTGAGCAGGCGACTTACGCTGCAAATGCCGCCAAGTGAAGCCATTTCCCTTGTCAGCGAGTTCAAGCTATGGCGTGAGGGAGGTATAGGGCCCGGCGATACCTTTGGCAAGGACTCTGCGTTTAAGAAGCCCAAAAGTGTTGTGGACATGCAGCTTCGGAAGGTCCATCTCGAAGAGCCATCCGTTACTGGGGAATGGAATCGCAAGCTCAAGTCGGGCATCGATGACCCGCAGCGTTACACGTCAAATCGGGTCCTTGTTTATGGTCAGCTTGGCGAAATGAGCGGCAATCCTTATTTGTTGCTCACTGTCCTTGATCCTGGGCACGCCTTCATGGAGCAGCCAGATCTAGTGAGGGGGCTGGGTGTATTTTTCGAGACTGAAAGGTCAGCGATCGGCAAGCACTTCCCTTCAGACGATTGGATTTCTACAGGGTTTCTGTAGCCTTATACCGTTTATAGCCCAGCCAGTGTGCTGGGCTTTTCGTATGCGGAAATAGATGAACTAGCCTAGGTAAGCTTGACGAGCCTATTCTTCGACTACTCGACCATCCGCTTTCTGGCGCTCGCGAATCTCAGCAAGAATCATTGACTCATCGTCTGTTTTGTCAGCTATCTCTTTAAGCCTGCGCTTTACTCCTGCCTCTTTCTCTCCAGGTTTCATGCGCGCTTGCGCCTTTTTGACGTCATCTGCGGAGAAAAGCAGCGGTGGGCGGATACCGAGCATTTCGTCATGGCTGTAGCTGACAAGTCTTGAGAGAAAGAAAGCTCCATACTCATCCATCGACATTCCTGCATCAGATGCCGCTTTCTCTAGTTTCGCGTATAGCCCGGCCGGAATACTTAAAGCGACCTCGTTGCCTTCGGCCAGTCGTGAGAGCTCACCTTTGCAGTTCAGCGCCTCCTCGAGAGCCCAGAGAATCTTCTTTCTCGGCTTTGACTTGCCTGACTCGTACTTTGAAATCTGAGACCACGACACGCCCGCCAGCGCAGCAAGATCGCGCTGGGTAAGCCCCCGCTCTGTTCGTAGGCGGATCAGTTTGTCAGCGAAGAAGTCGATCATATTGGCCTCATAAAGCGGTTTCGCAGCAAAGCGTATTCTTCTAGAAGCATACAAAGCAACAAAAGACACACGCGTGTTGACAAGTGAAACAAAGGAAGCAAAACTACACAAAAAGAAACAACACAAAGGAAGCAGCATGAGCACAGTTAAAATCACCACAGCAGTCCGCATGCTTTGCGAGATGAGGGAGCGATTGGAGCGTAAGGCGGCAGAGAACGGCCGCAGTCTGAGCGGCGAGATTGTTTTCCGTCTGAGGAAATCGCTGGAGCAGGAAGATGAGCAAGTCAAACAGGCATGAAAAAGCCCCAACCGCGCCAACGGTTGAGGCTCATGAAGCAGAACGTAAATCTACTAGGAAGAACGTCGTGATGAATACTAACACAGTGGTTGACATGCGCAAATTCGTGGAGGCCCGCAACGGCGAGGTCTTCACATCCACCCAGCAGGTCGCAGAAGGATTCGGCAAGCTTCACAAAGACGTGCTGCGCAAGATCGATGGCCTGGAATGCTCCACCGATTTCACTGAGCGCAATTTTACGCTCAGTGCCTACATCGACGGCTCGGGCCGCAGTCTGCCTCAGTGGGACATGACCAAAGACGGCTTTATGTTTCTGGTCATGGGCTTCACCGGCAAGAGGGCCGCGGCAGTAAAGGAAGGCTACATCGCCGCTTTCAACTGGATGGCTGAGCAGCTTGACTTATCCAGCCAAGGCTTGGTTGCAAAAGCGGTTCAGGAAGCTCTAGGTGTTGAAGGGGCGCGAATCATCAGCAACGTGATTCGCTGCCGAGTGGCCAAGCTGGATGCTTCGCACCAGCGCAGCGCTGCCATGAAGATGTCGTCAGCCTTGCACGCTCGCTTCAACGTTCCACGCATTGAACTGATTCCTGGCGACCAGATGGAGGCTGCCTGCAACTTCGTCGCTGCCTACGGGATTGAAGGTGAGTACCTTCCACATGAGAAGAAAGCTGATCGCTTGAGCATCCACTTCCCGGTTGAAGTGTTGACTCGGCGTCGCCCCGGCATGCTGATCGAAAAAGCCGGTGAGCACACCTGGCTCGACGTAACGCTGGAAGATCTGCGCCGCATCCCGAGCGAGGGAACGCCTTGCGAGGAAATTCTGCGGGAACTGGAAAAACACGGTTACGAGGTTGAAGGCGCACTGTGTGAGCTGAAAACCTATCGCGCCAAGCTTCGGGAGTTCCAATCTTGGGTCAGCGGAATGAACGTGCTTTTCACGGAGCCGAAGCGTTACGCGGTCAAGCTGGAGGATGCAGCATGAACTTCAACCTCAAAGCAGGCGGACGCGCCCTGATCCTCAGCCCGGAGCGTGCCAACTTGATTGGCCGCTCTGGCCAGCTCATCCGCAAGATTGAAGATAGCTGGATGATCCTTGTCGAGGGCAAGCGCTATTCGGTTAGCGAGAAAAGCCTGATGCCTCTGGATGGATTCAGCCCGAGTGCGGCGGTTTCGGTTGAGATGAGGAAAACGGCATGAATTCAGCGATCATCCCGTTTAATTTCGAAGGTCAGGCCGTTCGTTTCAACAGCGACGGCTGGCTGAACGCCACCGAGATCGCAAAAAAATATGGAAAGCGCGTTGATCACTGGCTTGCGAACGCAGAAACAAAGGAATATCTGGCCGCTCTGTCCGAGGCGCTAAATACCCGAGAATCCGGGGATTTGATTATTGGGCAACGCGGCAGGGGTGGGGGAACGTGGCTCCACCCAAAACTAGCTGTCGGCTTCGCTCGCTGGTTGGATGCAAGGTTCGCGGTTTGGGCGGACCTGCACATTGATGCTCTGCTCCATGGTGAGCTAAACGAGATGCAACAATTCGAGAAGGCCTGCAAAGCTTTGAGTGATGCTCAGAAGGTTGCAAGTCTCGGAGGTAGCGCACTTGCGAGGTTTCGCTATCAAAAGCCTCGGCTTGTTCATGATGTGGATCATTGGCGCGATCAACTCCAGATGACCCTCGGTCTCGACGCGGCATAGACTGCATAACTCGAAGCACCCCGCCTAGGCGGGGCTTTCGGCGTACCGAAACCAAGAAGGTATAGACCCGATGGATTACAGTAATCTAGAGCTTGAAGATCGTGTAAAGCTCACAATCGAAGCTACCGCGAGCCACGACTTTGATCGAGTGAGGCGACTTGTCGACACCTGCCCACGCCAAATGGTTGAAGTTCAGAGTCTTGAGTACCTAGACAGAACCAGAATGCTGTTGAACGTGGCGACAAGATTTGAGTTGGAAATGCGCGGCATCGCATTGGCCGTTCAAGCCTCTGACAACCCGCCGCCAATCATGGCTCAGATGAACGCAGCCAAGGTCGTTTGGCTTGAGTTCTGTGCACAGCACGGCATGAACCCTGATGTTCTTATTCAAACGGCTGGCGGGCACCATCCGGTAGTTAAGCAATTCTTGGGATGGTGCTGCATGCCGCCGGATGAGGCATTGATGGCCCATTGGCGCAAAGTCTTTCATCAATGCTCTACCGGAGACCTTGTGACTGAAAGGCGGCACTGATTCCATCTACATCGACGCGTATGGTAGCTTTCCAGAGGATTACTCCACTGGAAGGATTTCCCATGCGCGTTTTTGCTCTCAGCGCCATTGCTCTTTTCTCAATTGCCGGGTGCTCTACATCACCGGTGTCAGCAGAGAACGCAGATCCGGTACCTAGCAGTAGACTTTTTGCTTTTTCGGCAAAATCAGATGCTCAGTTATTGGTCACGCGTGACAGCGGCTTGTATGGGGCTGGCTGTAATTACAGGCTGTATATCGACGGGACCCTAGCTGCTGAGTTTGCCTCGGGTGAAGTGGCGCGTTTTGGGATTCGCGCTGGAAAGCACATCTTGGGCGTTAAGCCAAGTGCTGCATGCGGTGGTTGGGGGCTGGTTGAGCGTGAAGTTGACGTAAAGGCTGGAGAAACTACGCGACGTAGAATCACGCTGTCAGGTGACGCGTTTGATATTTCACCTACAGCAATCTGAAAGAGCGAATTATTAAATTGAACCCGCATCGGCGGGTTTTTTTTCGACTGGGAGAAATCATGGCCGCAACAGCAGCGCACTACACGCCACGCACCACCATCGAACTGAGCTCTATCCTTGGGCGGAAGTTCTTCCGAAAAAAGGACTACGTGCTCGACACCGGCAGCACCAATGAGGTTTTCAAGGCTTTGCGCTGCTCTCTCGGCGATCGATTTTCTGAGGAAATAGTCCGCCTGGGACGCCTCGGAATCCGATTCGCGATTATTCGAAATGGCGAAAATGTTGGCGAGAAGGATTTCGACCTGGGCGGCACTCGAACCCTTAAAATCGTGCCAGTTATCAATGGCAGCAAACGAGCGGGGGTCATGCAAACCATATTGGGTGTCGCACTGATAGTCATCGGTTTTTTTGCATACGGGTCTACCACTGCGCAAGGTGCGGCGCTCATTGCGGGCGGGATCGCATCTACGGCTGGCGGCATTATTCAAATGCTCAGCCCGCAAGCCTCCGGCCTGAAGCAAAGCGCCGCGCCAGAGAACCTGCCTTCGTACGCCTTCGGCAGCGCCAAGAACACCACCGCAAGCGGCAACCCGGTGCCGATCTGCATCGGCCGTCGGCGCTGGGGCGGCGCGATCATCAGCGCCTCGATCTACGCCGAAGACAAGACCTGATTCTGAACTGGATGACCCGACCGCCGATTGGCGGTTTTTTTATGCCTGGAGAAAAGAATGGGCGCTGCTGCAAAGATCGAAATCACCGGCGAGAAGGGCGGCAGCAGCAGCCCCAAGACTCCGATCGAGGCCGCTGACAGCCTGCGCTCGACCAACCTGGCCAAAATCCTGATCGCCGTGGGCGAGGGCGAGTTCGACGGCGTGCCCAGCGCGCAGAACATCTATCTCGACAACACGCCGATCAATGACGCGAGCGGCAACGTCAACTTCCCGAATGTGAAGTGGGAGTGGCGCACCGGCGCGGTGGATCAGACCTACATCCCCGGCATCCCTGCGGTGGAGAATGAAACCACCGTAAACGTCGAGCTGCGCAGCGACACTGCCTGGGTTCGTTCCCTGACCAACACCCAACTATCAGCCGTGCGCCTGCGTTTCGCCTGGCCGGCGCTCCAGCAGCAGGACGACAACGGCAACGTTGGCGGCTACCGGATCGAGTATGCCGTCGATGTTGCCACTGATGGCGGCGCGTATCAGCAGGTGCTGGACGAGGCTGTCGATGGCAAGACGACCACCCGTTACGAGAGGTCTCGTCGTATCGATCTTCCAGCGGCCACATTCGGCTGGCAGATCCGCGTTCGTCGGCTGACGCCAAACCAGAACCGCAACAAGATCGCTGACACCATGCTGATCGCCGGTTACACCGAGGTGATCGACGCGAAGCTGCGGTACCCGAACACCGCGCTGCTGTACATCGAGTTCGACGCCGAGCAGTTCACCAACATCCCGGCGGTGACCGTGGACTGCAACGGCCGCAAGTGGCAGGTGCCGAGCAACTATGACCCGGTGACTCGCAGCTACACGGGCGTGTGGGACGGCACATTCAAGCAGGCGTGGACCAACAACCCGGCGTGGATCACTTACGGGATTTGCACTGTTGACCGATTCGGCCTGGGCAAGCGCATCAAGCCCTTCATGGTTGACAAATGGGAGCTGTACCGGATTGCCCAGTATTGCGACCAGTTGGTCGGCGACGGCGCGGGCGGGCAAGAGCCTCGATTCCTCTGCGACATGAACCTGCAGGGCAAGGCCGAGGCCTGGACGCTGCTGCGCGACATCTCTGCGATTTACCGGGGCATGACCTATTGGGCACAGGGCCAGTTGGTCGCTCAGGCGGATATGCCGCGCACACAGGATTTCGACTACGTCTTCACCCGCGCGAACGTGATCGACGGCAAGTTCTCGTACGGCAGCGCCTCGAGCAAAACCCGTTACTCGCGCGCTATCGTCAGCTTTGACAACCCGGCCAACAACTACGACACCGACGTAACCGCCTATTCTGACCCCGATCTGCAGCGCCGCTTCGGCGACAAGCCAGTCGAGATAAGCGCCATTGGCTGCACGCGGGCATCCGAAGCCCAGCGCCGCGGCAAATGGGTGGTGCTGAGCAACAATCAGGACCGGACCGTCACGTTCAAGACCGGCATGGAAGGCGCGATCCCGCTCCCAGGCTTCATTATCCCGGTGGCTGACTCGTTACTGGCCGGCCGTGAGATCGGCGGCCGGATCGCCGCCGGGGCCGGGCGCGTCGTGACACTTGACCGTGACACCCTGGCCAAGGCCGGTGACCGGCTGATCATCAACCTGCCCAGCGGCAAAGCTGAAGGCCGCACCGTGCAGTCGGTATCCGGTCGCGCGATCACCGTCACCACGGCGTACAGCGAGACGCCGACGGCCGAGCTGCAATGGGCACTCGACGCTGACGACCTCGCGATCCCTTTCTACCGCGTGCTCAGCACCAAACGCACCACCGAGGGTGACTACGAAATCGCGGCCGTGCAGTTCGAGCCAAGCAAGTTCCCCTTCATCGACACCGGCGCGCGCCTGGAAGAGCGCCCGATCAGCGTCATCCCGATCACGGTGGTTCCGGCCCCGGCCAGCGTCACGCTGACGTCGAACACCGCGATCGCCCAGGGCTTGGCCGTCACCACCATGACGATCACTTGGCCTGCCGTGAATGGCGCCGTGGGCTACGACGTCGAGTGGCGCAAGGACAACGGCAACTGGATCAAGGTGCAGCGCACAGGCGCGACCAGCGTGGACATCACCGGCATCTACCGTGGTGCTTACCTGGCCCGGGTGCGTGCGGTGAGCGCCTATGACATCTCGTCGATCTGGCGCACATCGATCCTTACCCAGCTCAACGGCAAAGAAGGCCTGCCGCCGGCGGTAACCTCGCTGACGGCGCTGCCGCTGATCTTCGGCATTCACCTGAAATGGACTTTCCCACCAGGTGCGGAAGACACCCAGCGCACGGAGATCTGGTACGGCCCGACGCCTGATTTGGAGGCCGCGACAAAGCTCAGCGACCTGGCCTACCCCCAGTCCGAGTACAACCTGCAGGGCCTGAAGGGTGGCGTGACGTTCTTTTTCTGGGCGCGCCTGGTTGACCGAACAGGAAATATTGGACCGTTCTACCCGACTGGTGCTGGCGTGGTTGGCCAGAGCAGCATGGATGCCGATCCGGTCCTTGATCAGATTGCTGGGGAGATCAACGAATCGCATCTTGGCCAAGAGTTGCAGGAGAAGATTGATCTGATCAATGTCCTGCAGGATCAGATTGACGCGCTGGACGGCCTCAAAGCCTATGACCCAGATGCGACCTACACCAAAGGGCAGATGATCGTCGTGGACGGCCGCATCTTCCAGGCGGAGCAGGACGTGCCGGTCAACACACCGCCGCCGAATGCTGCGTACTGGGCGGATGTCGGCGATCTGCTGGAAACTACCCAAGGCCTCGCTGAACAGGTCGAGACGCACACGACCCAGATCACCGAGATCAACGGCGAACTGACCTCGCAGGCATCGACCGTGGCTGTACTGCGGGCGGCGTACCGAGAGGACAACGGTGAAGGTGAACTGGTAGATGCGCTCAAAGGCTGGAGCAGCACCGCCAGTATCGTCACTGAGTCGAAGGCAGCTGCCAGCGCGAACGAGGCAACCGCGAGAACGGTTAAGCAACTGACTGCCGCGGTCGACAGCAACAAGGCTCAGGTCACGGATCTGCGACAAGTGGTTGCCGACAACAATTCGGCGACCGCGACTGCGCTTCAACAGGTCGGAGTGAAGGTTGACGGGAACACTGCTGACATCCAAACCCAATCGCAAGCAATTGCGGGTGTAAACGGCAAGGTGACGGGCTCTTGGTCCGTAAGGATGCAGGTCAACGCGCAGGGCCAATACGAGTTCGCAGGCATTGGCCTGGGTATTGAAAACGGGCCGGGCGGCCTTCAAAGCCAGTTCTTGGTTAATGCTGACCGATTCTCTGTCGTCAATCCTAATGCATCTGGCGGCTTCGACACGCCATTTACCGTGCAGAATGGGCAGACCTTCATCAGGGATGCGTTCATCAGCAAGCTCGCTGTCACCAACGGTGTGGTTGGATCAACGCTGTACTCTGCCACCTACACGCTGTACGGAACACCGCGCATGCAGATCGATTTCAACCTTGGTCAACTGCTGATCCGAAACGGTACAACGAATGGGAAATACATCCAACTCGATGAGAGCGGGCTTTACATGGTTTCCGGCGGCGTGGTGATTCTTGAGGCAGTGATGTAATGGCGGGGATCACGATCCGCCGCCCTGACGGCACCGTATCAATCAACTTGACGATGAAACTAAGCCAGACGATGGGAAGTATCGACACCGGAGGATTAAATGGAAGTTTTGCTATTCCAGCGCCTCCGGCGGGCAAGACGTCATATTTCATCATCGTCCCGCTGGTTGATCTTCAAAGAGAAAAGGGAAAAAGGCCCGCGGTGTCTTTGGTGAACAATGTTCTGTCTTGGGCGTATTCATTCAACCCTAACGGCTGGGGTTATTTCGCCGCCAATTGCAGAATCTACTACGGGTATTACTGATGAAGCTTCGCAAGGAAAATGGGGAGCTTCTGTTTGATACCGACAAGATTGTTTATGGCCTTGTGAAAAGCGACTATCTGGCAGTTGAGGAGATGTGGGGGCGGTATTACATCAAGGGCAATAACGTCGACCCCGACCAAGCATCTTCATGGACACAACAGCCAGATTCCACTGGCGAGCAGATGTACACGATCACCGTTGCCAATGCCCGCAGCCCACTTTGCTTCTTGGTCGGCAAAGGCGTTCTGCAAGGAACGTCCGTATCTGGGTCAAGCGTGACCTTCATCTATTCGGCGGCGAGCACTTCTACTAAGGCCTATGTCTTCGACCTGATGGCAGACAACATTGCTGGAAGGCCGTACGTAAAGACTCGTAATCAGGCTGGCGTGATAACTTTCAACTCCCTGCAACCGGCGCTGAATATTGCCACGGTAATTCAGGCCCCCCCGCCACCGGCGATGTCCCCTGGCAATTACTACGGCAGCGCCTACAACGGCGGGCGGTGGGATGTGATTTCCACCGGCGGCACGTCTGGCGGCCTCGTGGTCTCGCACAACATCGTCGATATCGCACTTGGAGCAGGCGATTTTGCCGCCTGTCTACCATGGTCAAGAGGTGCGACTGTTGTCCTGACCCCGTCATACACCGGAACTGCGCCATATCAACTTGGCTTTGCCGAAGGCGCATACGGGTACTCAGGAGGCATTAGTTTTATTTTCAGCACGGCTGGCGCAACAACGATGCGAAACGTTACGAGTTTGATTGCTTCTCCGCAGATGACTGGGCTTTTAGTTGATCGACTTCCCCAGGCGCTGGTTATAAACACCGCTGGACTTCCATTTCCATTCCTCTGATGCGAGGAGTGCCTAAACCTAACGCAATATGAAGGAATCCATATGCCCTGGTACAAAGCCGGGACGGTTTCTGTCGTCCAAAATTCGAATACTGTTGCGGGCACTGGCACAG
>NZ_JBWKWB010000016.1:0-135083 GCF_059421985.1 Pseudomonas sp. GW821-FHT02A11
GGTCGGGGTAAGGGGATTCGAACTCCTGACATCCTGCTCCCAAAGCAGGCGCGCTACCGGACTGCGCTATACCCCGACGGTACTACCTCTGGAAATTGGCTCCGTGACCAGGACTCGAACCTGGGACCCAATGATTAACAGTCATTTGCTCTACCGACTGAGCTATCACGGAACGATCTTTTCAAATCTATCAATTTCAGATGCAGCGTTTGACGCGCTTTAACACAACAAATTCAGTACTTCTTTGCTAGACGAGTCTTGCACATACTGCCCTGAATCTCCTGCATTTTCAGCCTCTTCAACCTGTCTGCATCGCTGCGTTCACGTCTCTGAGGCGCGCTATTCTACATTCCCAGAAACAGCTGTCAACCCTCTAAATTGCTTTTAAGACAATGATTTGCGACTTTTTTTCGAGACGGCCTCCTGACCCCGAAAATCGCCGCCTTGAGGCCACATTCCGATGCCCATAAAAAAGGGGCGCCCCCGTGGAGCGCCCTTTCACCTCTATCTATATAGAAGCCGCGAATCAGACGAACGCAATCTCGTCGTTCACGATTGTGCCTTTGATGCTGGTGCCGGGCATGAAGCCACCGGACAGAATCAGCTGGGCCAGCGGGTTTTCGATCCAGCGCTGAATCGCACGCTTCAGAGGACGCGCGCCATACACCGGGTCGTAGCCGACGGCGATCAGCTTCTCCAGCGCCTCAGGCGTCAGCTCTAGGCTCAGATCACGCTCGGCCAGACGCTGACGCAGACGGCCCAGCTGGATCTCGGTAATGCCCGCAATCTGGTCATGACCCAGTGGTTCGAAGATCACCACTTCGTCGACGCGGTTGATGAACTCAGGACGGAAGTGCGAACTCACGGCATCCATCACCGCCGCGCGTTGTGCCTCACGATCACCCACCAACTCCTGAATTCGCGCCGAGCCCAGGTTGGAAGTCATGACGATCACCGTGTTGCGGAAATCCACCGTGCGCCCATGGCTGTCGGTCAGACGGCCGTCTTCGAGCACCTGCAAGAGGATATTGAAGACATCAGGATGCGCCTTCTCGACCTCGTCCAGCAGGATCACCGAATACGGCTTGCGACGCACAGCCTCTGTCAGGTAGCCGCCCTCTTCGTAACCCACGTAGCCCGGTGGCGCCCCGATCAGCCGCGCCACGGAATGCTTCTCCATGAACTCCGACATGTCGATTCGCACCATCGCCTCTTCAGTGTCGAACAAGAACTCGGCCAGCGCCTTGCACAGCTCGGTTTTACCCACGCCGGTCGGGCCGAGGAACATGAACGAGCCGCTTGGGCGATTCGGGTCGGACAACCCGGCACGCGAACGACGCACCGCGTTGGCCACGGCCACCACGGCCTCGTTCTGCCCGATCACGCGCTCGTGCAGCAGGCTTTCCATCTTCAGCAGCTTGTCGCGCTCGCCTTCGAGCATCTTGGACACCGGAATCCCGGTCCACTTCGACACGACTTCGGCAATCTCCTCCTCGGTCACCTTGCTGCGCAGCAGCTGGTTCTCGGGCTTGCCATGCTGATCGACCATCTGCAGGCTGCGCTCCAGATCAGGGATCACCCCGTATTGCAGTTCAGCCATGCGATTGAGGTCGCCACGCCGGCGGGCCGCTTCCAGCTCCTGACGAGACTGCTCGATCTTCTGCTGAATCTGCGCAGAACCGGTCACCTCGGCTTTTTCCGAGGTCCAGATTTCTTCCAGATCGGCGTATTCACGCTCAAGCCGCACGATTTCTTCCTGAAGTTTCTCCAGGCGCTTGATCGCGGCCTCGTCGTCTTCCTTTTTAAGCGCCTGGGATTCGACCTTCAGCTGAATCAGGCGACGCTCTAGGCGATCGAGCACTTCGGGCTTGGAATCGATTTCCATGCGAATGCGGCTGGCCGCTTCGTCGATCAGGTCGATAGCCTTGTCCGGCAACTGCCGATCGGTGATGTAACGATGGCTGAGCTTGGCCGCCGCAATGATCGCGCCGTCGGTGATCGCGACTTTGTGGTGAACCTCGTAGCGCTCTTTCAGGCCACGCAGGATCGCGATGGTGTCCTCCTCGCTCGGCTCGTCCACCAGCACTTTCTGGAAACGCCGTTCGAGGGCCGCGTCCTTCTCTATATATTGACGGTACTCGTTGAGCGTCGTGGCGCCGACACAGTGCAACTCGCCTCGCGCCAGCGCAGGCTTGAGCATATTGCCTGCATCCATCGAACCCTCGGCCTTGCCTGCGCCGACCATGGTGTGCAATTCGTCGATGAACAGGATGATCTGGCCTTCCTGCTTGGACAGCTCATTGAGCACAGCTTTGAGGCGCTCTTCGAACTCGCCGCGGAACTTGGCACCGGCGATCAGCGCCCCCATGTCCAGCGACAACAGGCGCTTGCCGCGCAGGCCATCGGGCACTTCGCCATTGATGATGCGCTGCGCCAGGCCTTCAGCGATGGCGGTCTTACCCACGCCTGGCTCACCGATCAGCACCGGGTTGTTCTTGGTGCGACGCTGCAGGACTTGAATGGTCCGGCGAATTTCGTCGTCGCGGCCGATCACCGGATCGAGCTTGCCTTCTTCAGCGCGCTTGGTCAGGTCGACGGTGTATTTGTCCAGCGCCTGGCGGGACTCTTCCGCGTTGGGGTCGTTGACCGCGTCGCCGCCGCGCAGGTTGCTGATGGCGTTTTCCAGCGCCTTCTTGCTCACGCCCTGGCCGAGCAGCAGCTTGCCCAGCTTGCTGTTTTCGTCCATCGCGGCGAGCAGCACCAGTTCACTGGAGATGAACTGATCGCCCTTCTGCTGGGCCAGACGATCGGCCTGATTGAGCAGGCGCGCCAGATCCTGCGACATGTTGACGTCGCCGGTAGGGTTCTGAATTTTTGGCAGTTGGTCGAGCTCTTTGCTCAACGCCTTGCGCAAGCTGTTGATGTCGAAACCGACTTGCAGCAGCAGGGGTTTGATCGAACCACCCTGCTGTTCGAGCAGCGCTTGCATGAGGTGCGCAGGCTCGATGGCGGGATGGTCCATGCCCACCGCCAGAGATTGGGAATCAGATAAAGCGAGCTGTAACTTGCTGGTTAAACGGTCAATACGCATTGGTCACCTTCCTAATGGGCAGGCCGGAGCAATGAACACACCTTAATAAAGAAAACCTGCCAGATAGCCTTTAGATGTGGCCGATTGCACAGGATTCAAGCGGTGAGTGCTTGACACAGATCAACATTAGCTGGAGGGAAGGTTTTTTGAGAGAAGATTGCGAAAGGTCACGCTGGAACACAAGACCTGTGGGAGCGAATTCATTCGCGAGAGGCCCGCGCAGTCGATACATCTCTAGCGCCTGCGACGTTTTTCTCGAATGAATTCGCTCCCACAATAGAGAACAGTGGCGAGTCAGTTCGACCGAGGGCGCTCGATCCACACCAGGGACGCAAACCGCCCGGTGCGCGCGCCGCGACGATAGGAGAAGAAACGCTCGTCGTTGTAAGTCGACAATCCGCCGCCATACACCGACGTCACGCCATGGGCCACCAGACGCAGGCGCGCCAACTGGTAGATATCGGCCATGAACTTGCCCGGATTGACGCTTGGCACGAACGCCTCGACCGTTTCAGGATGGGTCGCCACAAAGGCTTCACGCACTTCCGGCCCCACTTCAAAGGCCTGAGGACCGATGGCAGGTCCCAGCCAGACGAGAATCTCGGAAGGTGCATCGGCAAAGCTGTCGACCGTCGCTTCCAGCACGCCGGCCGCCAGCCCACGCCAACCGGCATGAGCAGCCGCGACCTGAGTGCCCTGCCGATTGCAGAACAGCGCGGGCAGGCAGTCAGCGGTCATGATCGTGCAGGCGATTCCAGGTGCTGTGCTCCAGCTGGCATCGGCCTGCATCACCTGATCGGGCGATGCCTGGACGACATCGACGCCATGCACCTGCTTGAGCCATGCGGGCATGGCGCTCAGGGCGCTGGTCAGCTTCGAACGATTCTGCGCAACCGCCGCAGGGTCGTCGTCGACGTGATCGCCCAGATTGAAGGTGTCGAATGGTGCGACGCTGACGCCGCCCGCGCGAGTGGTGACGCACGCTTTGATACCGACCGGCGCGGGCCAGTCGGGAATCAGCCAGTCCGTCACGAACTCACTCATCCGATGAATGCCTCGCGGTCCTGCTTGAGCAGCGACAGCAGCCAGTTGAAGTCCTCTGGCAGAGGCGATTCCCAGCTCATGCGCTGACCGGTCGTCGGGTGATCCAGCTCAAGGAAGCGCGCGTGCAGGGCCTGACGCGGGAAATGCTTGAGCGATTCGACCATGGTCTGGCTGGCCGCTGGCGGAATGCGGAAACGACCGCCGTAAGCCGGATCGCCGACCAACGGGAAGTTGATGTGCGCCATGTGCACGCGAATTTGGTGAGTACGACCGGTTTCCAGCTTGACCCGCACGTGGGTGTGCGAGCGAAAACGCTCCAGCACGCGGTAGTGGCTGACTGCAGGCTTGCCGCCTTCCATCACGGCCATGCGCTGACGCTGCTGGCCATGACGACCGATCGGCGCGTTGATCTTGCCGCCGGCCGTCACCACGCCGATCACGATGCACTCGTAGATGCGGCTGACGCTGCGTGCCTGCAACTGGGTGACCAGCTGGGTCTGCGCCTGAATGGTCTTGGCCACCACCATCAAACCGGTGGTGTCCTTGTCCAGACGGTGCACGATACCGGCGCGCGGCACGTTGATGATGTCCGGAACATGGTGCAGCAAGGCGTTCAGCAGAGTGCCATCCGCGTGGCCCGCCGCCGGATGCACGACCAGCCCGGCCGGTTTGTTGATCACCAGAATCTGGTCGTCTTCATAGACGATATCCAGTTCGATGTCCTGGGCCACCCACTCGCCCTGGGCCTCTTGCTCGGCTTTGAGGACCAGTTCCGAACCGCCGTGCACGATGTCACGCGGGCGCAGAACGCCTCCGTCCACAGTCAGGCGGCCGTCTTTGATCCAGGCGGAAAGGCGCGAGCGCGAGTGCTCAGCGAAGAGTTGGGCGGCGACCTGGTCGAGGCGTTGACCGCCCAATTCGGACGGCACCTCTGCGCGAAGTTCAATGATCTCAGACATGCTCAAACTAGGAGGTGGCACTGGCCTTTGGTTTCGGCTGTGCGCTTGTGGTTAAATACGGCGTCTTTTGTCCCGGGGGTTCCACGGGGCGCCCATCATAACAGGACGGTCCTGCGCAAGACAGCAGGCCGTTATAGGGACGCAAGCCGCCATGCAAGTGAAACACCTGCTGCTGATAGCCATCCTCGGACTTACCGCTGCCTGTTCTTCGAAGAAAGAAGTCATCGACGAAAACCTCAGTGAAGTCGAGCTGTACCAGCAGGCGCAGGCCGATCTGGACAACAACAGCTACAACAGCGCGACCGAGAAACTCAAGGCGCTGGAATCGCGCTACCCATTCGGTCGCTATGCCGACCAGGCGCAGCTGGAACTGATCTACGCCAACTACAAGAATGGCGAGCCTGAAGCTGCGAAGTCCGCAGCCGAGCGCTTCATTCGTCTGCATCCGCAGCACCCGAACGTCGACTACGCCTATTATCTGAAAGGCCTGACCTCGTTCGACCAGGACGTGGGCATCATCGCGCGCTTCCTGCCGCTGGATCAGACCAAGCGTGACCCGGGCGCTGCCCGCGACTCCTACAACGAGTTCGCCCAGCTGACCAGCCGCTACCCCAACAGCCGCTACGCCCCGGACGCCAAGCAGCGCATGATCTACCTGCGCAACCTGCTGGCCGCCTACGAAATCCACGTGGCTGACTATTACCTGACCCGTCAGGCCTACGTCG
This sequence comes from Pseudomonas sp. GW821-FHT02A11, assembly GCF_059421985.1. Lineage (NCBI taxonomy): Bacteria > Pseudomonadati > Pseudomonadota > Gammaproteobacteria > Pseudomonadales > Pseudomonadaceae > Pseudomonas > Pseudomonas sp. GW821-FHT02A11. The sequence goes on from NZ_JBWKWB010000016.1 coordinate 5,820, forward strand.
CGGCCGTGAACCGTGGCCGTTACGTGGTGGAAAACTTCCAGGAAACCCCATCGGTCGGTGACGGCCTGGCGGTGATGGTCGAAGGCTACCAGCGTCTGCACCTGGACGACCTGGCCGACACCAGCCTGCAAGTGCTCAAGTCCAACTACCCGGACCACCCGCAACTGGCCGATGGCAAGTTTACCGCTCGCACGCCTGACCCGGATAACCGTTCGTGGCTGTCCAAAGCGACACTGGGGCTGATCGAAAGCCGTCCGCCGCTGCCGCCGGGAGAAACCCGCGCCAACCAGGACGTGATCAAGCAGTACCAGGACGCCAAGGAAGCGATTCCGGCCGATTTGCTGCCTGAGAACCAACCTGCGGAAGAGAAGAACACTGACGATGACGGCACGCCAAAAAGCCGCTCGATCTTCAGCTACATGACGTTCGGCCTGTTCGACTGATCACCGTCGCACTGCCTGCGCCACTCAAAGAGAGGTCCTACGGGGCCTCTTTTTCATTTCCGACACCCGATAGCGGCGTGCATCACTGTGCGCCCGTCAGCGCGTTGGCTACACTGCGGCATCCTCACTCACTAAGCTGATAAACATGGTTCGCTTGATTATGTGGGTCGCCTTGATCATGGCGGCGATCTGGTTCTTCAAACGCCTGACCAAAGGCCCTGCGCCACGCCCGAAACCGGCTGCGCCTGAAATCGACGCCGCCCCCATGGTGCGCTGCGCCCAGTGCGGCGTGCATGTGCCGCGTGATCGCGCCTTGAGCCAGGGCGCGCAATGGTATTGCACCGAAGCGCACCGCCTACAGGGCCCTGCGGCACGTGACCGCTGAAATCCTGTCGCTGGCCACCCCTCAGGCCCAGCGTATCCTGCGGCTGTACCACCTCTACCGCCTGAGCATCGGCATTCTGCTGGTGCTGCTGATTTCCAGCAGCCTGGATGCCGAGCTGCTCGATCTGGCCGACATCGAACTGTTCCGCACCGGATGTTGGCTGTATCTGGTGTTCAACATTCTGGTGGTCGTGTTGCTTGAGCGGCCCAGCCATCAAGGCCCGCTTTTCACCCTGGCCACGACCGACGCCTTTATGCTCTGCGCGTTGTTCTACGCCGGCGGCGGCGCTCCTAGCGGGCTGGGCAACCTCATCGTGGCCTCGGTGGCGATCAGTAATGTGCTGCTGCGCAAGCGCGCCGGGCTGCTGATCGCCGCCATTTCGGCCATCGGCATCATCTACCTGACGTTCTACATCAGCTACAACAAGCCAGCGGCGGTAAACCACTTCGTTCAGGCCGGCTCCCTTGGCGCCTTGTGCTTCGCGGCCGCGTTGCTGGTTCAGACCCTGGCCAAACGCCTGCAGGTCAGCGAAGACATCGCCGAGCAGCGTGCCGCCGACGTCGACAACCTCGAAGAACTCAACGCCCTGATCCTGGAGCGCATGCGCACCGGCATCCTGGTGCTGGACGCCAACCACAAGGTGCTGCTGGCCAACCACAGCGCCCTGACGCTGCTGGGCCATGAGCACCTGCTGGGCGACGTCATCGACCCTTACTCGCCGCAACTGGTCGAGCGCCTGCGCCAATGGCAGATCAACTCTTCCATGGCGCCGCGCAGTATCACCACTTCTTCCATCGGCCCGGTCCTGCGTCCAGGGTTCATCGCCCTGAGCCGTGGCAATCAGCGCCACACGCTGGTGTTCCTCGACGACTTGTCGCAAATCTCCCAGCAGGCCCAACAGCTCAAGCTCGCAGCGCTGGGCAGGCTGACCGCAGGCATCGCCCACGAGATTCGCAACCCTCTGGGCGCGATCAGCCATGCAGCGCAGCTGCTGCTGGAGTCCGAGGAACTGACCAGCGCGGACCGGCGTCTCAGTCAAATCATTCAAGATCAATCGCGACGGATGAATCTGGTGATCGAGAACGTCTTGCAGCTGTCCCGCCGACGTCAGACCAAACCTCATTTACTCGACCTGCGGCAGTGGCTCGAAGACTTTGTCAGCGACCTGCGTAGCCACCTGACTGCCGAGCAGTCCATCCATCTGGATGTCGGCTTTGGCACCCTCACCACGCGTATGGACGCCGAACAGCTGCAGCAAGTCATGACTAACCTTGTGCAGAACGGATTGCGATACAGCGGTCAGATGCATGAGCGCGCGCAAGTCTGGCTGAGATTGTTTCACGATGTTCAGAGCGACTTGCCCAGCCTCGAAGTGCTCGACGATGGGCCCGGCGTGGCCACCGAGCACCTGACGAAGATATTCGAGCCCTTTTTCACCACTGAAAGCAAAGGAACGGGACTTGGCCTGTACCTTTCGCGGGAATTGTGCGAAAGCAACCAGGCGAACCTGGATTACACACCACGGGAAGGTGGCGGCAGCTGCATGCGGATCACCTTCGCCCATCCGTTCAAATTGAGTTGAAGATGAGCCAACGGCAAAAGATTCTGATCGTCGACGATGAGCCAGACATTCGTGAGCTGCTGGAGATCACTCTCGGGCGCATGAAACTGGACACGCGCAGCGCGCGCAACGTCAAGGAAGCCCAAGACTGGCTGGCCCGTGAGCCCTTCGATCTGTGTCTGACCGACATGCGCCTGCCGGACGGCAATGGTCTGGAGCTGGTGCAGCACATTCAGAAGCGCCACACCCAGGTGCCCGTGGCGATGATTACGGCGTTTGGCAGCCTGGACACCGCCATCCATGCCCTGAAAGCCGGCGCGTTCGACTTCCTCACCAAACCGGTGGATCTGGGCCGCCTGCGCGAACTGGTCAGCAGCGCATTGCGCCTGCACACCGCGCCCTCCAGTGAGAACAGCATCGACAATCGGCTGCTCGGCAACTCCCCGCCGATGCAGGCATTGCGCAAGCAAATCGGCAAACTGGCGCGCAGCCAGGCACCGATCTACATCAGCGGCGAATCAGGCAGCGGCAAGGAGCTGGTGGCGCGGCTGATTCACGAACAGGGCCCTCGCACCGACAAACCGTTCGTCCCGGTCAACTGCGGCGCGATTCCTACCGAGCTGATGGAAAGCGAATTCTTCGGCCATCGCAAAGGCAGCTTCACCGGCGCCCACGAAGACAAACCCGGCCTGTTCCAGGCAGCCAATGGTGGCACGCTGTTTCTCGATGAGGTGGCCGACCTGCCACTGGCCATGCAGGTCAAACTGCTGCGCGCGATTCAGGAAAAGTCCGTGCGTGCGGTCGGGGGCCAGCAGGAACACGTGGTCGACGTGCGCGTGCTCTGCGCCACCCATAAGGATCTGGCTGTCGAAGTCGCCGCTGAACGCTTCCGCCAGGACCTGTACTACCGCCTCAACGTCATCGAACTGTGCGTTCCACCCCTGCGCGAACGCCGCGAAGACATCGAGGAGATCGCCAGCAATGTCCTGCGCCGCCTGGCCGAAAGCGCCAGCCAGCCCCCTGCCCGCCTCACCCCCCAAGCACTGACCGCGCTCAAGGCGTACCGCTTCCCCGGCAACGTCCGCGAGCTGGAAAACATGCTCGAACGGGCCTACACCCTGTGCGAAAACGACGAGATCAACGGCGATGACCTGCGCTTGGCCGAACCTGTGGCCACCCACGAGCAGGATGGCCCGAGCCTCGCCGACATCGATAACCTGGAAGACTATCTGGAAAGCATCGAGCGCAAGCTCATCCTCCAGGCCCTGGAAGAAACCCGCTGGAACAGAACGGCAGCGGCCCAGCGGCTCAACCTGACGTTCAGGTCGATGCGGTATCGGTTGAAGAAGTTGGGGTTGGAGTAGGCGCTCAAAGAGTTCCCAAACAGGGAACGATCATCTTCCTACATTAATTGCGGGAAGGCGCTTGACCGCACAACCGCCCCTGCGGCGCATACGGCGCTGCATCAATCACCGGCACATCCCCCACCAACAGATCCGTCAGCAACTGACAGGACGCCGGCGCCAGCACCAGGCCGTTGCGGAAGTGGCCGCAATTCAGCCACAGGCCTTCGTGATTCGGCACCGGGCCGATGAAGGGAATGCCCTCAGGCGAACCCGGACGCAACCCCGCCCAATGACCAACGACTTCGGCGTCCGCCAATGCCGGAATCAGCTCCACGGCAGACGCTTTCAGGCTTTCCAGCGCATTGTCGGTCGGGGTCTTGTCGTAGCCTTCGTGTTCCAGCGTGCTGCCGATGAGGATGTGCCCGTCGCGACGGGGGATTGCGTAGCGGCCTTTGGCGAGGATCATGCTCGGCAGAAAGTCCGACGCGCATTTGTACAGAATCATCTGCCCTTTGACCGGCTCCACCGGCAACTCAAGGCCAAGCGTGCCGAGCAAATCACCGCTCCAGGCGCCTGCGGCCAGCACCACGCTGTCGCCCAGCATGTCGCCAAGAGGCGTGGTCACACCGATGATTCTGTCGCCATCGCGCACGAAATCGCTGACTTCGCACCTCTCGTGAATCGTCACGTTGGGCATCGCCAGCAGCGCGGCTTTCAGGGACTTCACCAGCCGCGGGTTGCGCACGTTGGCGATATCAGCCATGTGAATCGCCCGGGAATAACCACCCCCCATCACCGGCACTGCGTCGTAGACCGCCGAAATATCCACCGAAACCAGCGGCCGATTCAGCCGAGCCGCCCACTCCAGCGCGTCTTGCTCGTCGTCCAGATCCAGCCAGTAGAGGCCTGTCTTGTGGACCTCAGGGTCGATCCCTGTCGCGTCGAGCAAACGCGCGCCCAGCTGTGGATAAAAGTCTTGCGACCAATGCGCCAACGCGGTCACCGCCGGGCTGTAACGCCAAGGGTAAAGCGGCGAAACAATCCCCCCGCCCGCCCACGAAGACTCTTGCCCGACGCCCGATCGGTCGAGCAGGACGACGCTCTGCACTTTCGACGCAAGATTAAAGGCGGTCAACAGACCGATGACGCCACCACCGACGATTACCACGTGTTGCCTGGACATGCAGAACCCGATCACCCAGAGAAAAGAAATGTCGGTCTTGCGCATTAGAGGTCGCAGGTCACCGACTCGACAAAGGCCAAAAAACAGCACGATGCCGCTGATCCGGCGAATATCCCCGGACATCCACTACATCGCGACTTCGAACCTGAGTAGTATCACCATATTTCGAACGAAAAATGGAATTTCCTTGATGGATTTCAGCTCTGGCCTTACGCGCCCGAATTCGCGTCGCAGCTGGCAAGGTCCTCCTGGGGGCAACAGCGACGGATTCACCTTGATCGAATTGATCGTGGTGGTGGTGATCGTCGGCATTTTTGCGGCGATGGCGGTGCCGAGCTTTACCAGTCTGATTCATCGGATGAACGTGCGGGCGGCTGCGGATGAGTTTTACGACTTGTTGCAATATGCGCGCGCCGAAGCCGTTACGCGCGGGACTAACGTAAACATCAGTGCAGCGTCAGGGACTACTAATATCATTGTGGCACTTGGCGCAACTGGTAATGGCACCAAACTTCGCCAAGTGGGTGCCAGCGGCCTACAAGCCGGTGTGTCTATCAACTCGACAGTCACCAGCCTCTTTTTCTCCCCCACAGGCACCGCGTCGCTCAGCGCATGCTTTCAAGTTCTCTACCCTACCGACACGGCTATCGCTTCACAGTACGTCACGCTGCTCACCAGTGGCCGCGTCTCCGCTCCGACCACCCCCAAGCCGAGCGGTTGTTGATGAATCTATCTGAACGTAACTACAGCCGCGGCTTCAGCATGATCGAAGTATTAGTTAGCCTGATCATCATTGCCGTTGGCGTGCTCGGCATGGTGGCACTACAAAGCAAAGCCATTCCGTATACCCAGGACTCTACGCAGCGCAACACGGCGATCATGCTGGCGGATGACCTGGTCGATATCATTCGTACGGCAGGAAGCTGCACCACTTCTAACGGGTGCGTCGTCGCTCCGGGCGCAGCCTTTCCATCGGTTCCCAGCAGTTGCAACCCCACACCCGCCACACTGGCTGGACAAATAGGGTGCTGGGCGGGTCAAGCCAGTAGAGCACTGCCAGGCGCAGGCGACTTGCTCGCCAGCTCTTTCTATATTTGCCGAAGCCTCGTGCCGGGTGACGTCACCCCATCCGCTTGCGGCACGAGCAACACGACAAACTCCGAGATCGAGATCCAGATTGCCTGGAGCGTCAAAACCGCTGCTGACTGCATGGACGCCAACGTCACAGGAGCGAACACCACATGCACCTACCGCATTCGGACACGCCTGCCATGAAAACGCCAGTGTGCAATATGTCTGTGGCGAAAAGTCAGCGTGGGCTTTCGCTGATCGAGCTGATGGTCGCGATGGTGATTGGCCTGATTCTGATCTTGGGGGTCACTCAAATCTTCATCAATAACCAGAAAACCTACCTGTTCCAGCAAGGTCAGGTGGGCAACCAGGAGAACGGCCGTTTTGCGCTGGCGATGCTGAGCCAAGAGCTGTCGAAGGCCGGTTACCGAAGCGTTCCGGTCAATGCGTTCCCGTTGGGGTCAGGACAGGGCTGCACCTTCCCTGCCGGCACGTCCGTGATTGCGGTCTCCAGTACATCATTCTGCATTCGGTACCAGGCGACTAATACCGCTGCCGTGAATTGCCTGGGCGCATCCCTTGCCGGGTCCGATCAGAGCAGCATCGTCATGCCTTACAAGCAGACCAACCCGGTTGTCATTGAAAAAATTGCGTTCGACTCAGACGCGAAGGCGATCACTTGCACCTCAGGGAGCACCACACAACAGTTGGTCACTGGCGTTGCTGCAGTGATTTTCGACTACGGATCAGGGCCTACTGATCTGAAGTCGGTCACCAGTTTCGGCGCCAGCCCCACTGGCACTGTCGGCGCCGTCCGCTACACCCTCTTGATGCAAAGCCAAGGCACCGCCTCGATTCGGGATACAACGACGATCTCACCCGCACTAACAGAATGGAAAACCCGGTTCGGCACCCTCCCCGCCGACACCAACCAGATTTATCAGGTCGTGCAGGGAACCACCATGATCAGGAACCAGATGCGATGACGCCTCTCAGGACGAGCTTTGCCGTCGCTCAGCGCCGAGACCAAAGGGGCGCCACGCTGCTCGTGGCGATCATGATGCTGCTTCTCATCACATTGCTTGCCTTGTCCAGCATGCGTGGCGTGTCACTGGAGTCGCGGATCACCGGCAATCTCAAAATGCAGAAAACCCTTTTCAATGCTGCAGAAGGCGGCCTGCGAATTGGTGAAAACAGCATCAGCACGACGAAAGCCGCTTCGCTCGACACTACGTGCACTGCCACGTCGTGCATGCGCTGGAGTTTGACGGATCTGACCGTCACAGCCTCCAAGGACACACCACAACGATTCACCACCGCTGATGGCAACAACGTAACCAGTGTGACAACCAACTATGACGTCAAGGTCCAATGGTACGTCGTCGACCTAGGCAATCTGGTGGGCTCGAGCATGGGCACTTGTGGGATTCGAGGCTGCGGCCCTCATCACTATGAAGTCAACGCTTGTGCATCGACGGTACTGTGCACAAGTGACACCACCACTCCCCGCGTCATTCTGCGCACCGTCATAGCCCGGTATTACCCATGAGTATTCGTCAGCGCTGGACAGCCATGAACTCGCCCACTCTCGCCAACGTTGGTGCTGCAATCCTGACGACACTGTGGCTGATAGCCCCCGGTGCAGAAGCAGCAGTGAGCCAAGTGCCGGCGCAAGTGCCACTGTTTGTCAGCGACTCAGTACCACCGCTGAATATGCTTGTGGTCGGACGCGACCACAAACTGTTCTTCCCGGCCTATAACGATGCCTCCGATCTGGATGGCGATGGCTCGATTGAAATCCGTTACAAACCCTCGATCGATTACTTGGGCTACTTTGATTCGGGCACTTGCTACACCTACAACGGCAGCTACTTCACAGCCACTGACACCACAGACGACAAAAAATGCGCCACCAAAACAGGTCGGTGGAGCGGAGATTATCTCAACTACCTGACGACCTCCCGCGCTGACGCCCTGCGCAAAGTACTGTATGGCGGCTACCGAAGCACCGACAGTACGACGCAAACCATTCTGGAACGCGCCTACATCCCGACCGATGCCCATACATGGGGCAAGGAATACACCAGCCCGACCGTTGACGGTTACAGCCTGTCCGACTACACGCCTATCGCTAACCCTTCAGGCGGCAACCGCACGTTGTTTGCAAACAACACTCAGTCGTCCGCACCACTATTACGGGTAATCCCCAGCATCGCCAACGTTCGGATTTTCGGCTGGGTATCCCGAGAAACGACCCAAGGCGGGAGCTTGGCCACCAATACGACGACGACACCTTTTACCGACGTGGCCGTTTCGCCTACCGATTACATCGTTCGGGTCGAAGCGTGCAAGACCGGCTTTCAAGAAAGCAATTGCAAGCAGTACCCAAACGGCAACTACAAACCCACCGGCATCCTTCACGACTACGGCGAAGGCAACCAGATGTATTTCGGTCTGATGACCGGTACCTTTTCGAACAACTTGCAGGGCGGTGCCATCCGCAAGGCCATCAGCAGCTTCGCTGGCGAAGTAGAAACGTCTACTGGCATCTTTGGCACCAAGGGATCGTTGGGGGTCTACACGAAAGGCGGTATCATCGGCACCCTCGATAATCTGAAAATCTCCCGTGGTGCCTGTACGACACAGGGCAACTCGATCACTAACGGCACCTGTCAGGATTGGGGCAACCCACTGGCAGAAATGATGTTTGAAACCCTGCGCTATTTCAGCGGCACCACTACCCCGACCTCAGCCTACCTCTCGGGTACAAGCGATACGGCGTTGGGACTGTCGGGCCTTTCAAGCTGGACTAACCCTTACTCCAGCAATCCTAATCCTGACGCAACCAATCCAACGTACCCAAGTTGCTCCAAACCATTTGAGACGCTATTCAGTGACATCAACCCCACCTACGACTCAGACTTGCCCGGCAGTGCCTACACCACCGTCAGTCCACCGTCCGCAACGACCGCACTGAGCACGTTCAGCGCTTCAACCCTGGGGAAAACCATCTGGGACAACGATGTCGGCTCAGGGAACAAGAACATCAACATTGGGCAGACTCCCACCAGTTTGTCCACTTCCGCTGTCGACGACTTGGCGCCCACTGCCAAAAGCGCCTCAAGCTTTGGCAATATCCGCGGCTTGCCGGAAGAGCCGGCCAAACAGGGCACGTTCAACGCAGGTTCCGTGGCGTATTTCGGCAATACCAATCCCATCACCTCGATTGGTAGCCAGAAGGTCCAGACATTCTCCATTGCTCTGTCCTCAACCTTGCCACGCATTCAGATGCCGGTAGGTACCGGCACGATTACACTGCTGCCCTACGGCAAGGTGGTCAACACTAACGGGGTGACAGAGCAGATCACAGGTTTTTACATCGACTCCCTGTACAACATGCCTGGCCAGCCCTCGGACACGACGATCAACGGAGGCCGCGCCCGTGCAATTTTCCGCGTCGTTTTCGACGACAGCGGTCAGGGTGGCGACTACGACATGGACGCCATTGTCCTCTACACCGTGTCGGTTACCGCGGTCGGTACGCTGGATGTAAGGCTCGAAACCGTGTATTCCCAAGCCGGTTATGAATCACACATGGGTTACACCATTTCCGGCACCACTGCAGACGGGATCTATCTTGAGGTCACCGGCGGCGGTAACGGCAACCTGCATTATTCGCTAGACACGCCGGGAACCCAGGCTCCAGGGTCTTGCGCCTCTGGCTGTACGACGAGCGCGACACTGCTTCCGGGCATGAGGTCAGGCAGCACTGTCGTTAACGGTGCAACGTTCAAGACGCGCAATTTCACCGCATCCTCCGCACGTGCGGTGACCAATCTCCAAGACCCACTCTGGTATGCGGCCAAGTGGGGCGGTTTTGGCGACTCGACCAACACCTCCAGCAGTGTCCCGGTATCAGGTCAGTGGGACTCCAACGTTTCCGGGACGCCTGATAACTACTTCCTGGTGAGCAGCGCCTCTACGCTCAAGGCTCAACTGCAAGCTGCGTTCAGTCAGATTCTCCAGAAAAACAACACCGTCGCTGCGCCAGCGGCCGTTCCAACGCCTAATACACCTTATTCGTTGACCAAATACGCCAGCAGCTTCAACGTTGCGCTTTGGAGCGGCGAGTTAACCAAGACCACCGATACGTATCAAACGGCATCAACCGGCATTACCAAAGCTACAACAGTTAACTGGACAGCGGCTGCCAGCATCCCCGCCGCGGCGAATCGAAACATCAAAATCGCGAATGCAGCCGGAACCGCGTTGCAAGACTTCAACTACACGAACTTGAATAGGACCTATGCAGGAGTGAACCTGCAGACCACGCTCACCACGGACCAAGCGTCCTACATTCGCGGTGTTCGAACGCTCGAAGGCTCTACGTTCCGTCGCCGACTCTACCTCTTGGGCGATATCGTCAACTCGCAACCGGCGCTGGTGGAATCAACGTCATTCATTTCCACCATCGCTGACACTCTGAACGGTGCGGCGGGCGATTACGCGAAATTTCAGGCAAGTGTAAGCGCGCGGCGCTCGCAGATTTATGTCGGCGCCAACGACGGCATGCTCCATGCGTTCAATACGACAACAGGCGTCGAGACGTTCGCATTCATTCCGACCGCCGTGATCTCGAACCTCAGCGCGCTGACAGCCAAGACCTACAACTCGGACTCGTCCCTGCACCGTTTCTACGTCGATGGCTCGCCGGTGGTTTCAGACGCTTATATCAACGGGACATGGCGCACGATACTGGTTGGCACCCTGGGCGCTGGCGGACGTGAGGTGTTCGCGCTGGACGTCACTGAGCCGGACAATATCAAGCTGCTATGGGAATTCACCTCCCAAAACGACACGGATCTCGGCTCGACCTTTTCAACGCCCTCCATCGTCCGACTGCATTCCGGAGAATGGGCAGTTATCTTCGGCAGCGGATATAACGGCAACGCGGGTAACGCGAGTCTGTTCATCCTCAACGCCAGCACCGGCGCCGTGATATCCAAGCTGGCGACGACTCAGCCAATCAAGCCTGTCGTGGACAACGGCCTGTCTTCGCCAGTCATTCTGGATACCAACTCCGACGGGATCGCTGACTACGCGTATGCAGGCGATCTCTTGGGTAATCTGTGGCGCTTCGACCTTGTCGGAAACTCGCTGACAGCGTCCGCGACGGCGAGCAACTACAAGGTTTCATTCAGCGGCAAGCCGTTGTTCATCGCCGCCGCCCCGACCTCCGGCGCGGCGGCCCAGTCGATTACGGTCGCCCCGGTTGTAGCCCCACACCCATCAGGTACAGGCACGCTGATCATCTTTGGCACCGGGCGATACTTCGCTTCTGCCGATAAGTCGAGTACCGACCTGCAAACCGTCTACGGCGTCTGGGATCCTCTCACTTCCGCGCAGACAGCTAGTGCACCAACAGGCGCCTCGGCACAGGGTTATCTCACGCGAAGCAACCTGCAAGCGCAGACCCTGAGCACAGTGGCCGGTACGATCGGTAGCAGCACGGGATTGAGAGCCGTAACCACGAACTCCGTCGACTGGACCGCGAAATATGGCTGGTATCTGGACTTGTCTACCAGCACAACGTTGACCGGTGAACGGGTTGTGGACCCTATGAGCATTCAGGGCAGTGTGCTCGCCGTCTCCACTCGTACCCCCATCACTGGCATCTGCGAAGCAGGGGTCCAAAGCAAAATCCTTGCCCTGGATCCTAATACAGGGGGCGGTACGTCATTCCCCGTCTTTGACTTTGACCGCAACGGCGTCGTTAACAGCGATGACACAAAGGGCGGCGTGATTATCAGTGGCATGGACATCACATCGCCCGGATTTAGCCTCGTTGCCGGCACCGGCGCCTCTGGCCTTTCTTCAGTCGCGACAGGCCAGAGCGACAATCCCGATGCATTCACAGGTTTCCAATACAACGGTCGCCAGACATGGCGCGTCATCCCATCCCCATGAGCACAGAGTCGAATATGCTTACTCGATCTCCACAACAGCGTGGCTTCACGCTGATAGAACTGATGATCACTGTCGCGATTGTTGCGATCCTCGCCGCTGTGGCTTACCCGGCCTACACCAAGTACGTCCAGCGGGGTTATCGCTCCGAAGGCATTGCTCAGCTGAACGATGCCGTGGCACGGATGGAGCGTTTCTACGCCCAGAACAATACCTACGCCACTGCGACGACCTTGGCATCGCTTGGTATCACCAACGCCAACTCTCCTAACGGAAAATACACCTTGCAAGCGCCTACCGTGACCGCGACCACCTATTCGCTCACAACAGCGCCCCAAGGTGCGCAGGCCAATGACGCGTGCGGATCCCTCACGATCGATCAGGCAGGCAACAAGACGTCGACTGGGGGCACTGACTGCTTCAAATAACCCCTACCGCCCCCAACACCGCTCCCCACTGGCATCGTCCGACGCCCCGACGTTGCCGCGCTTGCCAGTGTGTTGCAGCACGAACCCGCCGCAGCTGTCATCGCTCATCAAACCTCCACTTTTCGGTGTAGCCGTCAGTACAAACGCTTGCTCCGAACGCTCAGCGTCGATCACATACAAACCGTTTCCCCTGCTCACCACATGCGCTCGGGCAGGCGGGCCTGGGGTATTCGAGTACTGCCCGGCTCGTGAATAGAAGCGCTCCAGCTTGTGGGCCTCATCTATCAATACGGCTGCGATTTCCGCACGACGGGCTTTGCGGGTGTGCTCGGTGTAGGCGGGGTAAGCCACTGACGCGAGAATGGCAATGATCGCTATCGCAATCAGCAATTCGATCAGGGTGAAGCCTCGATTTGTCATGTCCCCTCCCTCATAACCGCTGCCGCCACAGGATGCGTTTCTCCCCGGTATGAATGCTTTCCAGCACCGTTCTCGACACACCCTGAATGCCTATCGCGGTCACGCGATATAGCCGGTATGGCTGCTCAGGTAGTGCGCCGCCTGCCGGATCAAGAGTTTCACCCAAGTATTGAATCCCATAGAACCCGCCCTCGCTCGCCACCCACGTCACCCCGGAGGGTCCGCCTGCACCGCCTGCCGTAAGGGTCAAGGCTTCCGGCGGGGGCAAGCAGGCCTTGGTGGTTAAGCATTGCGCCTGTGAGTATCCGGGGTTGCGCAGTCGCGTCTCGGCTGTTCGCAACACCGACTCGGCCATCTGAAACGAAACATCGCGCAGGGCAAGACTGCCCGTCATTTTTTCCTGAAGCGTGGCGTTCTGCATGGATGAGGTAGCCAGCAAGGTCAGCAGCACCAGAAACACCAGGCTAACGATCAGCACCGCGCCGCGTTGAGTGTTCATTGTGGTCTTCACCCCTGCCTGTTGCGGATGGCGGCGACCACATGAAAGGTCTGCTCGCGGGTGCGATCCGCCGGATCGAAAAGGGTCAGGCTCAGGCGCACGCTGCGGATCAGCGCAGGGTCTGGCTGCGAGGTATAGCGCGCGACGCCAGAGGCACCTGCGGAGCCGGCCACCCCGAACAGCACGCTAAAGGCGCGCACATTGCTGAGCAGGGGCTGACCATCGAGAGTCAGCTCCCCACGGCGTAGGTTGAAGCGATAGAGGTGTTGCGCAATGGGCAGCGCGAAGTCCCCTGCAGCCAGCGCGGGCGCCCTCCCCCTTGACCATGCCGTCGCCGACGAGACGCAATCGGTGTGCACTGTCCAGTCGTGCCAGGTGTTTTGTGTGCCTGCTGCCGCGGAGATCAGAGTCAGGGATTGCTGCTGGGCGCTCCATTGCACCGGCTGGCGGCGCGCGCTGGAAAATCGTCCCCCCACGCTTTCATCGCGAATGTTTTCCAGACATCCAAACATCCCTGCCAGACGCACATCCTGAGTCAGCTTGGCGAGAACGAAACGCGCATCCTCCTGCAACGCTGCCGATGCTGCCTGGCTCAAATACGTGCTTTTCGAACTGATGAACAGCTGTGTCAGGCCCAGTGACACCACCAGCCCAAGCAGCAACGCCAGCATGACCTCCACCAGCCCGAAGCCGCTCACGCCGCGCTTCATGGTTGAACGCTCTGTGCAGGCCCGATCAGGCTGCTCACTGTGAGCGTCTGCCTGTGCTGCGTTCCTTCGCCTTCAGCCCGAGCATCGCTCCAGTCCAGATTGACCGTGACACGAGCCCCAGCCACTTGGATCGAAGCCTGAACATCTTCGCCCAGCATTCGCCTCAACTGGTCAGCGAAATCGAACAGGTCCTGATCCCGCGGGTTATTGAGATTCCCAGAGCTCGGTGCCTGGCTCAACGACGCCAGCGCGTAGTTCGCGCCGGGATTGGCCCGCGCACGCTCCAACAGGTCATGGGCGATGAATCCCGCCTGCGTGCTGCGCATCGCGCTGTCGGTATGTTTCAGCGCATTGAGCTGCAGCATCGACGCCCCCAACACACCGACAGCCAAGACCAGCAAAGCCACCAACACCTCGATCAGGGTGACACCTACTTGCGCTGTCCTTGCTGCCATCACGCACCTCCCACCAGCCCCATGCAGACGACAGTGAAGCCGATGTTCAGCACGTTGTCCGAGCGTTGTGTAACCGCAGCTTGCTGACACACCGACTGACAATCTGTCGTCTTGCCAGTGCCGCTGGATGAGCGTTTGCTAGTGCGCGGCGCTCAGGGAGGAAAGGATGTGCAGCAGAAAGGACTGACCTTGATAGAGCTGTTGGCCGGGCTGGTGGTGATCGGCATTGTGGTTGCGATGGCCACTCCGGCATTCAGTGCGCTCATCGCAGCGCAACGACGGCAGGACACCGCGCAGGAGTTGGCGAGCAGCCTGCGTCTGGCCCGTGTGGAGGCCATCCAGCGTGGCCAGCCGGTGATCGTTCAGGCCACCAACGACAGCTGGAGTGAAGGCTGGAAGGTCTTCGTCGACACCCATCGCAATCAATTTCAGGACGAAGATGAAGCCGTACTGGCCGAACGCGCAGGACATCAAACCGTGAGGGTCGTCGGGAACGGGAGAGTGACAGCCAGGGTTGGTTTCGAAAGCACGGGCAGGCTGCTGAACAACGCCAACGGCACGCTGGCTGTGTGCCTCAAGGACTCACCCGCCAGTCACTATCAGATCGCGATAGCCGTCACCGGGCGGGTGAGCCTGCGCAGCGAAGGCTTCAGCAGCGAACCCTGCGCATGAGCGGGTTACTGAACCTGTTTGACCCGCAGCTCTTTTGGCATCGAGAAGGTGATGTTCTCTTCACGACCGGCCAGCTCGTCAGCGCCAGTAGCGCCCCAGGCCTGCAATTGCTGGATCACGCCGCGCACCAGCACTTCAGGTGCCGAAGCCCCTGCGGTGATGCCGATACGCTCGACGCCATCGAACCAGCTGCGCTGCATGTCTTCAGCGCCGTCGATCAGGTAGGCCGGGGTCGCCATGCGCTCAGCCAGCTCGCGCAGACGATTGGAGTTGGAGCTGTTCGGGCTACCTACCACCAGCACCACGTCGCACTCATCGGCCAGCTGTTTGACGGCGTCCTGACGGTTTTGCGTGGCATAGCAGATGTCGTCCTTACGCGGGCCACCGATGGCCGGGAAACGCGTACGCAGGGCATCGATCACACGGCTGGTGTCGTCCATCGACAAGGTGGTCTGGGTAACGAACGCCAGCTTGTCGGGGTTGTGCACCTGAAGGTTGGCGACGTCCTCCTCGTCCTCGACCAGATAGATCGCGCCGCCGTTGCTGGCGTCGTACTGCCCCATGGTGCCTTCGACTTCCGGGTGGCCTTCGTGGCCGATCAGGATGCACTCGCGACCGTCGCGGCTGTAACGCGCGACCTCGATGTGCACCTTGGTCACCAGCGGGCACGTGGCGTCGAAGACCTTCAGGCCACGGCCAGCGGCCTCGGTGCGCACGGCCTGCGAGACGCCGTGAGCACTGAAAATCACGATGACGTCGTCCGGCACCTGATCCAGTTCTTCGACGAAGATCGCGCCACGGCTGCGCAAGTCTTCGACGACAAATTTGTTATGAACCACTTCATGGCGCACGTAGATCGGCGGGCCAAACACTTCCAGCGCGCGATTGACGATTTCGATCGCACGGTCCACCCCGGCGCAGAAGCCACGTGGGTTGGCGAGTTTGATTTGCATGATGTGCCTCGTATCTACGCGCAATGAAACATAAAAACAATTGTAGGAGTGAGCTTGCTCGCGATGAGGGCCTGTGCTTCAACATAGTTGTTGAATGATGCTAAGCCTTCGCGAGCAAAGCTCACTCCTACAGGTGACCTCTGCGGTCAGTTACAGCGATTTGACCTCGAAGATTTCCACTTCGAACGTCAACGTCTTGCCCGACAACGGGTGATTGAAGTCGACGGTCACTTGATCGTCGTCAAACGCCTTCACCACACCCGGCAGCTCAGTATTGGCCGCATCGTTGAAGATGACCAGCAAACCCTCGGCCAGCTCCATGTTCTGGAACTGCGAGCGCGGCATGATCTGCACGTTCTGCGGGTTTGGCTGACCAAAGGCGTTTTCCGGCGGCACTGCGATTTTGCGCTTGTCCCCGGCCTTGAGGCCGAAGATCAGCGCTTCGAAACCGGGTAACAGGTTGCCATCGCCGACCTTGAAGGTCGCCGGGGCCTTGTCGAACGTGCTGTCGACGGTATCGCCGTTTTCCAGATGCAACGCGAAATGCAAGGTGACTTCCGTGTTCTGACCGATGCGTGTTTCTTGAATGGCGTGTTCAGTCATGAACGGTTTCTCCGGTTTTCTTGCTCTTGAACATGTCCAGCGCAAGCATGATCGCGCCGACGGTGATCGCACTGTCGGCAAAGTTGAAGGCTGGGAAGTACCAGCGGTTGTCCCAGTGCACCAGCACGAAGTCGATGACATGGCCGATCGCGATGCGGTCGTACAGGTTGCCGAGCGCGCCACCCAGCACCAGCGCCAATGCAATGGCCAGCCAGGTTTCGTTGCGCCCCAGACGCTTGAGCCAGATCACCAGCACCGCACTGACCACGACTGCGATCAGCGCGAACAGCCAGCGCTGCCAGCCAGAGCTGTCCGCCAGGAAGCTGAAGGCCGCGCCGGTGTTGTAGGCCAGCGTCCAGCTGAAATAACCGGGGATGACCACGATTTGTTCATACAGCTCAAGACGGTTCTCGAAATAGTACTTGCTGGCCTGGTCAATGACCACGACCAGCACGCTCAACCACAGCCAGCTCAAACGGCCCAGACGGCCAGCCGAGGCGTTAGGCATAGTGACGAACCTCGCCTGCACCGCTGATGTTGTCGACGCAGCGACCGCAGATTTCCGGATGCTCGGCGTGAACGCCTACGTCCTCGCGGAAGTGCCAGCAACGGCCACATTTGGTGTAACCGGACTTGACCACTTTCAGCTTGAGGCCCGCGACTTCAGTCACCACGGCCTCGGCCGGAGCGCTCGTAAACGGCGCAACGCTGGCTTTGGAGGTGATCAGCACGAAACGCAGCTCATCGCCGAGTTTGCCCAGATCGCCGGTCAGGTCGTCTTCCGCGTATAGGGTCACTTCGGCCTGCAGGTTGCCACCGATGGCTTTCGCCGCGCGCTGGTTCTCCAGCTCCTTGTTGACCGCGGTCTTGACCGCCATGATCCGCTCCCAGTAGGCGCGGTCCAGCTCGAAGCCTTCCGGCAGCTCGCTCAGGCCTTCGTACCAGGTGTTGAGCATGACCGATTCATTGCGCTCGCCCGGCATGTACTGCCACAGCTCGTCGGCGGTGAATGCCAGGATCGGCGCGATCCAGCGAACCAGCGCTTCGGAGATGTGGAACAGCGCGGTCTGGCACGAACGGCGGGCCTTGCTGTTGGCGCCCGTGGTGTACTGACGGTCCTTGATGATGTCCAGGTAGAAGCCGCCCAGCTCTTGCACGCAGAAGTTGTGCACCTTGGAGTAGACGTTCCAGAAACGGTATTCGCTGTAGTGCTCTTCCAGCTCACGCTGCAACAGCAGGGCGCGATCCACGGCCCAACGGTCCAGCGCCAGCATTTCGTCGGCTGGCAGGATGTCGGTGGCCGGGTTGAAGCCGCTCAGATTGGAGAGCAGGAAACGCGCGGTGTTGCGGATACGACGGTAGGCGTCAGCGCTGCGCTGCAGGATGGTTTCCGAAACGGCCATTTCACCCGAGTAGTCGGTGGCCGAAACCCACAGCCGCATGATGTCGGCGCCCAGGGTGTCGTTGACCTTCTGCGGCGCGATGACGTTGCCCAGCGACTTGGACATCTTGCGGCCGTTCTCGTCCACGGTGAAGCCGTGGGTCAGCAGCTCGCGGTACGGCGCGTGGCCGTCGATCGCGCTGCCGGTCAGCAGTGAGGAGTGGAACCAGCCGCGGTGCTGGTCGGAGCCTTCCAGATACAGATCGGCGCGAGGACCGCTTTCGTGGCCCATCGGGTGCGAGCCGCGCAGGACATGCCAGTGCGTGGTGCCAGAATCGAACCAGACGTCCAGGGTGTCGGAAATCTTGTCGTACTGCGACGCTTCATCGCCCAGCAACTCGGCGGCGTCCATCTTGAACCAGGCTTCGATGCCTTCGTTTTCGACGCGCTTCGCGACCTCTTCCATCAACTCGACAGTGCGTGGGTGCAACTCGCCGCTTTCCTTGTTCAGGAAGAACGGGATCGGCACGCCCCAGTTGCGCTGACGGGAGATGCACCAGTCAGGACGGTTGGCGATCATCGAATGCAGACGCGCTTGCCCCCAGGCCGGAACGAATTTGGTCTCTTCGATGGCTTTCACTGCGCGGTTGCGCAGGGTGTCACCGGAGGCTGGTTGTTTGTCCATGCCGACGAACCACTGCGCGGTTGCGCGGTAGATCAGCGGGGTCTTGTGACGCCAGCAGTGCATGTAGCTGTGGGTGATGATTTCGGTGTGCAGCAGCGCACCGACTTCCTGCAGCTTGTCGACGATGGCCGGGTTCGCCTTCCAGATGAACTGGCCGCCGAAGAATTCCAGCGATTGCGCGTACACGCCGTTGCTTTGAACCGGCGTCAGGATATCGTCGTTGACCATGCCGTAACGCTTGCAGGTCACGAAGTCGTCTTCGCCGTAGGCAGGCGCGGAGTGAACCACGCCAGTGCCAGCGCCCAGTTCGACGTAGTCAGCCAGATACACCGGCGACAGGCGGTCGTAGAAGGGGTGACGGAAGTTGACCAGCTCCAGCGCCGAACCAGGGGCGGTGGCCAGCACCGAACCTTCGAGATTCCAGCGCTTGAGGCAGGCTTCGACCAACTCCTCGGCCAGCACCAGCAGGTGCTCGCCGGTATCGACCAGCGCGTAGGTGAATTCAGGGTGAACGTTGAGCGCCTGGTTGGCCGGGATGGTCCACGGGGTGGTCGTCCAGATCACGATGGCAGCTGGCTTGCTCAGGCTCGACAGACCAAAGGCGGCAGCAAGCTTGTCGGCATCGGCGACCGGAAAGGCCACGTCGATGGTCGACGACTTCTTGTCCTGATACTCGACTTCCGCTTCAGCCAACGCCGAACCGCAGTCGAAACACCAGTTCACAGGCTTGAGGCCCTTGAACACGAAACCGTTCTTGACCATTTCCGCCAGCGCACGGATCTCTCCGGCTTCGTTGGCGAAGTCCATGGTGCGGTACGGGTTGGCCCAGTCGCCGAGCACGCCCAGGCGAATGAACTCGGCCTTCTGGCCTTCGATCTGCTCGGCCGCGTAGGCACGGCACAGTTCACGGGTCTTGTCTGCAGGCAGATTCTTGCCGTGGGTGACCTCGACCTTGTGTTCGATCGGCAGACCGTGGCAGTCCCAGCCCGGCACATACGGCGCGTCGAAGCCGGCGAGGGTCTTCGAGCGCACGATCATGTCCTTGAGAATCTTGTTGACCGCATGACCGATGTGAATATTGCCGTTGGCGTACGGAGGACCGTCGTGCAGCACGAACTTTGGACGATCCTTGCCAATTTCGCGCAGCTTCTGGTACAGGCCAATGCTGTCCCAGCGCTGCAGAGTTTGCGGCTCGCGCTGGGGCAGGCCGGCCTTCATCGGGAAGGCGGTGTCCGGAAGATTAAGCGTGGCTTTGTAGTCGGTCATTTCAGGCTCTAAATTAGCGGTTGACCGTGCCCCAATGGGCACGGGCGGCAGCGACATCCGCATCGATCGCCGTCTTAAGCGCCTCAAGTGAGGCGAAACGCTGCTCATCACGCAGCTTTTGGTGGAAAACCACCGTCAGACGCCGGCCATAGATATCACCGGCAAAATCCAGAAGATGTATTTCAAGGTGAGGACGTCCATCCCCCGCCACGGTCGGCCGCACGCCAATGTTGGCAACACCCGGCCAGACCTTGCCGTCGATTTCGGCACTGACCAGATACACCCCGGTCAATGGCACGCGACGACGCTTGAGCTGCACGTTGGCAGTGGGCGTGCCCAACTGGCGCGCGAGCTTTTGCCCGTGCAGCACGCGACCGGTGATTTCGAACGGTCGCCCCAGCAGATGCTCGGCCAGGATGAAGTCGCTGGCGGCCAAGGCATTGCGCACCTTGGTGCTGCTGACGCGTACGCCGTCGATTTCCACGGTTTGCGCGGCTTCTACGGTAAAACCCTTGTCGGCGCCGACCTTTTGCAGGAAGTCGAAATCACCGATGCGGTCGCAACCGAAGCGGAAGTCGTCACCGACCTCAAGGTGTTTCACGCCCAGGCCGTCGATCAATACAGTGTCGACGAACTCGGCGGCGCTCAGCTTGCTCAGGCGCTGGTTGAAGGCCAGACAGAGCACCAGATCGACACCCTCGGCAGCCAGCAGGTCGAGTTTGTCACGCAGACGTGCCAGACGCGCCGGAGCGGTGTCGGGGGCAAAGAACTCGCGCGGCTGCGGCTCGAAAATCACCACGCAGCTGGGCAGGCCCAATTCCACGGCGCGCTCGCGCAGTCGCGCCAGGATAGCCTGGTGACCACGGTGAACACCGTCGAAATTGCCAATGGTGGCGACGCAGCCCCGATGCTGGGGGCGCAGGTTGTGAAGGCCTCGAACCAGCTGCATAACGCGCTTCTTGCTCATAAAGTGGCCGATTATAACCACACACCGCCGTCAACGACAGGCGACACGTCCAGGCAAACCGCAACAATCGGCGTTAACCGGCAAAAACCGACGATTGATCCTACATGATCGCCTTGCGAGCGAAATCTTTCAGGCGAAAACCCAGCAGCAGCAACATGCCGAAATATGACACGACACCTGCGGCAACCAACCCGCCCAGACGAATGAAGCGCTCCAGCATCTGCCCATCGGACCAGGCTGGCATCACGTGCATCAGGCCCAGCAGCACCGCCGACATCACCGACACCGCCACGAACAGCTTGACCAGGAACACCGGCCAGCCCGCTTGTGGCTGATAGAGGTCCTGTTTGCGCAGCTGCCAGAACAACAAAAGTGCGTTCAGACAGGCACCCACGCTGATCGCCAGCGCAAGACCGGCATGGGCCAGATGCACGACGTAGACGAAAATCACGTTGAACAGTTGAGTCACTATGAGGGTGAAGATCGCGATTTTCACCGGGGTGCGAATATTTTGTTGCGCATAAAAGCCGGGGGCCAGCACCTTGATCACGATGATGCCCAAGAGCCCGACTGCATAACCAATGAGCGCGCGCTGGGTCATGGCGGCGTCATCACCATCGAATTTGCCGTATTGAAACAGCGAAACGGTCAGCGGCTCAGCCAGCAAGCCCAACGCCAGCATGCAAGGCAGCACCAGCACGAAGCACAAGCGCAGCCCCCAATCGAGAATCCGCGAGTATTCCTGGCGATCCTTGCTGGCGTAGGTCTTGGAGAGAATCGGCAGCAGAATCGTCCCCAACGCCACGCCCAGAACGCCCGAAGGCAGTTCCATCAAACGGTCGGCGTAATACATCCAGGACACGGAGCCGGCCACCAGAAACGACGCAAAAATGGTGTTGATGATCAGGGAAATCTGGCTGACCGACACGCCAAGCATGGCCGGCAGCATCTGCTTCATCACTCGCCAGACGCCGGTGTCCTTCAGGTTCAGGCGCGGCAGCACTAGCATGCCGATTTTCTTGAGGTGCGGCAGCTGATACAAAAGCTGCAAAAGCCCACCGGCCAGCACCGCCCAGCCCAGCGCCATGACCGGCGGGTGGAAGTACGGGGTGAGAAACAGCGCGAAAAAGATCATCGCCAGGTTGAGCAGCGTAGGCACGAACGCCGGCACCGAGAAACGGTTCCAGGTATTGAGGATCGCGCCTGCCAGCGATGACAGCGAGATCAGCAATATATAAGGAAAGGTCACGCGCAGCAGATCGGAGGTCAGCTGGAATTTTTCTGGTGTGTCGGCAAAACCCGGCGCCGTCGCCCAGATTACCCAAGGCGCGAAAATGATGCCCAGCACAGTGACCAGCGCCAGCGCCAGGGTCAGCAAACCGGTGACATACGCGACAAAAGTGCGGGTCGCCTCCTCGCCTTGCTGGCTTTTATATTCCGCCAGGATCGGCACAAACGCCTGGGAGAAGGCGCCCTCGGCGAAAATCCGGCGCAGCAGGTTGGGCAGTTTGAACGCGATGAAGAAGGCATCCGTTGCCATTCCAGCCCCGAAAGCCCGGGCGATGATGGTGTCGCGGATAAACCCCAGAACCCGCGAAAGCATGGTGATAGAGCTGACGGCGGCAAGCGATTTGAGTAGATTCATCTAAAGGTTGTGCGCCCGACCAAAGGAAGCGCCAAAGCGCGTTCCATTTATGCGATACTCCGCGCCGCAAAACAGCACTGAGCCAAAACCCGCGAGTTTACAGGTCGCACGCCGGAAAGAAATATCCTCGGCACCACACAGCGACCACTCAGCGGAACGCATCAACTGCCCTTGACAAGCATTCAAGTCATCGGCATGATTCGCGGCCTATTTTGTTAGCTAATTCCCAAGTCTTTCGAGGAGCTCGACGGTGGCCAACTCACCTTCCGCCAAAAAACGTGCAAAACAGGCTGAGAAGCGTCGCAGCCACAACGCCAGCCTGCGTTCCATGGTTCGTACCTACATCAAGAATGTAGTTAAAGCCATCGACGCCAAAGACGCTGCTAAAGCGCAAGCCGCTTATGTTCTGGCTGTGCCAGTTATCGACCGCATGGCCGATAAAGGCATCATCCACAAGAACAAAGCTGCTCGCCATAAAAGCCGCCTGAACGGTCACGTCAAGGCTCTGAACCAAGCTGCAGCCTAAGCGACCGCTTATTAAAAAACCGACCCCAGGGTCGGTTTTTTATTGCCTGGGATTTGATGACTCACGAGAATAATCGAAACACACTAAAGACAACCGGTGGCACCACCCCTGTGGGAGCGAATTCATTCGCGAGGCGGCGGCACATTCGACACACATGTATCGTCCTTGCCGACATCTCGCGAATGAATTCGCTCCCACAGAACCTACGCAGCCACACTTACGGCGCAGGCGCTGGCGCCCACGGCAGAATCGGAATCGCCGTCACCGCATTCTGCGGACTGCCCTCGATCACGCGATCGCTGTACACCAGATACACCAGCGTATTGCGCTTCTTGTCGAGGAAACGCACCACCTGCATGGTCTTGAACACCAGCGACGTGCGCTCCTTGAACACCTCGTCGCCATCCTTCAATTCACCCTTGAAGTGAATCGGTCCCACCTGGCGACACGCAATCGACGCCTCGGCGCGATCCTCCGCCAGACCCAGGCCACCCTTCAGGCCGCCCGTCTTGGCGCGGGACAGGTAGCACGTCACGCCATCGACCTTGGGGTCGTCGAACGCTTCCACCACGATCCGATCATTGGGGCCGACGAACTTGAACACGGTCGACACCTGACCAATCTCTTCCGCCGACGCCAGCAGAGGCAACATCAGCAACCCACCCAGCAATCCTTTCACAACTCGCATGGCGATTTCCTTTTATACGCGACCGGACTCACACCAGAATCAGGTTATCGCGGTGAATCAATTCAGGCTCAGCCATGTAGCCCAGTTCCTTGAGGATGGCGTCGGACGGCTGACCAATGATTTTCTGGGCTTCTAGGGCGCTGTAGTTACTTAACCCCCGCGCGATCTCGCGACCATCAGGCGCCACACAGACCACCATCTCGCCACGACGGAAGCTGCCCTGAACGACCTTCACGCCGACCGGCAACAGGCTCTTGTTGCTTTCAGCAAGCGCCTTGACCGCGCCGTCGTCCAGCACCAGCGTGCCGCGAGTCTGCAGGTGACCTGCCAGCCACTGCTTGCGCGCGGCGAGCATGCCACGCTCAGGCGACAGCAACGTACCCAGCCGCTCACCCGCCTTGAGGCGCGCCAGCACGCGCTCGATGCGCCCGCCGACGATGATCGTGTGCGCGCCCGAGCGCGCTGCCAGACGCGCTGCGCGCAGCTTGGTCTGCATGCCACCACGCCCCAGCGCGCCACCCGTACCGCCTGCTACCGCATCCAGAGCAGGGTCGTCAGCGCGAGCTTCGTAAATCAACTGGGCTTCAGGGTTATTGCGCGGGTCGGCATCGAACATGCCGTCGCGGTCGGTGAGGATGACCAGCAGATCAGCCTCGACCAGATTGGCCACCAGCGCTGCCAGCGTGTCGTTGTCGCCGAAGCGGATTTCATCGGTGACGACGGTGTCGTTTTCGTTGATCACCGGGACCACACCCAACTCCACCAGCGTGCGCAGGGTACTGCGGGCGTTCAGGTAGCGCTTGCGGTCGGACAGGTCATCATGGGTCAGCAGGATCTGCGCCGTGTGCCGGTCATGCTCGGCAAAGCTCGACTCCCAGGCCTGCACCAGGCCCATCTGGCCAATCGCGGCGGCCGCCTGAAGCTCATGCATGGCACTCGGTCGCGCAGCCCAGCCCAGTCGACTCATTCCGGCCGCGACCGCACCGGAGGAGACCAGAACCAGTTCGACGCCTGCCTCGTGCAGCGCCACCATCTGCTCGACCCAAACACCCATCGCGTTGCGATCAAGACCCTTGCCGTCCGCTGTCAGCAGCGCACTTCCGATCTTCACAACCCAACGCTGGGCACCTGTCACCTTGCTCCGCATGATCTTTCAACCTTAAGCCAGAGAGTACAAATCCAAGATACTAAAACGCCGCTGATTCAGCGGCGTTGTAGTTTACTTCAGTCGATCACTCACGAACGTAAATGATTTCCGGACCGTCTTCATCGTCCTCGAAATCATCATCCCAATCGTCGTCGCCCATGTCGTGCACGCTCTTCACGCCACTGCGGCGCAATGCACGCTTGTCGTCCAGCGCCTGCAGCTGGGCACGTGCTTCATCTTCGATACGCTGATCCAGCTCGGCCAGCTCTTCGGCGTAAGCCGGGTCATTGGCCAGACGGTCGGCGCGATCTTCGAGATAACGCATGATGTCGTGACTCAGACGCTCGGTACCCTGCTTGGCAATTGCCGAAATCATGTACACCGGGCCCGTCCATTGCAGACGCTCGACAATCTGCGCCTTGACCGCTTCATGCTGATCTTCGGGCAGCATGTCGCACTTGTTCAGCACCAGCCAGCGATCGCGATCGGACAGCCCCGGGCTAAACTTGACCAGCTCGTTGACGATGACTTCAGCAGCATCAGCCGGATCGGACTCGTCCAGCGGCGCCATGTCGACGAGGTGAAGCAACAGGCGAGTACGCGCCAGGTGCTTGAGGAAGCGAATACCCAGGCCTGCGCCATCGGACGCACCCTCAATCAGCCCCGGGATGTCGGCGATGACGAAGCTTTTCCAGCGATCGACACTGACCACACCCAGGTTCGGCACCAGCGTGGTGAACGGGTAGTCGGCCACCTTCGGCTTGGCGGCCGAGACCGAACGAATGAAGGTACTTTTGCCTGCGTTCGGCAAGCCCAGCAGACCGACGTCCGCCAGCACTTTCATTTCCAGTTTCAGGTCACGCTGCTCGCCCGGCTTGCCCGGCGTAGTCTGACGCGGCGCACGGTTGGTGCTGGATTTGAAGCGGGTGTTACCCAAGCCGTGCCAACCGCCTTGCACCACCAGCAGACGCTGACCGTTCTTGGTCAGGTCGCCGATGATTTCCTGGGTGCTGGCGTCGATCACCGTGGTGCCGACCGGCACACGCAGGACCAGGTCCTCGCCCTTACGACCGGTGCAGTCGGTGCTGCCGCCATTCGATCCGCGCTCGGCGTCAAAGTGGCGGGTGTATCGGTAGTCGACCAGGGTGTTGAGGTTGTCGTCGGCGACCATGTAGATTGAGCCGCCGTCGCCGCCATCACCACCGTTCGGGCCGCCGTTTTCGATGAATTTTTCGCGACGGAAGCTCATGCAACCGTTGCCGCCGTCACCGGCTTTCACCCGAATGGATACTTCATCAACAAATTTCATAACGCACGCCTCCCGTCACAAAGACGAGCAAACAACATAAATTCATAAGGCTCTTGCAAAGATGAGCGTTGCGGTACCGATCAAAAACCAGCGCTTCACACCACAACGGCCCACACAAACAGCTTTGCAAGAGACTCACCCAACCAATTTTGCACAGTCCCTACAAACGAAAAAGCCCTGTCGCGAGACAGGGCTTGATCTGCTAACGCAAGATTATGCCGCGGCTTGAGCCTTTGGCACGATGCTTACGTAGCGACGACCGAAGGCGCCTTTGACTTCAAACTTGATCACGCCTTCGACTTTAGCGAACAGGGTGTGATCCTTGCCCATACCAACGCCGTAGCCAGCGTGGAATTGGGTGCCGCGCTGACGCACGATGATGTTGCCCGGAACGATTACCTGGCCGCCATACATCTTCACGCCAAGGCGTTTGGCTTCTGAGTCGCGACCGTTACGGGTACTACCACCAGCTTTTTTGTGTGCCATGAGTTCAATACTCCTATTAGGGTATCAGGCTGAAAAATCAGGCCTGGATACCGGTGATTTTGATCTCGGTGAACCACTGGCGGTGGCCCATACGCTTCATGTGATGCTTACGGCGACGGAACTTGATGATGCGGACTTTATCGTGACGACCCTGGGAAATCACTTCAGCCACAACGGTAGCACCGGCAACGACTGGAGCGCCGATATTGACGTCGTCACCATTGGCAACCAGCAGAACGCGGTCGAAGGTAACGGTTTCGCCAGTAGCGACTTCCAGTTTTTCAATTTTCAGGTATTCACCTGGGGCGACTTTGTACTGCTTGCCACCAGTAACGATTACTGCGTACGACATGGGTATATCTCCGAAAATCCTGCTCACCCAGCTCTTTATAAGAAGAGTATCGGCTGGCATGGCTGCATGCGGCTGGAAAGGCCCTTCATGCAATTGCGTAAGGCAGGTGCTGCCCAGGAAAGTTAGGGTGCGCGATTGTACGCAAGGTGCGGGCGCCTTGCAAGCGGCCGTACGTCACGCCTTGACAGGGTGGGGCCTGCCACCTAGCATGCCGCGCAACCCTGTATGGAGCACGTCTCGCTGATGCAACCCCAAGCCTTCTACCGCGCTGTGGCGGACGACTTTACAGCCGTCGACCACATTATCAAGAAGCAGCTGACATCGCGCGTGCCGCTGGTCTCGAAAATCGGCGACTACATCACTTCCGCCGGTGGCAAACGCCTGCGTCCGCTGCTGGTACTCCTGTGCGGCAAGGCACTGGGCAGCGGCGGTGACAACCTGCGCCTGCTGGCCGCGACCATCGAATTCCTGCACACCGCCACCCTGCTGCATGACGACGTCGTCGACATGTCCGGCATGCGTCGTGGCCGCTCGA
Organism: Pseudomonas sp. GW821-FHT02A11; assembly: GCF_059421985.1. Lineage (NCBI taxonomy): Bacteria > Pseudomonadati > Pseudomonadota > Gammaproteobacteria > Pseudomonadales > Pseudomonadaceae > Pseudomonas > Pseudomonas sp. GW821-FHT02A11. Next base: position 33,500 of record NZ_JBWKWB010000016.1, read on the forward strand.
CCGCCAACGCCATGTGGGGCAATGCGCCGAGCGTGCTGGTGGGCGACTTCCTGTATTCGCGCTCGTTCGAAATGATGGTCGAGCTGGGTTCGATGCCGGTGATGAAGATCCTGTCCAAGGCCACCCGCGTCATCGCCGAAGGTGAAGTGCTGCAGCTGTCCAAGGTTCGCGACGCCAGCACCACCGAAGAGACCTACATGGAAGTCATTCGCGGCAAGACAGCCATGCTGTTCGAGGCCTCGACCCACAGCGCCGCCGCCTTGGCCAACGCCAGCCATGACCAGAGCGAAGCGCTGCGCACCTTCGGTGATCACCTGGGCATCGCCTTCCAACTGGTTGACGACCTGCTCGACTACCGGGGCGATGCCGACACCATGGGCAAGAACATCGGTGACGATCTGGCAGAAGGCAAACCGACCCTGCCGCTGATCTACACCATGCGCGAAGGTACGCCGGAACAGGCAGCGCTGGTGCGCAAGGCCATTCAGAAAGGCGGCCTGGAAGATCTGGACGCCATTCGTGAAGCAGTCGAGCAGTCAGGCTCGCTGGACTACACCGCCCAACTGGCGCGCGATTATGTAGCCCGCGCCATCGCCTGCCTGGACGTGCTGCCAGCCAGCGAATACCGCGATGCGCTGATCGAGCTGAGCGAGTTCGCTGTCGCCCGCACGCACTGATACACGCCCTGCTTCACCAGAAAGCCCGTCCTTGTGACGGGCTTTTTTGTGCCTGCCACTTTTGAGTGATCCGTAGGAGTGAGCTTGCTCGCGATAGCGGTATGCCAATCGATACATCCGCCGCTGACATTACGCCATCGCGAGCAAGCTCACTCCTACAGGATCCTGCGTTCGCCCGAGTCAGGTGACCTGAATCAATGGCATCACCAAAATGCGAATTAATCTCAAATAGATCCTTGCTATTCTTCAGATAAGAATTATTCTCATTGAAACCTTTCAAGGAGAACGAACATGACCTACCTGATCGACGCCTGGCTGGATCGGCCACACCCTTACCTGCGCATTCTGCATCGCGAAACCGGCGAGGTTTGCGCCGTGCTGGAAGAAGACGCGCTGGACGAATTGCGCGATCAAGGGGATCTGGATGTGCACGGCCTCAGCTCGTGCGAGCCGGGCGTACAGAAGGAGATGGTGCGCAGCCTGTTTCTGTTCTGCTATGCCCGAGCGTTGCGCCCGGCGTGTGAACTGCATTGAGCCGCACTGCAGCTGCAAGTGGCAAGCCTCAAGCTTCAAGCTGCTCGTCGCTGACTGAGGGATCAGGGCCAGCCAGCGACGCACTGCATTTAACTTGAAGCTCACCACTTGCAGCTTGGCGCTGCGTTAAAGAACGTCCAGCAGCTCGACGTCGAACACCAGAACGCTGTGCGGCGGAATGCTGCCCACGCCTTGAGCGCCGTAGGCCAGTTCGCTAGGCACGTGCAGGCGCCATTTGCTGCCGGCTTTCATCAGTTGCAGGGCTTCGGTCCAGCCAGCGATCACGCCGCCAACCGGGAATTCTGCAGGCTCGCCACGATCGTAGGAGCTGTCGAATACGGTGCCGTCGATCAGCATGCCGTGGTAGTGAGTACGCACGTTGCTTTCGCGGGTTGGCTGAGCGCCTTCACCTTGGGTGATGACTTCGAATTGCAGACCCGACTCCAGCGTGGTGACGCCTTCGCGCTTGCCGTTCTCGGCCAGGTATTGCAGGCCAGCGCCAGCAGCAGCCTCGGCTTTTGCAGCGGCTTCAGCTTGCATGATTTCGCGGATGACCTTGAAACTGGCAGCCATTTCTTCCTGGCTGACACGGCTTGGCAGGCCGCCGAAGGCATCGGTCAGACCGGCCAGGATGGCGTCCAGGCTGACACCCGGTGGCGGGTTGTCACGCAGTTGGTCGCCCAGCTGACGGCCGATGCCGTAGCTGACGCGGGTTTCGTCGGTGGACAGATTGACTTCGGACATGCTGCTGCTCCGCTTATAGAGCGCCCGAAGGCGCCCTGAACCAAAAGGCCGAGCAGCCTAGCACATTCGGTCAATCTGCCCTAAGCGGGCGAAGGGTCTTCAATGCTTGGTCAGCTTGTCCAGGTAACCCATCGCAAACGCCGACACGACGAAGGTCATGTGAATGATCACGTACCACATCAAGTATTGGGTCTCGATGTTCTTGGCGTCCATGAACACCCGCAGCAGGTGAATGGACGAGATGGCGACGATGGAGGCAGCGACTTTCATCTTCAGGGAAGAGGAGTCCATCTTGCCCAGCCAGTTGAGCTTTTCTTTGCTCTCGTCGATGTCCAGCTGCGAGACGAAGTTTTCGTAGCCGGAGATCATCACCATCACCAGCAGACCGCCCACCAGCGCCATATCGATCAGCGACAGCAGCACCAGAATGAGGTCCGATTCAGCCAGCGAAAACACGTTGGGGATGACGTGAAAGATTTCCTGGAAAAACTTCAGCGCCAGCGCCAGCAGTCCCAGAGACAAACCAAAGTAGATCGGCGCCAGCAACCAGCGCGATGCGTACATGGCATTTTCGATAAAACGTTCCATTGAAGCTCACAGTTAATTGAAAGCTCGCGAGTATAGGGCGAAGCCTGTGCGGCACAACCCATCGCGACAAAAGTTGAAACAATTAACCCGAGAGATATACGTTTCAAGACTCAAAGAACGCCGCGCTACTGCCCTGCTCACAGGAAAACCACGCGGTGCTCATCGAGCGGCAAAACGTCAGTTGATCGGCAAGGTTCGAGGACCGTGGGAAGCGTCGCCGTTGATTCGCCTCAGCTCACCTTGCAGGTGAAGGCTCCAGATCGGTATTTCTTCGGCGGTTTGATAGCCATGCAGCGCAAGGCTCTCGGCGATTGCGTCCAGCACCGACTCAGCCGCCATCGGACCATGAAACGGCCCCTGAGCCTTTAACGCGGAAGGTTGCTCTCCAGACATGCCGGCAGCGAACAGCAAAGTCCACATACCGTTATCGCCAGACAGCGGGCGAATGACACATTCGATACGGGTCACCAGACCCAGGCATTGACGAGTAAGACAGAGGCTGCGCGGCATGGCGAGCTCCTCATTGATTGCAGTATTCATTCCCTTCTACGGCGAAGGAAACGCGTCAGTCCCTTTGACAACTGCTGTAACACGACAATATCGAAGAAATACCCCACAGGAAAAGAGCGAAAACAAAAAGGGCGCCGAATGGTCATTTGGCCATCAGGCGCCCTGTTTCGTTGGCGTCAAACCCTTAACTTTTCAGCTCGGGCTGTAATTGTGGCGCCTCTTTTTCGATCTCTTTGAGCTCTTCTTCGCTGAGCATTTCGGCGATGTCGCGCAGGCGATCCACCACTCGGGCGTTGACCGAGTTTTCCGGGAATTGCCCGTCGTCATCGGCCTCGCCCACAGGCTCGCCCACCAGCAGGCTGAGGGCCTCGTCCACCTGACGCACAGCGTATACGTGGAACTGCCCGGCGCGCACGGCTTGCAGCACGCGCTCATCGAGCATCAGCGTCGCCACGTTAGCGTGGGGGATGATTGCGCCCTGATCGCCTGTAAGTCCACGCGCTTCGCAGAGTCGGAAAAAGCCTTCGATCTTCTCGTTGACCCCGCCCACCGCCTGCACTTCACCGAACTGGTTGATGGAACCTGTGATGGCGAAACACTGCTTGAGCGGGGTTTTCGACAGCGCCGAAATCAGCGTGCAGACCTCGCCCAGCGACGCACTGTCGCCATCCACATAACCGTAGGACTGCTCCAGCGCGATGCTCGCGGAAATCGCCAGCGGGAATTCCTGCGCGTAACGGCTGCCCAGGTAACCGGTGAGAATCATCACGCCCTTGGAGTGGATTGGCTGGCCGAGGTTGACCTCACGCTCGATGTCGACAATGCCGCTGCCCCCCGGATACACCGTCGCGGAAATCCGCGCTGGCACCCCAAAGGCCGAGTCACCGACTTCCAGCACCGTCAGGCCGTTGCACTTGCCAACGGCGGCCCCGGCGGTGTCGATGAGGATGATCCCGGCGAGCATGTCGTCGAGAATCCGCGCAGAAACACGGCCGGTGCGCGTGGCCTTGGCCTTGAGCGCGCGCTCGATGTGGCCTGCGTCGGTGCGCTCGTCGTTGGCCAGGCTGCGAATGAAATCCGCCTCGCTGACCAGCTGGAACAGATCGCCGATACGTGCCGACAAACGCCCCTGATGCTCGGCCAGCCGCGCGCTGTAGGTGGCCAGACGCGCCACCGCGTCCGCCGTCAACGGCGCCATGCCTTCTTCTGACGTCCGCGTTTTCAGCAATTGGGCAAACTGCTCCAGGCTCTCGTCGACCATCGGGATGTCTTCGTCGAAATCCACCAGTACCCGGAACATCTCCTGGAAGTCCGGATCGAGGTCCTGCAGCGTGTAATACAGAGAGCGCGCGCCGATGATGATGACCTTCACATGCAATGGAATGGTCTGCGGCGTCAGCGTCACGGTGGCAATACGGCCCAACTCGCCCAAAGGCGATTCCATCTTCAGTTTGCGCGATTGCAGCGAGCGCTTGAGGGCGTCCCACACGAACGGCTCGCTGAGCATCTTCTCGGCTTCGAGAATCAGGAAGCCACCGTTGGCGCGATGAAATGCCCCCGGACGCAGCTGACGATAGGTCGTGTAGAGCGCACCCTGATCGGTGCTGTACTCGATGCGGCCGAACAGGTTGTCGTAGGTCGGATGCGGCTCGAACACCACCGGCGCGCCGCCGCTGGCCGAGTGCCCCACCACAAGGCTTGGGCAGTATTGCTCTTCCAGCAACTTGCGCGCCTGAGCGTCGGTCTTGCTGTCGTCGACCAGTTGTTCAACGACCGTCTTCAGCAGATTGACCTGCACGGCCTGCAGGTAGGCGCAGACGGCGGCGTTCTCGGCGTACTGCTCCGACAGCGGTGCCAGCAGCGGCTGCAGGGCCAACGTGATGGTTTCTTCGTTCAACTGGCGCATCTGGTTGCTGGTTTCGCGCTTCCACTGCGGCAGGCTGGCGAGCTCTTCGTTGAGCCGCTCCTCCAGCGCCGAAATATCATCGTGAAATCGCTCGCGCTCGGCCTCGGGCAACTGCGAGAACTCCGCCTCATCCAGCGCCTTGCCTTCCAGCATCGGAGTAAAGGCGATGTTGCTGCTGTCGCGATAGAGCGCGATGTCCTTTTCCAGCGCCAGGCGCTCGATCACATCCAGCGCACGGTCGTAGCGCTGGTTGAAGGCGCGGTCGATGGCACTTTTCTTCTGCTGGAAGGACGGATGCTCGAACACTGCAGGAAACGTCGACAAAAGGTTGTCGATCAGTGCGTTTATGTCGGCGATGAACGAACTGGCGCTGCCGGGCGGCAATTCAACCGCCCTGGGCTCACGCGGCTCATCGAAGTTGTTGACGTAGACCCAGTCCGCCGGGGTCTGCATGCGCTTGCCCTCGGCCTTGAGGTAGCGCTTGACGAAGGAGAAGCGGCCGGTGCCGGGCTCTCCCATGACGAATACGTTGTAGCCGGGGCGCGGCATGGCGACCCCGAACTGTAATGCCTCGACCGCTCGTTCCTGGCCGAGCACGCCGCGAAAGGGTTCCAGATCATTGGTTGTCGTGAAGCTGAACTGTTCAGCGGAGAAGGGACGGGTCAGCGCCTCAGGCGCAAGTCGCAGGCTGGCAGCTACAGAATCGGGCATCGGACATCCTTACATCAGGCGGGGCAGATGGGGGCATTCTGGCGCTCGCCGCACCAGACTGGCAAGGCAAGTTCCACCGGAATCTTTTTCGCTCTGAGGAAGCGGCCTACAGGGCACGAAACCCCTTACCTACTTACAACAAAGTGTAATAACCCACGGAACGTTCAGATCGTGGCTAAACTCCAAGCTGCGCGGCCGGTAACAAAACAAAACACCGGCCCTCCCTGGTGCTCTTCCGGCCAGGCATCCGACCCTTGGTTGAAACAACAGAGACTAAAGCTATGAAACGGATTCTTCTTGGTACTCTCCTCGCCGCTGCATCCCTGAACGCCATGGCTCAAGCGCCTGGTGGCCCTGATTGCGGTTGGGGCAACATGCTGTTCGAAGGGCAACGCGGCACCCCGGCGCATTTCCTTGCGTCCACCACCAACGGCACCTCCGGTAACGCCACGTTCGGCATGACCTCGGGCACCAACGGTTGCTCCACTAACAGCGCGCTGACCTACGGCGGCAAGTCCTGGTTTGCCATGAACGGCATGATGGACGAGCTCTCCAAAGACATGGCCATGGGCCAAGGCGAAGCGCTGACGACCTACGCGGTCGTACTGGGCGTTGCACCGCAAGACCGTGCGCATTTCGCCGCAGTCACCCACGAGCACTACACCCAGATCTTCAACAAGGCCGATGCCACTGCCGAAGACGTTCACACCAACACCCTGGACGTGTTGAAGAACGATCCAACGCTGGCCAAATACGCCACACAAGCTTAAAACGATTGACCACCTGCCTTCCTCGGAAGGCAGGGCTTTAACGCCTTCGTCCCCTTTCTGACTAGTTGCCACTCTATGCTCAAACGCTTTGCCTGGCGGGCGCTCCTGGTCTGTGCCCCGCTGTACGCCGCGCAGCTTTCTGCCGCACCGCATGTCGACAATGATCGTTTGCAGCAACTGGCCGACTCCAGATTCTGGATCTCCATCGGTCACTACGAAGCCGGCAAGCTGGGTGGCTGGCGCAGCTATGTCGATGACCCGAAATTTTTCCTCGCCGTTGATGGCGCCCACGATCCCAAGGCTGAACTGGCCGCGACGCTGGAGGCCCTCTATCGCCCGGTGGTGCAGGGCAAGGAAGACACGCACCCGCAATGCGTCTACCCCTCGCGCACGCGGTTTCTGCGCGACGAACTGAAGCTGACCGATCTGCCCGCGGTCGACTGCAAGGAATTCAACAAGTGGTTCTCTGATGTTGCGCCTGACAGCACGGTGCTGATCTTCCCGGCGGCGTATCTGAACAGCCCGTCGTCGATGTTCGGCCACACCCTGCTGCGCATCGATCAAAAAGGCGTGCAGGAAAACAACACCGCCTTGCTCAGCTACGCGATCAACTTCGGCGCCTACATCGAAGGCTCCGACAACAGCATTCTTTACGCTTGGAAAGGCCTCATGGGCGGCTATCCGGGTCTGTTCGCATTGGTGCCCTATCAGGACAAACTCTCCGAATACCGTAGTCTGGAAAACCGCGACCTGTGGGAATACCGCCTGAACCTGACGTCAGAAGAAACCCGGCGCATGGTCGAGCACGTGTGGGAACTCAAACAGATTCGCTTCGGTTATTTCTTCTTTGACGAAAACTGCTCCTACCGATTGCTGGAGCTGTTGCAGGTCGCGCGCCCGAGCCTGAACCTGACGCCGCAGTTCCGCCTGACGGCCATTCCCACCGACACCGTGCGTGCGGTGAAAGAGGCGGGGCTGGTTGAGAAGATCAATTATCGGCCGTCCAAGGAGCGTGAACTGCTCAGCCGCGCCGAGCCGCTGAATCATGACGAGAAGCAACAGGTGCTCAAGATCAGCGCCGATCAACAGCAAATGAAGAGCCCCGACTATTTGGCGCTGGCGAAGGATCGTCGGGCGCTGATTCAAGACGCGGCCTATCGCCTGGAACGCTATCGCGCCAATGGTCAGGAGCGTGATCCGCTGAGCGCGCAACGCAGTTACGACCTGCTGCGCGCCATCAGCACCAACCCGCCACCGGCCTTGGAAATCGAACGTCCGGGCCTGCCGGAAGACGGCCACCCATCCCGTACCTGGCAGCTGGGCGCCGGTACCCGGGACGACAAGGCCTTCGCCGAATACGGCCTGCGCATGGCCTATCACGACCTCAACGACAACGCCTACGGGTTCCCGCTGGGGGCGCAGATCGAAATTCTTCAGTTGAAGCTGCGTCAGTACGAGAACAATAAATGGCAGGTGCAGCGTCTGGACCTGGCGACGATTCGCTCGCTGACGCCGCGTAACGAGCTGTTGCAGCCGTGGTCGTGGCAAGTCGCTGGCGGCCTTGAGCGCGTGCTGGGCAAGCATGGCGACGAGAATCTGGTGAGTCACGTGAACGGCGGCGCGGGAGGCACCTGGAAGCTGGGGGATGACGTGCTGGGCTTTGCGCTGGGCACCGTGCGGATCGAGCACAACAACGATTTCGATGCGCTCGTCTCGCCTGCGGCCGGTTTTGATACCGGGGTGTTGTGGCGCAACCCGCTGGGCAATCTGAGCCTGGAAGCCAAAGGCGATTACTTCACCAATGGCGAAGTGCGTCGCACGATTAGTCTGAATCAGCAGTGGGAATTGTCGCGAAATCTGGGGCTACGTTTGAGCGCACAGCGTGAGTTCAGTCAGCTCACGTCGCCGGTGAACGAGGTGATGCTGGAGTTGAAGTGGTATCACTATTAAATCGAGCCTTTGATTCTGCTTGGAAACGAACCGGGTGCGGCAGATCTGCTTTTGATTCTGCCCGCAGGGCGTAGGAGTCCAGCTTGCTGACGATCTGCCAGGAACTGGCAGTAAAACTTTCAATCGCGGTTTACCTGATACACCTCGGTCGCGCGGTTTTGCTGCCGCTGCGATCGGACGCGACCCAGGGGGTTCGCGAGCAAGCTTACTCCTACGGCCTCCGGCCAGAATCAAGAGCGTGGCGCACGATCAGGCGGGTTTCGCGGTATAACCCTCTTCCACAATCAGCTCAACGATCTGCTCGGCAGCCAACCGGCTCTGCACCGCCACCTCCCCCTTGGAAAGGTCGACCCGCACCTCGGCAGCCGGGTCATCGCTCTGGATGGCGTTGGTCACCGCGCGAACACAATGCCCGCAGGTCATGCCTTGAACGTTGAATACTTGCATGTCGCGATTCCTCGGTTGAATAGCTGCTCACAGGGTTGAAAACAGCAGGACGTCGGCATCTTCGACCTTCCCACCATGACAAGGTCAAGTTTCTGATGAAACGGCCGGGCTGGTATTCGGCGCCACCCTGAGCCAAAGTGTTTCATCAACGACCCTCAGGAGAATCGGCCATGCGCTGGTCAGTCCCTCGCCTCTTCGGTTTTATTGGCCTGTTGGCCTGCGCCTCCTGGGCTCAGGCCGATCAAGACTACGGCGTACTCATCGTTTCCCGCGAGCGGCTGGAAGTCGCCACCCCATGCGAAATCGGCATCTATATGCAGGATCAGCTGGTGGGCCGCCTGTTTCAGGAGGAATCGCGCTCCTTCAACCTGCCTGCAGGCGACGTATCCGTTCGCTTGCGCGTGCTGCCAGGACAAACGCCCGGTTGCTCACCAGGCATCGAAGCGCAGAACAACACCAGGCTGCACATCAACGCCGGCGACATTCTGAAATACCGCATCGCGTCCGGGCCCAATGGCATGTACCTCAAGCGTGCCGATCTGAATTATTGAATCGCGACCGCCCGCAACCACAAACCGAATCAAGGTCTTGCAGGTGGCATCGTCTCGACCTGATCAGCGGGGAGAAAGTAAAAGGTTGCGGCATCGTTAATATTGCGCGCCAATCTGATGCTGATAATAGGTATCACCACGCCATCGGCTTCTTTAAGTTTGCGCTGCTGCGTTTGCGCGTCCTGCAGGCCAGGTGTTCCATACAGGTAGAAAAACGCCTCGAGTGGCAGTGTCTTTCCGAGGTTATCCTCCCAGGCCTTGACGATCATCTCATTTTGGACGGTAAAACCGATTTGTCCCATGAGCCCGCGCGCTTTCACACTGGCTGCAAATGCCGGACCTGCCAGTTGGTTGCGAGTGTCCCTCACGTCAAATCCGCACTGCCAATAGTGCCGGATGGGATTATGCGAACTGAAATCTGCCCACCATTGCTCAGCCGTCACGATCCCTCTTAAATGGCAAAGCTCAGTGCCAGAAAGGGGGTAAGGTCCGCACCCGGAATCCGTAGGCCGTGACGAGGTCGCTGCATCAGTGGGAAACGAACATATGACTTCGGGATGCGAATTTCCCGCGGCATGAAGATAAGACTGAAATATAAAACCAGCGCTGTAGTTGAACACTAACCGATCAAAGTCAGTGTCCGCCCTTAAGTAAGAAAATGACACGCCTCCTTTTTTCTTCGAGGCTTCGCTGTTATTCCAAATGGGATAGTTGGCGCCCCTCGGCGCGGCCCTGAGCATGATGCCGCTGCACAAGAAGGCAGGTCTCGAATCGGCCCCACAGTTGGCAGAGGTATCAGCGTAGCGCGTCCTCAAATGTCGCTCTACTTGTTGCCCAAGGTTTTCCGCCGTGGTGGATACCTGCTCCACACCGCTGGTTTGTGCCAGCGGCGGAGCCGTTGCAGTTGGCAATGTCGCCTGTTCGGTGACGGCCGTACTACAGGCGGCGAGCGCAAGAAAAAGTAACGAGACCCAAAGCGCATTGATGCGTTTCATACATTGACCTCCTGGTCGAACAGGCTCCCTTGCCAAATTCGGATTCTGATGTCGGCAAAATTTGGTGGATAACAGACAGATGTAGATGGCTCGACTGGATTTCTCAGGTGCAAATGCCCTCAGCAGACCTCAGCAGCATGCTGTGTGATTTGGAAACGCTCGCCAACTGTCAAAGTTGACAGGTTCAAAGAATGACTTTGAGTAAAAGCACACCGCGTTATCGCGAATGCCGTGACTGCGCTTTCTAACGTCGCTGCTATGAGGAGCCGGCAGCCAAGCTCGCCGAACGACCGAAAAGGCCTCAGGCGTTTCTGCGGCCAGCGCTTGTCAGGCCATTTCCTGCAACACATTTCTCGCTTTGTAGCCTCTTTCTTACAGCCTTCTCCCTTTCTTGCGCAGGACATTTCCGAGACACTCTCAGCCGCTTGTGCGTCGTGATCTCGGTGTCTAGTCTGCGGCCGTCGCTGAACATCAGCGATCGGGTTTAGCAGCCTGGATAAGCACCGAGAAACATGAGACCACCTCTATGGTGGCTTTGCGCGGGGCACCTTCGGGTGCGCTGGGGTTTCTCTGTGTCCTGGTCTGCTAACCCGTGTCAAAGCCGCCACCCTCTCTCGTTTAGCAGCGAATGCTTGGTGGCCCCACTCGCAGAGAATGAAAATGCTCAAAATCACCCCCGATCCACCTGACAAATCCCTCGAAGAAGCCCTGGCCCACGCCTCCGGCCTGCTGCGTTGCGCCACAGCCACTGCTTGCGAAAGCGCGGAAAACCTCATCGGCGTCAAGCGTGATCTCGCCATGTCCGTCGTGCACCTGGTCGACATGGCCAAAGCCTCTGTTGATCGGGCGCTGGACCAGATGGAAGCCCGTTAACCCACTGCGGAGCGACTCAGAAAAAGTCGGGACTTGACCTTGCCAACGTGGCAAGGTTGATCCTTGTCGGCAATCGCCTTCAAGGAGTGCCCGGAATGTCCCGTCCCGATACCTTCGACCTGCCGATCACCGGCATGACCTGCGCCAGTTGCGCCGGTCGCGTCGAGCGCGCGCTGCGTAAAGTCCCCGGCGTGAAGAACGCCACCGTCAACCTCGCCAACGAACGTGCCCACGTCGAAGTCCTCGATACAATCGACCCTGCGAGTCTGATCGCGGCGGTGGATAAAGCGGGTTACGGCGCGAGCCTCGAACAGGACCCGGCGGTACAACAAGCCGACCAGCTCAAACGCCACGACAGCGAACGCTGGCACCTGATCCTGGCCATCATCCTGGCGCTTCCCCTCGTCCTTCCGATGTTGCTGCAACCGCTCGGCGTGCACTGGATGCTGCCGGCGTGGATGCAGTTTTTGCTCGCGACTCCGGTGCAATTCTTCCTCGGCGCGCGCTTTTATGTCGCGGCATTCAAGGCCGTGCGCGCGAGGGCCGGGAACATGGATCTGCTGGTCGCGTTGGGCACCAGTGCGGGTTACGGCCTGAGCGTTTATCAATGGCTTTCGGCACCTTCCGGGAGCATGCCGCACCTGTATTTCGAGGCGTCTGCGGTGGTGATTGCCCTGGTGTTGCTCGGCAAATACCTGGAAAGCAGCGCCAAGCGCCAGACTGCCAGCGCGATTCGTGCTCTTGAGGCGTTGCGGCCTGAGCGGGCGATTCAGGTGATTGAGGGGCAGGAGCGGGAGGTCGCGATCAGCGCACTTGCGGTCGGTGATGTGGTGCTGGTCAAGCCCGGCGAGCGCTTCCCGGTGGACGGCACCGTCATCGAAGGCCAAAGCCATGCCGACGAAGCACTGATCAGCGGCGAAAGCCTGCCGGTCGCCAAACAGCCCGGCGACAAGGTCACTGGCGGCGCGATCAATGGCGAGGGACGTCTGTTGGTCAGCACCCTGGCGCTCGGCGCTGAAACGGTGCTCGCGCGCATCATCCGGCTGGTGGAGGACGCGCAATCGGCCAAGGCGCCGATTCAAAAGCTGGTCGACAAGGTGAGTCAGGTGTTCGTGCCGGTCGTTCTGCTGCTGGCGGTAGCGACACTGATCGGCTGGCTGCTCGCAGGCGTTTCGATTGAAACAGCGCTGATCAATGCCGTTGCCGTGCTGGTCATCGCCTGCCCCTGCGCGCTGGGCCTGGCGACGCCCACGGCGATTATGGCCGGCACCGGGGTCGCGGCACGTCACGGCATTCTGATCAAGGACGCCGAAGCGCTGGAGCGCGCTCACGAGGTTACCGCAGTGGTCTTCGACAAGACCGGCACGCTGACCTCCGGCACTCCACGCATCGCCCACTTGAGCGCGCTGGATGGCGAGGAAAACACCTTGTTGCAACGGGCCGGCGCGTTGCAACGGGGCAGCGAACACCCCTTGGCCAAAGCCGTGCTGGACGTCGCGCGCGAACGCGATCTGCCCCTTGAAGACGTCACCCAAAGCCGCTCGCTGGCCGGGCGTGGCATTGCAGGCACTCTGCGTGGCCGCGAACTGGCGCTGGGCAATCGGCGCCTGCTGGAAGAAAACGGTCTGGGCCCCGATACGCTCGCTCACTCCGCCAGCGCCTGGGAAGCGGAAGGCCGCACGCTGTCGTGGCTGATCGAGCTGAGCCCGCAACGCCGGGTGCTGGGCCTGTTCGCCTTTGGCGACACCCTTAAACCCGGCGCGGCCCAGGCCATCGAGCAACTGAGCGCGCGACACATCAGCAGCCACCTGCTGACCGGCGACAACCGCGGCAGTGCCCGCGTGGTCGCTGAAGCGCTGGGTATCCGCGACGTGCACGCCGAAGTGCTGCCCGCCGACAAAGCTGCGACGGTGATCGCCCTCAAGAAAACAAGCGTCGTGGCCATGGTCGGTGACGGCATCAACGACGCCCCTGCCCTGGCTGCCGCCGACATCGGCATCGCCATGGGCGGCGGCACCGACGTTGCCATGCACGCCTCGGGCATCACCCTGATGCGCGGCGACCCACGGCTGATTCCAGCCGCGCTGGACATCAGCCGCAAGACCTACGCGAAGATCCGCCAGAACCTCTTCTGGGCTTTCGTTTACAACCTGATCGGCATTCCACTGGCCGCGTTCGGCTTGCTCAATCCAGTGTTGGCTGGCGCGGCCATGGCGCTGTCCAGCGTCAGCGTGGTCAGCAATGCGCTGCTGTTGAACACCTGGAAACCACACGACAAGGGAGACAGACCATGAACATCGGCCAAGCCGCCAAGAGCAGCGGCCTGAGCGCCAAGATGATTCGCTACTACGAATCCATCGGCCTGCTCCACGCCGCCCACCGCACTGACAGCGGCTATCGCCTGTACAGCGCGAACGACCTGCACACCCTGGCCTTCATCAAGCGCTCGCGAGATCTGGGGTTTTCGCTGGAGGAGGTCGGAAAACTGCTGACCTTATGGCAAGACAAAGGCCGCGCCAGTGCCGACGTGAAAGCCCTGGCGCGCAAACACATTGCCGAGCTGAATCAGAAAATCGAAGAACTGGCGGGGTTGCGCGACACCTTGCAGGACTTGGTGGAGCATTGTCAGGGCAATGATCGGCCGGATTGCCCGATTCTCAAGGATTTGGAATCGGGCGGGTGTTGTGCGACATAAACATACGCCGAGTAGCCCAGCGCGTACTGATTCAGGATCAGGCGAGGGTTCTGTTTGATCTTGTTCGAGAAAGATAAACAGTGCGGGAGCATTCGAGCAATATGTAGAACGTGTGTCTGTTGTCGGTAATGTCAGTTACAGGATGGGGATCAGGACGCCATCAGTTTCTTTTAAATTTTTCTGATTATAGTTGGCGTCGGCCATGCCTTGGGCTGAACCCTCTAGATAAAGAGCGCCTCCACGGAACGCCTAACCCATCGCAGATCTTATCGGGCCTCACAACTGTCATTTTTTACACTATCGATACCATTTCGAAATAAAGGATCGGTGTCATTATTTCAAATACACACCGAACATACAGCATCCATAACGCTGCTTGACGCAGTAGCTGGTCGGTTCTATACATTGCAATTGCCCCCCGCACAAAAATGGAGTTTTGATTATGCGAAAATGGATGGCTTTGCCAAAAGCCGCTTGCTCTATAGGATTTATTATTAGCGGATGCACGTCCGCCCCTTCAATGCCCAATATTGAACCTGCCGTCTCTGTTCAGTGTGCACCGGGCGAGGACTATATTAAAGAGGGTCAATGGGTGTATCGGTACAACGAATGGTCACTGTCGTTAACTCCAAGCGATTGCGGCCGCCTCATAGACGCTACTCAGACACCTGAAATGTTTTACGAAATCGTCAAAAAATTCTCAGGCAGTCGTTTCTGGTCAAATGATCGGGGAATGATCAACCAGCTGACCTGTCATCTGGTCATCGCACGATCTAAACCTCAATGGAATCTTGAACCGTGGCGGCCTTATGTCGGGCATAACGAAACGGTCAAGCAGCAATGCAATGTCGTCGTTCCGGCAGCGGATCCTGCGTTTCATTAGTGGGTTCCGTTAACTGAAACACCAACGAAATAAACCATCGGCATCTCATTAGAAGGAAGTCGCTATGCAACCCCCGACTCACACACGCGCTGCTGACGATGAAAACTCTAACAGCGTGGACATATTCGACGGTGATCGTCTGCTGGGCCCGGCCACCGTCACAGGAAGTCACTGGGTCTTCCGGAATGAGGTCCCGCTCGCCGTTGGCAACCACACCTTTACGGCCAGAGCAGGCAATAAAATATCGAGCCCTTGGACAGTAAAAATTGAAGAAAATGACGCCGGTTTAGCTTTTTCTCGCCCACATGTTCAAGAAGCAACAATCATTGAAGGGGATAAGGAGCGCCTTAACTATTACGAGGTCGGTGATGATATTCACATTATCGTGCAGGACGACAATCTGCGGGCTGGAGATACCGTCAAACTCTACTGGTTCGGCACTAGCGTGACGTTGGGCTCCGATATCAGATCAGTGACCGACCCCAAGCAACCGATGTCGTTCGTCATTTCACGGTACGAGGTGATTGATGTCATTGGCGGCAATGCGTCAAGCCATTACACCGTGCGACGTCTTCCCGACACAACCGATCATCCCTCAGCATCGGTATCCTTGATTGTTGATGGTCATACCTACGATGTTCTTGCACCAACAATTGACGGAGCCCATGAGGTGCTGAAAGTTGCTCGGCAAAGTCAATTCAATCAGCGCACCACTGCTGCGATACGTTGCATCGGCGGTGATGGCGACTCGGACATCTGGTCTTCGGATCACAAGACATTCGAAGCCAACACTGCACTTACGTTCACCATTGATAACACTTGGCTCCAACGCAACCTGAACAAATCCGTTAAATTCAACGCCAGCATCCGGGTGAACCCGACCGATAAGTATCTTTTCTCTCGGCTACTGCGAATCAAATCACTTTGACCTCGCTTTGCATCAGCCGCGTCACAGGCACTACAACTCTGGCCTGTGACGCGGCTGAGTCAGCACACTTCAACGCCGAACTGGCGGCATCGGTTCGGTCTGGTCTTCAGGCAGGAAGTAAAAAGTAGCGGCCTCTGTTTCGTTTCTCGCCAAACGGATGCTGATAATGGGGATCAATATACCGTCAGTCGTTTTCAAATCCTTTTGATTGCGTTGCGCATCGCGAAGTCCATCGGTGCCGTATCGATAAAAGAAAGCCTCAAGTGGCAGTGTTTTGCCCAGATTATCGGCCCATGCCTTCACGACAAGTTCGTTATGCCTTTCAGAGGTAGCCGTTCCGTTGAGGTATACCCTGGCCTTGATGCTTGCATCGAACGCAGGACCCGCCAACGTATTTCGATCATCCCGAACGTCAAACCCACACTGCCCTGTTTCTTTGTTCCCAGTAAGAGCGTTGTAGTGCGTGCTCCATTGCGCGGCAGTTAAAACATTGACTGTGTGGCAAGGGGCGCTGGTCGGGCGGCCCGTATACAGTCCGCATCCTGATTCAGCACGTCCATCAGTCCACCCATCGAGCACAAATGAGCACAACACTTCCGGGTGCAGTTTGGCCGGAACATGGCTGTACGATTGAAAGATATACCCGCTGGTGTAGTCACGACCAAACCTTCTGAAGTTATCGTCTCTTCTAAGATAGGAGAATGAGACACCTCCTCGCTTTATTGCTGCCGGGCTATTGTTCCAGACATGAAAGGTCGGATTTTTAGCGGTCCCCCTGATCATGACGCCATTACACAAAAATGAAGGTTGGGACGGCGAGCCGCAATTTTCGCGGACGTCGCGGTAGCGTTCGTTGATGTGTCGCGCTACTTGCTCACCCAGATTCTCCTGAATAACAGGTGCCTGAGGGACAGGTGCTTGAGGGACAGGCGCTTGAGGGACAGAGACTTGATCAACCTGTGTACAGGAAGCGACGCCCAGAAAAAACGAAAGAAGCAATACCTTGCTCGATACTTTCATTGCCATCTCCTTATGAGGCAACCCTCCGAAAACCGGAGTTCACGAGCTGTATCGTCAGGATGAGCAGCACCGCTGACAACTGTCACAAATGACAGTCGGCAAGTACTTTTTGAAATAGATGGAGCAGCGTTTATTGCGATTTCTTTCCCACGGTATTCAACTAACTCAATACCCTAGGCGGTCGTTTTAACAGTAAGCGGCATGGATCAGAAACATGCGACAAAAAACCCGGCGTGAGCCGGGTTTTGTTCAAACGTTTACTGCAACCACGGCGGAGGCGGTTCTTCAGCTTTGTCCGGTGGCGCGTCATCTGCGGCTTTGGCCGCCTGACGCCGTGCTTCATCGCGTTGCGCGGCTTCGATTTCGCGCAGCACGCTGTTGACGTCGGCGACGTCGTCGGGATCTGCAAACTCGCCGGTCAGCATTGTCGCAGGGGACAAAGTGCCCGCCTGATAGTAGGACCACATCTCCTTGGCGAAGCGGGTTTTCTTCAGTTCAGGTGCGAAACGTCCGAAATACGAGGCCATGTTGCCAACATCGCGCTCCAGCATGCTGAAGGCGTGGTTGTTGCCGGCAGCGTCCACCGCCTGGGGCAAGTCGATGATGACCGGGCCGTCGGGCGACAGCAGCACGTTGAACTCGGACAGGTCGCCGTGCACCAGACCGGTACACAGCATCAGTACGATCTGTTGAATCAGAAACGCGTGGTACTCACGGGCCTGATCGGGTTCGAGGGTGACGTCGTTCAGACGCGGCGCCGCATCGCCGTATTCGTCCGAGACCATCTCCATCAGCAACACGCCATCGAGGAAGTCGTAAGGCTTGGGCACCCGCACGCCAGCACCGGCCAGGCGAAACAGCGCCGCCACTTCGGCGTTCTGCCATGCGTCTTCGGTTTCCTTGCGTCCGAACTTGGACCCCTTGGCCATGGCGCGTGCATCGCGACTGTTGCGGACCTTGCGGCCCTCCTGATACTCCGACGCCTGACGGAAACTGCGTTTGTTGGCCTCCTTGTAAACTTTTGCGCAGCGCAGCTCTTTGCCGCAGCGCACCACATAAACAGCTGCCTCTTTGCCGCTCATCAGCGGACGCAGCACTTCGTCTACCAGACCGTCTTCGATCAGGGGTTCAATGCGTTTTGGAGTCTTCATCAGCTTTTATTCTGGGTCCTTCGTTGCCAAACACGCGATCGTTGCTCGTTATACGGCAATCCTCTGCCAGCGAGTAGGGGCATGTGGAATGAGTCATGGATTCAATCGCAGACCATACGTTCCCTGAATACAGCCAAGCACCTTTCATGCCGGGGCGCAGCATAAACCAGGAAAGGGACTGCACTTGTGACAGTGTGAAAGCGGATATATCGACCGGCGGTCGCGGGCCTTCGTAGCGTGCAGCCCTGCTCAGGGCCTGAACAGCTCGCCCGGCGTGAAGCCAAAGAGGGTCTTGAAGGCGGCGATGAAAGCGGAGGTGGAATCGTAGCCGCAGGTCAGCGCGGCGGTGGTCACACTGTCGCCCTCCTCCAGAGCGTTGAGCGAGGCGAGCAACCGAGCGCGCTGGCGCCAGCCCCTGAAGCTCAGGCCGGTTTCGCGCTGAAACAGGCGCATGAGGGTTTTCTCCGACATGTTCAGGCGCTGCGCCCAATCGGTGAGAGTGATGAGCTGACCCGGCTCTTCGACCAACTCCTGGCACAGGCTCAGCAAGCGCGCATGACGGGGCAATGGCAGGGAGAATCCGACTTCCGGCAGGCTGGCCAATTGGTCGAGCAGTACGTGCACCAGGCGCGCTTCGTGGCTGTCGTGCGGGGGATAATCCACAGGCAGCAGGCAGAAAGCCTTGATCAGCTCTCGGGCCAGCGGCGTGACTTCCAGCACTCGGCAGCGATCCGGCGCCCACAGTGAATCTTGCGTGCGCACGTACAGGCTGCGCATCTCGGCGCGGGTCGAGGTGACCACCTCATGATCGAGCCCGGCGGGAATCCACACGCCCCACTGCGGCGGTGCGAAGAAGCTGCCCTGATCGGTGTGAACGCCCAAAACGCCGCTGATGGCGTAGGAAAATTGCACCCAATCGTGACGATGAGTCGGCGTCCATGAGCCTGCGCTCAGGCTCTCGGCGCGGGCGTAGAGAGGGCGCGGGAGATCCGTCAGGGTCGGGATCAGCCGTTCGGTTTCTGGGCTGCGGGGAGGGGAATGTCCTTTGCTCGGCATAGGCGCGTCTTCTGTCGTGAAGCGGCAGTTTACTGTGTTGTATGGATTCCACGCCATTTGAGGTCTGGGGTCGGTCACGATTCTCCTGTGGGAGCGAATTCATTCGCGATGCGTCGGAATGGGCGACCTCATGCGTCGAATGTACCGCCCTCTCGCGAATGAATTCGCTCCCACAGGTGTTGGGCGACCCCAGTACAGTTTCAGCGTTCCAGAATCGCCGTCACGCCCTGCCCGCCTGCCGCACAGATCGAGATCAGCCCGCGCCCCTGCCCCGCCACACTCAGTAACTTGGCGAGGTTGGCCACGATGCGCCCGCCCGTGGCCGCAAATGGATGGCCCGCGGCCAGCGAGCTGCCTTTGACGTTGAGTTTGCTGCGTTCGATCGAGCCCGGCGGCGCGTCGAGGCCCAGGCGGGTCTTGCAGTAGTCGGGGTCTTCCCAGGCCTTGAGCGTACAGAGCACCTGCGCAGCAAAGGCTTCGTGGATTTCGTAGTAGTCGAAGTCCTGCAAGGTCAGGCCGTTGCGGGCCAGCAACCGAGGCACGGCATAGACCGGCGCCATGAGCAGTCCCTCTTCGCCTCTCACGAAATCCACTGCTGCGGCCTCGCCATCGCGCCAATACGCCAGCACCGGCAGGCCGCGCTCGCGGGCCCATTCTTCACTGGCCAGCAGCACCAGCGACGCGCCGTCGGTAAGCGGTGTCGAGTTGCCTGCCGTGAGCGTGCCCTTGGCGCTGCGTTCGTAGGCGGGTTTGAGGGAGGCGAGTTTTTCCAGGCTGGCGTCGACACGCAGGTTGTTGTCGCGGGTCAGGCCCCGAAACGGCGTAAGCAGGTCGTCCTGCCAGCCTTCGGCGTAGGCAGCGGCCATCTTTTGGTGGCTCAGCAGCGCCAGTTGATCCTGCTCGTCGCGCGGGATATGCCAAGTCTGCGCCATCAGCTCGCAATGCTGCCCCATGGACAGCCCCGTGCGCGGTTCGCCATTGCGCGGCAGCTCGGGCTTGAGGTTGTGCGGACGCAGTTGCGTGAGTGCCTTGACCTTATCGCCGGTGCTCTTGGCGCGATTGATCTGTAACAGAATTTGACGCAAGTCTTCGTTCACGCCAATCGGCGCGTCAGACGTGGTGTCGACGCCACCCGCGATGCCGCATTCGATCTGCCCCAAGGCGATCTTGTTGGCCACCAGCAAGGCGGCTTCCAGTCCCGTGCCGCAGGCTTGCTGGATGTCGTAGGCAGGGGTTTGCGGAGAAAGCCGCGAGCCGAGCACGCATTCGCGGGTCAGGTTGAAGTCGCGGGAATGCTTGAGCACAGCACCCGCCACCACCTCGCCCATGCGCAGACCATGCAGGTTGTAGCGCTCGATCAGGCCTTCCAGCGCGGCGGTCAGCATCTCTTGATTGCTGGCCGTGGCATAGGCGCCGTTGGAGCGGGCGAACGGAATGCGATTGCCTCCGACAATGGCCACGCGGCGTATCTGACTCATTGAATTTTCCCTTTCTGGCGTAAGTAGGTCTGCTGAACAGCGTAGGACTTTCTTCAGCAGCGTGTGGTCCACTGCTTTGAACCCCACCCAAGGAGCGTGTTCCATGGCATCTGATCGCTACATAGACTTCGCCAACTCAGACATCGGCCGTCGACTGGTGGGCGCCGTGGGATTGCCCTCGCCGGCGCGTCTGGAGCGTTGGCAAGCCGGGCGTCTGCGGCCTGTGGAAGGTGCCTTGCTGCTGAGCGCTGGCCCGCTGGCCAATCAGGTCGGCAGCTTTGCGCCACGCATGACCGACCTGCTGTTCAGCTTTGGCGGCGACCTCACCGGCGCGCACCCCTGGACCCGCGAGCAAGGCGCGAAGATCAAGGCCGTGGTGTTCGATGCCAGTACGCTGTCGCATCCCTCCCAACTGGGTCAGCTGCGCGATTTCTTTCAGCCGATCCTGCGCCAGCTGGAACACAGCGCGCACATCGTCATTCTCGCTCGCGCCCCCGACGCATTGAGTGATCCGCTCGCTGCCAGCACGCAACAGGCCATCGAAGGGTTCAGCCGCTCGCTGGCCAAAGAGATGCGCAACGGCGGCACGGTTCAGTTGTTGCAGGTCGAGGAGGGCGCCGAAGATCAGCTGGAGGGTGCGCTGAGGTTTTTCCTGTCGCCGAAAAGCGCATTCATTTCCGGGCAAGTGATTCGCCTTAGCGCCTGTGCCGCGAAGGTTCAGGACTGGAGCCGCCCGCTGGCCGGGCGCAAGGCGTTGGTGACCGGTGCTGCCCGTGGCATCGGCGCGGCGATTGCCGAAACCCTGGCCCGCGACGGTGCGGACGTTGTGTTACTGGATGTGCCACAAGCCAAGTCCGATCTCGACGCATTGGCCGCGCGTTTGGGTGGTCAGCCGCTGGTGCTGGACATCTGCGCGCCGGACGCCGCTGCGCAGCTTGTCGAGCATCTGCCCGGCGGCCTCGACATCGTCGTGCATAACGCTGGCATCACCCGGGACAAAACCCTGGCGAACATGAGCGCCGACTTCTGGGATTCGGTGCTCAACGTCAACCTCAACGCGCCGCAGGTGCTGACTCAGGCGCTGATCGACGCAGGCGCGCTGCATGACAACGGCAGCGTGATCCTGATGGCCTCGATCAGCGGTCTGGCTGGCAATCGCGGGCAAACCAACTACACCACCAGCAAGGCCGGGCTGATCGGGCTGGCACGGGCGTTGGCGCCCTCGTTGAAAGAACGCGGCATCAGCATCAACGCCGTGGCGCCAGGCTTCATCGAAACCAGCATGACCGCGCACATGCCGTTTGCCTTGCGCGAAGCCGGGCGACGCATGAGTTCGCTCGGCCAGGGCGGGCTGCCGCAAGATGTCGCAGAGGCCGTGGCCTGGCTGGGCCAGCCAGGCAGCGGATCGGTCAGCGGCCAGGTGCTGCGGGTGTGTGGGCAAAGCGTCATCGGCGCGTGAAGCCTGGGAAAACCGAATTCGGGAGAAACGCGATGAGTGCACACTGGCGCTATCTGGACACCCCACCGGCCCTGCCCGGCCTGTTCATGCAGGCGGCGCTGCGGCGCAAAGTCAGCGGCACGCAGCTGCCTGATCAGGGCCTGCGCTGCTGGGTGTCGGTGGACCCGGACAAAGTCAATGCTTTCGCCAAGGTCTGTGGATTCGTTCCCGGCAGCCTGTTGCCGCCGACCTATCCCCATGTGCTGGCTTTTGCGCTGCAAATGAAGCTGCTCACCGACAAGGATTTCCCCTTCCCCCTGCTGGGCCTGGTGCATCTGCAGAACCGCATCAGCATTCGCAGGCCGTTGGGCAGCGTGATCAAGGCGCAGGTCAGCGTGCGGGTGGCCGATCTCAAGCCACACGCCAAAGGCGCGACATTCAGCCTGATCACCCAGATCGAGGACGCGCTGGGTTTGCTGTGGGAGGAACACAGCACCATGCTGTGCCGAGGTGTACACATTGAGGGCGAAGTCGAAGGTGCGTACGAACCTGCGCCCTTGCCGATGACCGAACTGGCCACTTGGTACGCCCCCGCAGATATCGGTCGGCAATACGCCAAGGTCAGCGGTGACTACAACCCGATTCACCTGAGCGACAGCAGCGCCAAGCTGTTCGGCTTCCCCAAGGCCATCGCCCACGGCCTGTGGATAAAGAGCCGCACGCTGGCGGCGCTGGATGATCACCTGCCCGCGTCGAATGTGGATATCTCGGTCGAGTTTCACAAACCCGTGCGCCTGCCCAGTGAGGTGAGGCTGTCGGCCAGTGCGGCGGGGTCCCATGGCCAGCTGAAGGTCGAGGGCAAGGAAGGGATCGTGCACATGATCGGCAGCTGGCAGCCAGCGGCGGAATAGGTTGACCGCTCACTTGATTCCATGGCCGATCCCCCTGAAGCTACGCACCTTCAGGAGACCCGCCCCATGAACCTCGACGAACTCACTCAACGCTTGCATCGCATTCGCGATACCAACGACTGGCGGCCATTTCACAGCCCCAAGAACCTGGCCATGGCGGCCAGCGTGGAAATGGCCGAGCTGGTTGAAATCTTCCAGTGGAAAACCGAAGACCAGTCCCGTCAGCTGCCTGCGGACGAGTTGACCCATGCCGGTCAGGAAGTGGGTGATATCGTGTTGTATCTGCTGTTGATGTGCAGCGAACTGGGGCTGGACATGAACGAGGTGGTGCGCGCCAAACTGGCTGACAGCGAGCGGCGGTTCCTGAAATGAGCGATCGTCATTTCGACCAGCTGGCGACACGGTTTGCCGAGAAAATCTACGGCGGCGCCAAGGGTGCCATTCGTCTGGCCGTGCTGCAGGCTGACCTGAAAGAAAGCCTGCCGGACCGCCCCCTGCGCGTGCTGGACATCGGCGCGGGCCTTGGCCACATGTCGCTGTGGCTGGCGCAGCAGGGTCATGACCTCACCTTGGCCGAGCCCGCCGAGCCTATGCTCGAAGGGGCGCGTCAGCGTTTCGCTGAGGCCGGGCAGTCGGCTGCCTTCATTCAAGCGCCCTGGCAGGCACTACCGGATATCCTGGACGAGCCTTACGATCTGGTGATCTGCCACGCCGTGCTCGAATGGCTGGACGAGCCCTTCACTATCCTCCCGGTGCTGCGTCAATTGACCAATGCCGAAGGCTGGTTGTCGCTGGCGTTTTACAACCGTGATGCGCTGATTTATCGCAATCTGCTCAAGGGACATTTTCGCAAGCTGCGACGCAACACACTGGCCGGCGAAAAACAGAGCCTGACCCCGCAGGAACCCCTTGATCCGCGCGAATTAGCGGCGCAACTTGATGCTATGTGGCGAGTCGAAACCCAGAGTGGCATCCGGGTTTTCCACGACTACATGCCGGTGGAGTTTCAGGCCAAGGCTGAACTGGCGGATTTGCTGGAAATGGAACTCGCACACCGACGCCACCCGAGTTTCGCCGGACTGGGACGTTATCTGCACTGGATGTGCCGACCTGTTTGAGGCTATCTGCGGAGACCATCATGAAACGCCGTCTCGCTTTGCTCCCGCTCTGCCTGGCCCTCGCCGCCTGCCAGAGCCCCAACCCCTACACTGCCGTTTCTGCCGCGATCCCGCCTGCACCGCCGCAAGCGAATAACGCGATCGACATGAGCGCCTATCCGGCGGCGCCCCGGGATTTCGGGCGTTATCGCAACTGGACCTGGCTCAACAATCAGTTGCCACCGGGCACGCAATGGGCCGATTCGGCGCAAGTGGCCGAAGCGGTGAGCAACGGTCTGGACCAGCGTGGCCTGCGCCCTTCGCAGAACCCACAGGCCGCGGATTTGCGCGTGGCGGCTGACACGCATACCGAAACCCGTATCCGTCAGGTTCGCGACGACTATTACGACCCGTACTACGGCGGCGCGGGCGTCGGCTATTACAACGGTTATCGCAACGGCTATGGCGGTTACGCCAGCGTGCCGATCGTGCGGACCTATCAAGAGCAAGTGGTCGTGGTGCGCATCAGTCTGTTCGATGCCCGCAGCGGCCAGCCCGTGTGGAGCGCCAGTGCCGAGACCGGCAGTGGCGGCGATCAGTCCGATCGCGCCAAAGCGTTGCGCCAGGCGGTGCAGCGCGCTTTGACCGCCTACCCACCCTCGTAGGGTTCTGCGCCCTGCGTCATCTCGGAGAACCATCATGTTGCGCTGTATCGCTGTCGTGTGTGTTGCCCTGCTGCTCAGCGCCTGTCAGACCGATCGGGTCAATCGTGACTTCGACGCGCAGCGCGACTTCGGCGGGTATCGAACCTGGGCCTGGAAAGAGCCGGGCCTGCAATATCAACCCAATGACCCACGGATCAAGAGCGACCTGACCGACCAACGCATTCGTCAGTCGGTCGGCGAGCAACTCGATCAGCGCGGCCTGCGCATGGCTGCACCCGGCGCCCGGGCCGATGTACAGGTGCAGGCCTGGCTGATCGTCGAAAACCGCCAGCAGATGGTCACCACCAACTACGGCGGTGGCGGCTATTGGGGCAACCCGTGGGGCGGTTACTGGGGCGGCCCGATCGGCACCGAGACGCGTAACGTCGATTACAAGGTCTCGACCCTGCAGATCGACATGCTCGACGGCAAGGACGGCAAGCTGGTGTGGCGCGGCAGTACGGAGCAGGTCGTGAGCGACAGCACCGCCAACCCTGCGGCCCGCGAGCTGGCGTTGCGTCAGACTGTGCAGAAGATCCTGCAGCAGTATCCGCCGCATTGATGAGCGGGTGACCCACACGCGCAGTGTGGGTCTACCCCCCTACCCTGAGGGGGCGAATTCATTCGCGAAGCGGTCGTTCAAACGACAGATCAGCGACGTCTGTACAGGACTCTCGCGAATGAATTCGCTCCCACAGGAAGCCGCGTCCCCTCCCCGCCGCGAATGATCAGAATTCAGGGAAGTCTGGCGCTAGCGCTCAATCCACCACACTGAACTCCACCCGCGCGGTTTGTCCGCTTTCATCGAGCACGCTCAGTTGATAGCGCCCCAGCCGACTGAAGGTGTGGGTGTAGCTGTCCTGATTAGCCGTATCGCCCACCGGCGCGCCATCAATGAACCACCAGCGACGACCATTGCCGCCCAGCGCCGACAGCTTCAAACGCAGTTGCTGCTGACTGCCCGTTGGCAAACGCAGCTGATCGCCTTCGCGCACGCCCACGATCGAGATGGGCGCAGCCAGGCTCAAGCTTTGCGGCGGGCAAGAGCGGTCGACAGCAGGCAATCGCGCCTCTCGCCGCTCAGCTTTTGGCAACCACGGCTCCAGTGGCGCGGGCCACAGCGCGATGTCGCGAGGTTCAGCCTGTGGACAACTGGCGCCAACACGCAGGCCCTTGTCGTTGACCCAGACTTTTTCCAGCAGCCCCAATCCCAATGGCTGATCGGTGGCCTGCAAGGTGGGCGGCGTGGTGCCGTCTAGTGTCCAGGCAAAACGCTGGCGTCGGCAGTTGGGGTCGGTCTTGCTCATGGTTTGCCCCAGCGGCCAGCAGATGGCGGCAACGCCCACGCTCAGCGGCACCGGCTGCACGGCAGGCAGGATGTTGCGCTGGGCATCGCGGTTCACCAACAGGTCGTGCACCTGCAGCATCAAGGGGGCTGCCGAGGCCAGGCCGAACTGCCCCGGCACCGGCGTACCGTCAGGCCTGCCGATCCACACGCCGATCAGGAATCGCGGCCCCACGCCAATCGACCAGGCATCGCGAAAGCCATAGCTGGTGCCGGTTTTCCAGGCCAGTTGCGGGCGTTGCACCAGCTCGGCGTGAGGGTCCAGATCGGGACGCGACTGGCCGCTGAGAATGCGCCGGATAATCCACGCTGCACCGGGCGACATCATCGGCCGATCACGCAGGCGATCTTCCGGTTGCAAGCGAATGTCGGCGCTGCGCCCTGCCCTTGCGAACGCACTGTAGCCGCCCACCAGATCCTCCAACCGACTGCCCGCGCCACCGAGGATCAACGCCAGGTTCGGTTCAGCCAAAGGCGGCAAGGTCAGCGGCACCCCGCCGTTGCGCAACTCGGCGGCGAAGCGTTTCGGGCCGTACGCCTCCAACAGTTGCACGGCGGGCAGATTGAGCGACATCGACAGCGCCGAACTGGCCGCCACGGCACCGTTGAAACCTGAAGAGAAATTCCCCGGACGGTAGTCGCCATAGCGTCGCGGCACGTCTTGCATCAGCGATTCGGAATGGATCAACCCCGCGTCCATCGCCTTGCCATACAGAAAGGGTTTGAGCGTTGAACCCGGAGAGCGCAGCGCATTGACCATGTCTACGTGGCCGAAGCGTTTGTCATCGCCGATGTCGACAGAGCCCACATAAGCGCGCGTGGCCATGTTCTCGGCCTCGACCACCAGAATCGCCGCCGAGGTGCGCTCGGGCAGACGCGCGCGCCAGCCCAGCAGCAGGTCTTCGAGGCGACGCTGCAAACCGGCGTCCAGTGTCGTGCGGATCAGCGGCGGACTGTTCGGCCTGTTCAGGCGACGGGCCAGCAACGGCGCCAGGCTTGGCTCCTGTCGCGGAGCGAGCAGCAGCGGTTCTTCCAGCGCTTCGTTGACCGACTGCTGCGGCCATTCGCCGAACTCGGCAAGCCGGCGCAGCACCTTGTCGCGAGCGGCCTGCGCCCGTTGCGGATGGCGATCCGGACGCAAGCGGCTCGGCGCCTGCGGTAATACCGCCAGCAATGCGGCGTCGGCGCGAGTCAGTTGTTGCGGCGACTTGCCGAGGTACGCCCAGCTCGCAGCCGCCACACCTTGCAACGTCCCACCGAAGGGCGCGCGATTGAGATATAAACCGAGGATTTCCTGCTTGGACAGATGCCACTCCAGTTGCATCGTTCGCCACAACTGGCGCAGCTTGCCGGGCAACGTGCGCGAATGCGGGTCGAGCAAGCGCGCGACCTGCATCGACAAGGTGCTGCCGCCGGACACCACGTGGCCGCCGCTGAGGTTCTGCCACGTCGCGCGCACCAGCGCCATCGGGTTCACGCCAGGGTGCTGATAGAACCAGCGGTCCTCATAGGTCAGCAACGCGTCGAGGTAAAAAGGCGAGACCTGATCGACCGTTATCGGGTAACGCCACACGCCATTGGCATCGGCAAAACGCCACAGCGGCGTGCCATCTTCAGCCAGCACCACACGGGCCAGATCGTCTTTGGGCAAGGGCAGCGGCCAGATACGATCGGCCAGCCAGAGCAACGCCATAAGCAGCACGACACTGACCAATAGCCAACGCATAACGCGCAGGCCAAGAAATCCACGCATCATGCCAGAGAGCCTTTATGCTTCAGGGAACTCGCCCCGCCAATCGACAGCCAAAGCGAACAATCCCTAATCCGTTTCACCCTCTTCATCAGGAAGCCGACATGCAGGTAGAAAGCGTTTTCGAATGGCTGGGCCAGGTAATCGGGGCCGTGATCCGCTTTGTGGTCGACGGCTTGAGCTGGTTGTTCAACATGTTCACTCATGCCGGTGGCAATTTTGTCGACGGCCTGTCGCGCACCCTAGGCATGGACACCTCGCTGATCAGCATCGTGGCCCTGATCATCGGCCTGATGCTGCTGTACTCGGCAATCCGCGCATTCATGCGCGCCTCGATCATTCTGGGGATCATCTGGCTGTTTCTGGGGTTGTGGTTGTTGAGCTGGATTATTCATTGATCGGGATGCGGTCGGTGACATTCACACACTTCAACTGACACACCGCAATACCCTTTGGGAGCGAATTCATTCGCGAGAGGGCGGTGCACCCGATACGCACCTGTCGGCTGTACCGCCCTCCCGCGAATGAATTCGCTCCCACAGTCAAACCGCATACATCAGGCAAACCGAGACCGAACCACGATCGCGGTTTTACCTACTTTACTTCTTCCCTTTGACCACCAACTGCGCAGGCGCATCGCCCAGTGCCTGCCAGTTCGGCCGGTACATCGACTCCACCTGCGGTGGCGGCACACGATAGATACCCGGTGTCACCGCCCGCGCCAGATACAGCAGGTGCACGGTGTTGAACCCTTGCAGGTCCACTGCCGCGACATAACGATCGCCGCGGAACTCCTGATGTTTCAACCCGGCGTTCTCCATCGACTCACGCCACTGCTTCACAGACTCACTGGCGTCTTCCAGGCTGGCCGCGCTTTGCGCCAGGTTCTGGTTTTCGATCTCAAGGCCCGCAGGCAGCAAATCCACCACCAGCGCATCCGGTACGCGCTCCTTGGATTTGAGCTCCAGATGCACCAGCACCAGCTCCCCGCTCTTCAACGCATTGAGGTTCAGCGCCTCGCCGTCCATCCCCAAGTATTCGCGACGAATCGCCAGGTTCTCGCCACCGGCCGCAGGCGGCTGCGACGGGTACCCGGAAATGGTCATCTGCTGATACAGCGTGGCATCGCCAGTGTTCTGCACGGTCAGCGGCGAGGCCAGCACCGAGCTGTCGAGCTTCACGCCCGGCTGGTCATTGCTCAGCTCGCGATTGTTGCTGCCGCTGTTCAGGGTCGCTGCCCACTTGGCCTCTGGCTTGCCGAGCAGGTCGCGCCCGGCGAGGAACAGCGAGTTGCGCTCCTGAGTGGACAGATAACGGCTGGCGGCAACCTGATCGGACAGCGCAAACAGCCGCTCCTCGACCTTGTCCGACGCCAGTTTGTTCTCTTCCAGCAATGACAGGATCAGCGCCTGATCGCGCAACGGGCTGCCGTAATCGGCCAGCCAGTCGTTGGCCTTGCGACTTGCCGCCAGGCCCGCCATCAACGCCTGATCGGCCCGTGGTTTGTCGCCCATTTTTTCCAGCGCGATGGACAGCTGCACCAGCGGCAGGCCCGAGCGTGCGTCGGTGCGACGATCGAACAGGCTGCGCAACGCGCCCAGCGGCGCTTGCTGGCTGCGCGACAACACCAACCCCGCATAAGCCTGCACGGCAAAGCGAGTGTGCTCGGCGTTTTCGCTGTAATTGACCTCGATCTGATTACGCTCTTGCAGGTAGCGCAACAGACGCTCGTTGGCCTTTTTCAGCGCATCCGGTGGCACGGCAAAGCCCTGATCGCGGGCACGCAGCAGGAAGTCGGTGACGTACGCCGTCAGCCAATACTCCTCTTCGCCGTCCGCGCCCCACAGGCCGAAGCTGCCGTTGTAGCGCTGCATGCCGATGAGGCGTTCGATGCCGATCTCGATCTTGCGTTTGCGCTCGGCATCCGACTCGCCTTCCAGGCCCAGACGCTTGAGGGTCGCGGCGTCGGCGTAGAGCGACGGATACAGGCCGCTGGTGGTCTGTTCCAGGCAGCCATACGGATACGCCTTGAGGGCGCGAATTTGCTCGCCAAGGTTCAGCGGCGGACGGCTCGACACCGACAGCAGCGCCTCACGCCCCGCCGGCTCGAACGCATCGAGTGCGCCGTCCGGCAGGCTCCAGGCCTGATCCTTGAGCACCGCGCGGTACTGACGCAGCATTGCGGGGTACGCTGGACGCACGCCGATGTTCCACTCGCGGCTGAACGCCGGCAGGCTCTCACCCGGCAGATCCAGACCATTGACTGTCACCCGGATCACGCCTTTGCCGAAACCGCCCTGCGCCTTCACCGGAATCTGCAACGTGGTGCGCTGGCCTTGATTCAGGCTGACGGCTTTGCTGCCATCCCCCTCACCCAGACTCAGTTGCCCATCGGCTGTGACCTGCACGTTGAGCTTCTGCGGCTTGCCGGAGAGGTTCGAGAGGTCCAGCGCCACTTTGGTCTGGTCGCCACCGGCCAGGAAGCGCGGTGCCGACAGCTCGGCAATCAGCGGCGCGGCCACGACGGTTTTCGCTTCGGCCATGCCATAGCGCTCGTCGGTCCAGGCCTGCGCCATGATGCGCAGTTCGCCGTTGAAGTCCGGGATGTCAACGCTGACTTCGGCGTCGCCCTGTTCGTTCAAGGTCACCGGCGCGCTTTGCAGGGCGACGATGGTCACGCTGGTTTCCGGACGCTTGCCGCCCTTGGCCAACGCCGCGTCACCACCGAAGGCAAGACTGGCCAGACGGTTACGCCCCGCTTCGATCAGCTGACCATAGATGTCGAGCTGATCGGCGCCGTATTCCTTGCGCCCGAACAGGCTGGCGAACGGGTCAGGGGTGGCGTATTCAGTGATGTTGAGTATGCCCACGTCTACCGCTGCGACCAATACGTGCACGTCTTTCGGGATCGAGCCGTCAGCGTTCCTGGCGTTGACCTTGAGTTTGAGCGGCTGCTTGGGGCGCATCTTCTCAGGCGCGGTAACCGTCAGCGCCAGCTTGCGTTGCGAGCGGTCCAGCGGCAGGTGCAGCACGCCAACAGCACGTTTGGGCGTGACGTTGGCCTTGCGCTCACCGGGGCGAATCACCAGCGCGCTGACGTACAGATCGTGGCGCGCCCACTTTTTATCCACCGGCACGTCGAAGGTCTTGCCCTCGGCAGGCACGTCGATCTCTTGCCACCACAACGGGCCTTCGCTGGATTCCACCAGCAGATAGCCCTTGCCCGCCGACGGCGGCGTGACGGTCACCTTGGCCGTGTCGCCATCGGCGTAGGCTTTTTTATCCAGGGCCAGCTTGACCTGATCGGGACGCACGGCGCCGCCCTCGGCGTTGTCCTGCCAGCGGTAACCGGCCCAGAAACGCACGCTGCTGACGATACCGGTGGCCGGGTCTTCGACCTCGACGCGATACGGGCCCCACTCCACGGGGAAGCTGACCTTGGCCGTGGAATCCTTCTTCACGCTCAGGGTTTCTTCGGACAGGTTCAGGTACTTCTCGTTGTAGTGATAGCTCCAGCCATCGCTCTCCGAGTAGTTCCAGTAGTAGTCGCGACGCTCGCGAATCAGCCGCACCTTGAGGTTATCGGCGGCCAGTTTGTGGCCTTGGGCGTCGGCCATCAGCACTTCGAATTCCACCGGTCCATCGCCATCGGCGGCCTCGCCGTCGAACAGGCCACGCAGGCCCGGCATCGAATCCGCAGGCCAGACCGGTTGGGTCAGACGCCGAGTGATCGGACGCCCGCCCGACTCTTGCAGGCTGGCTTGCAGCACCAGTTGCAGCGGCGAACGGGCATTGGCCCACTGGCTGTCGATGCTCAGATCGAGCTGACCATTGGCGTCGAGGGTGCTGTCTTCGATCTCCAGATCCTGCTTGAGGTCTTCTTCAGTGATCGAGCCGAACTCATACCCCGGCAATCCCGGCACCGCTTCGCGCAGCGGGCGCACATACAGCTGGCCGGTCAGGCGATTGCCCGACGCAGGCGCGCCGTAGAGGTAGCGGCCATTGATGGAAATATCAAACGGCGCGTCAGGCGCCAGTGGCGTGTCGCTGCCTTTGAGTTCGAGGGCCATGCGCTCAGGCAGGAAATCCTCGACCTGGAATTCGTAGAGCTGAGGCTTGCCGTCACCTAGGTCGAATACCAATTGCCAGCGCCCGGTCGGGGCTTCGTCCGACAATTGCAGCTGATACTGGTACAGCCCGGTGGCGTCGGCTTCCCACACGAATTTGCGACTGACCTGCTCATCCGGACGACGCACTTGCACGGTGATCGGCTGAGGTTTCACACCCTTGCCGTCGTTGTCCCGCAGCAGGCCGTTGAGCAGCACGACTTCGCCGGGGCGATACAGATCGCGAGGGCCGAAGATGAAGAACTGCAACGGATGGGCCTGAGGGCCCGTGATGTCGAACTCGGCCAGGTCCAGGGCCGCGCTGTTCAGGCGCAGCATGCTGGTCTGTTCAGACTGCTTGGCCAACAGCACTTCAGCCTTGGCCGGCAGCGGCAGTTCGGCGTGACCGGCGTTATCGGTCTTGCCCTGACCGACCACGCGGCCCTTGTCGTCGTACAGTTCCAGGTCGACGCCGCTCAGCGCCTTGCCGCCTTCCAGCGCCTGGGTAAAGACGTCCAGACGATTGCTGTAACGGTGCGCCGACAGGCCGATGTCGCTGAGGGTGAACAGCGTCGCGGGCTGCGAATAGTTGTAGGTGCCCGAGGCGCGCATCACGGCCAGGTAAACGCCCGGCTGTTGCAGCTGCTTGAGCCCGGCAATCGGCAGCAGCACGGTTTCCCGGGTGTTGCGCGCAGGGTTCAGATCGAAACGGCCGCCATAAACCAGATCGGCCATGGGCAGCAGCTCCTTGGATTCATAGCTTTGCAGGCTGGACGAGCCTTCCCAGGCACTCAGGAAAGCCGGCAGCGAATCAGGCTTGATGCGAAAGAACTCGACATCCACCTTGTCCACGTTCAGCGCGATCACCGGCAGCCCTTCGGCCAGACGCGTCGGCAAAAGACTGCCGCGACTGGCGAATCCCACCGTGGCTTGCAGGTCGGAAGTTTCCAGACGCGCCGAATATTCTGCCGACAGGGTGTTGTTGTTCACCGCCACCAGACCCGGATCGATGGTCAGCACCAGTTTGCGCTTGGGCTCAAGGTGGCGCAGGCGCAGCTCCATGAGGTTGTCCGACAGCTCC
The DNA here is from genome assembly GCF_059421985.1 of Pseudomonas sp. GW821-FHT02A11. NCBI lineage: Bacteria > Pseudomonadati > Pseudomonadota > Gammaproteobacteria > Pseudomonadales > Pseudomonadaceae > Pseudomonas > Pseudomonas sp. GW821-FHT02A11. The sequence continues at coordinate 66,399 of NZ_JBWKWB010000016.1, forward strand.
CAGGCCCCATCGACCTTGCCGTTGACGCTGTCCACCAAGTGCACTTTTTCGGCGAACTTCTGGTCAGGGTTCAGCGGCACGGAAAAACTCAGCGACAGCGTACTCGCGCCGTCGAGCTGGATTTCCGAGGCGTCCACCACCGTCAGCTCACGCCCGGCGTAGCGCTTGCTCAGGGCGGGCAGATCGATCGCAGGTTTGGGCCTGGCCGCGTCCACCGCTGCGGCTTGCGGCGCAGCAGGTTGTGCGGGGGCAGGAGCGGGTTTGTCGGAAGTGGAGGAATCGCAGGCACTGAGCAGTACCAGCGCGCAGGCCAGGAACAATCCTTTGTTAAGCATGAGGCACTCATTGGCGGCAGTTGTGATGAGGAGCAGCAGTTATAGCACTGCAATCGCGATCGTAAAGCGCGGCGCCGAGATAGACATTGGGATTGTGCGTTTGTTCGCAGGGTAATCGCGGCGTGCCTGCACTTGATCGACTTCTGGGCCACCGCTTCGCTGCCGTCGTAACCTCCAACGTCTCCCACAGGTTTTGTGTCGTGCCTTGATCTGGCGTACACCCGCTTTCGCCTCGCATGTCAGTGGGGGCTGCAATCTTCGTCACGCCACTGTGTCTGTAGGAGACGTCGGAGGTTACGACGGCAGCGAAGCGGTAGACCAGCAAACGGCAATGCCCGGCCAAATTCATACAGTTTGATCGGCGTCTCGCTACAATGCCGCCCTTCCCGCTCACCTGAACCCATCGAGCCTCCATGTCTCATTTCCTCTCCGACTGGCGCCAGCGCACGACCCATCGACAGGTGTGGGCGCTGGCGGCGCCGATGATTGTGTCGAACATCTCGGTACCGCTGGTGACGCTGGTCGACAGCACGGTCATCGGCCATCTGCCCCATGCCCATCAGTTGGGAGCGGTAGCGGTCGGCGGCACGCTGTACAGTTTTCTCGCCTGGGCCATGAGTTTTCTGCGCATGGGCACCACTGGCTTTGCCGCGCAAGCCGCAGGGCGCAACGATGGCGCGGCGTTGCGGCAAGTGCTGCTGCAAGGCCTGCTGCTGGCGATGGGCTTCGCCGTATTGCTGGGGGGGATTGGCTTGCCGTTTCAGCACCTGGCGCTGCAAATGATGCAGCCCTCCCCCGATCTTGAAGACCTGACTCGCGACTTCTTTCACACCCGCCTGCTGGGACTGCCCGCCGCCCTGGCGAGCTATGCGCTGGTCGGCTGGTTTCTGGGGCTGCAGAACGCGCGAGCGCCGCTGGCGATTCTGTTGACCACCAATCTGGTGAACATCGCCCTCAACCTGTGGTTCGTCCTCGGGCTGGATTGGGGCGTGGTCGGCAGCGCTCGCGCTTCGGTGGTGGCTGAGTGGATCGGCGCACTGCTGGGCCTGGCGCTCACCCGCAAGAGCCTGCGCGACTATCCGGGGCAACTGATGCTGGCGGCCCTCAAGCGCTGGCAGAGCTGGCGGCCTCTGCTGGCGGTCAATCGCGACATTTTCATACGCAGCCTTGTGCTGCAATCGGTGTTCTTCCTCATCACTGTGCAAGGCGCCCGTTTGGGCGATGCCACGGTTGCAGCCAACGCCTTGCTGCTCAACGGCCTGCTGCTGACGGCCAATGCCCTGGATGGCCTCGCCCATGCAGTCGAAGCCCTGTGTGGCCACGCCATCGGCGCGCGGGACAGGGAAGCGCTGCGCCGTTCGCTGAATGTGGCGACGGGCTGGTCGCTGATCTGCAGCGTGGCGTTTGCGGTGTTCTTTGTGCTGGCCGGGCATCTGTTCATCGAGATGCAGACGGACATCCTGGAGGTGCGTGAAATCGCCTTTATCTACCTGCCCTACCTCGCCGTGCTGCCGCTGGTAGCGGTGTGGAGTTACCTGCTCGACGGCTTGTTCATCGGCGCCACCCGCGCCCGGGAAATGCGCGATGCGATGGTCATCACCGCTCTCATCTCTGCCCCCCTTGCCTGGCTCGCCAACACCTTTGGCAACCATGGCTTGTGGATGGTGTTTCTGCTGTTCATGGCGTTGCGGGCCGTGACGCTGGGCTACATCGCCAGAGGTTTGAATCGCAGTGGCGGGTGGTTTCGACAATGACAATACTGAATTCATGCCGAACATCTGGCTGCGTTTGATTCTGCCCGGAGGGCGTAGGAGCTTGGCTTGCCAGCGATCTGGCGCGCAGCGGCAGTAAAATCAGGCACCGCGTCGTGCCAGGCTGATGGAATCGCCTGTGTTTGCTGCCGGTTCCCGGCAGATCGCGAGCAAGCTTGCTCCTACGCCCTCCGGGCAGAAGCGGTTCATCTGCCGTTAGCAACGACCGACGTACGATCCTGCCCTTGAATGAACGCCACCACCTCGTCCAGCACCGGCGCCAACCCCCGCATCGGGCGGGAGAACGCTGCGATCAACGTGCCATGGCCCGGTTTGGAGAAATACAGCTCGCGCACTGACACACCCTCCTCACGCAAACGCCTGGCCATACCACCGGTATTGCGCTCGGGATTGACCAGCGTGTCGTCCTTGGCGGCCATCAACAACGCGGGGGGCGATGCGGCGCTGACGTGGTTGATCGGCTGAGAGTCAGGCGGTGAATTCGGAAAGAAGAATACCGGCTTCACCTCGGGGTTCTCGATGGGCAGAAAGTCATAAGGCCCGGCCAGGCCGATCCAGCCCCTGATCATCGAAGGCTTCATGTTCAAAGCCGCCAGCCATTTGGGGTCGAGAGCCAGCATTGCCGCATTGTAGCCACCAGCGCTGTGGCCCATCACATACAGACGCTGCGGATCACCGCCGTACTGGCGAATGTGCTCGCGGGTCCAGCCCACCGCCCGTGCGCTGTCGTCGAGAACCCCCTGATAGTGCACCTGTGGATAAAGCCGGTAATCGGCCAGCACCGCGACGATGCCCTGTGACGCCAGCGCCTCGCCGACAAAGCTGTAATCGCTGCGCGAACCGCTGTTCCAGCTGCCGCCATAAAAGAACACCACCACCGGCGCGTCGGCCGCCGCATTGACCGGCGTATAGACATCCAGGCGGTTGCGCGGATCGTTGCCGTAACTCAGGTCCGATGCCTTGTTGAAGGTGCCACCGGGCGTGAAGGCGTTGAGCACCTTCAAGGGTGAACAGCCGAGCAACAGACCCAACAGGCCGGCGACAACCAATATGCGTATCGCAATCCTGATCATGGTTCGTTCTCTTGGCCGGTCTGGGTTTAAGACTGCGGGCAACGGCGCTAATTCAGGGCGTGCTCGCTACGCTCTCGCGTTCGGCCTCCTCGATGGACGACAGCATGATGCGCAACCCGCTTAACGAGATGGTGTTGGCGTCGATGGTCACCTGACTGCTGCCGACCCTGAAATGCATTTCGTTGTGCTGCGCCATGCGCACGATGAACTGATCGTCGACCGAAAACTGCTGCGACTCGTCGAGGAACATCGCCTTGTCGATACGCGTGGTGATCACCCGGCGCGGCACCGGGACACACTCTGCGTGGGCGCGGGGATTGATGTCCGGGTCCCACAGCCGATCGCTGATGTAGGGTCGGCCCGGATCGCCATCGCGAAAGCTCACGACCACCTCCATGCCGCCCCACCAGGGCTGGTGCCCCTGGGCCAACACCAGATCCACGGGAATCCAGCAATCGTTGAAACGCGCGCCGTCGCCTTGATTGCTCCAGTCGAACCGCACCTTCAGGCGTCCTTCGTCGTCCGCCTTGACCGGCTCGAACAGGCCGCCCACCACACACGCGCGCTGCATGCTCATTCGGGGGGCCAATGGGGCAACGGCAGACTGGGTCTTGTTCTGAGCTGACTCCTCGGCAGGGCTGGCGGTGGGCTCGCTTTGCGGGTCATCGGTGAAGACGACCACGTGACGATTGCGCGAGTGCAGGAAGCCATAGTGCATGCCCTCTTCCTCGCACAAGCGCTGCACCAGCTGCAGATCGCTCTCGCAGTATTGCGCGCAGTAATCGCGTTCCAGACAGGGCCGCTTGCGCTGCCAGAGATAGCCATCGCTGTCGATGCCGTGCTCGCCAAGCACCTGGGTGATGATCTGCTCGGCGTCGAGGCCCTGAAAGATTCGCTGATTGTGCCGGTAGGCCATCAGCCCGAGCCGCGGCCCCAGCGTAACCCGGTAACGGCAGGGCCCGGCGAGCAGCAGGTTGCTCGACCGCGATTCGGTCGTGCTGCGCACGATGCTTTGAATGTGCCCGTGAACACCGGACGCCGACTCGCCAGCATGCAGATACGCCGCGCTGAACAATAGCTCGTGGGCGTCCAGTGCGCCGGTCGGGTGGATGATATCGAGGGTAAAAACGTACGGCTGACTGGGCGCCTCGCTGCTCTCGCAGGCCAGGACTTCGAACGAGTATCTGGGGCGACTGACCTCCAGTCGCAGAGGCATGGCGTGAGCGAGCGGTTGCATGGTGGGGGAAACCTCGGCAGGCAGATTCTGGCGGCCGGGATTCTGGAGCAGAACATCCGTGAAGTAGAGGGGGTAAACGCAGAACAGGAAATGGCCTACAGCGCTGGACAGAAGGTCAGCGGAAATCTGTAGGAGGACGCTGACCCTTGCCAACAAGGCGGCGGGGTAGGCCATCTGTGGGAGCGAAATTATTCACGATGGGTTCGTACCCCCGACAAATCTCTATCGGCTGAACCATTTTTCGCGAATGAAATCGCTCCCACAGGGAGTAGAGCAACGCCTTACGACGACAAGTACGAAGACCGCGTCAGGCCCAGGCGCAGGGCGTCCAGATACTGCGTGCGCTCACGTGGGGAGATGCGTGCACTGGCCACTTTGTCGCGGTAGTGGGTCATCAGCTCTTCCGGCGAGAGGTGCACGTAACGCAGCATGTCTTCGATGGTGTCGTGGGTTTCGATACCGGCCGAATACGCGCTGCCATCCTGGTTCTGGTAGATGTTTACCGAGTCGGTGTCACCGAACAGGTTGTGCATGTCGCCCAGAATTTCCTGATAGGCACCGACCAGGAACACGCCCAGCAGGTAGTCTTCGCCTTCGTTGAGGGCGTGGACCGGCAGGCTGGTCTCGATGCTCTGCTCGTCGACGTACTGGTTGATCTTGCCGTCGGAGTCGCAGGTCAGATCCTGCAGCACGGCGCGACGGTTCGGCTCCTCATCCAGACGATGCAGCGGGATGATCGGCAGCACTTGGTCGATCGCCCAGGTGTCGGGAAGGCTCTGGAACACCGAGAAGTTGCAGATGTACTTGTCGGAGAGCTTGTCGTTGAGTTCGTCCAGCACCTGACGGTGGGAACGCTGACGCGCTTTCAGCGAGTTGTGCAGGCGGCGGCAGACCGCGAAATAGCACTGCTCGCCCAGGGCTTTCTGGGCCAGGGTGATCTTGCCATCGGAATACTGGGTGGCGATGTCGCTCATGTAGTGCGTCGCGCGCCAATAGGTCTCGGTGACCATCTCGATGTCGGTCGGGCCGAGCAGATCGATCAGCCACTGCAGGGTTTCCGGTAGGCTTTCCTTGTCTTCGATCACCGGTACCTCGTCGTTGTGACGCTCGACGTCAGTGACCTGAATCACCAGCATCGCGTGGTGTGCGGTCAGCGAGCGGCCGCTTTCCGAGAAGATGTGCGGATGCGGCAGCCCCTGGGCGTCGCAGAACTCCTTGAGCATGCCGACCACGACACCGGCGTAGTCGTCCATGTCGTAGTTGATCGAACTGGCGTTGCGCGAATGGGTGCCGTCGTAGTCAACGCCCAGCCCGCCGCCAACGTCGATGTGATCCACCGGCAAGCCGAGGTTGCGCAGTTCGCCGTAATAACGAATCGCTTCCTTGAAACCGTGCTGGTAGTCGGCCAGGTTGGCGATCTGCGAACCCATGTGGAAGTGCAGCAGACGAATGCCCTGATCCAGGCCCGCCTTGGTGAAGCGCTCGACCACCGACAGCAATTGCGCCGCCGACAGACCGAACTTGGACTTCTCGCCCCCGGTGTCGGCCCATTTGCTCGACGCCAGCGACGACAGGCGCACGCGCAGACCCACCTGTGGCGCGACCTTCAGCTCGGCGGCCTCTTCGATGACCAGTTCGACTTCGGATTCTTTCTCGATGACGATGAAGACGTTGTGGCCCAGTTTCTGGCCCATCAGCGCCAGGCGGATGAACTCGCGGTCCTTGTAACCGTTGCAGACGATGGTGCCGCCTTTCGGGGCCAGCGCCAGCACAGCCATCAGCTCAGGCTTGGAGCCGGCTTCAAGGCCAATGGAGACGTTTTGCGTGGCGATGATGTTTTCCACCACCGCTTCCTGCTGGTTGACCTTGATCGGGTAGAGGGCGGTGTATTTGCTCTGGTACTCAAGGCGCGCGATGTTCTCGTCGAACGCCCCGGTCAGCTGACGCACGCGGTCTTGCAGGATGTCGGGGAAACGCACCAGCAATGGCAGGGACAAGCCGCTCTTGCGCAACTGCTCGACCTGCTCGTACAGGTCGATCGGCGCACTGCCTGGCCCATTGGGGCGAACTTCAACACGGCCGGCTTCGTTGATTGCAAAATAACCAGCCCCCCAATGGCGAATCCCATAGACACTGCGGCTGTCCGCCACGGTCCATTGGCTGCCATCGTCTTTGCGTGTGCGTCGTACGGACATCGAAGTCCCCTATATAAAAGTCATGAAGCCCAGGCCCTGACGGCTCGGCGCAGTGTATAGAGTGCAAATGACGGTTTGGCGCCAGCCCGCATGGCTCAGTAGACCCACGGCACGGACCAGAGTTTGTTTGAAAACGGGCCTGACCGTGTAGCTTCTGGCAACCGCCCAACCGAAAACGAAACCAGAGGCGATTCGACGGGACGGGTCAACCGCCCGACTTCTTCGCCTTGAAGCCCTGTTTGACCAGTTCGGCCAGCAGCGTCTCGACGTGATCGCCCTGAATCTCGATCACGCCGTCCTTGAGCGCACCACCGGTTCCGCAACGTCGTTTGAGCGTAGTCGCCAGCTCCTTGAGTGCATCTTCAGGCAGCGGCACGCCCGTGATGGTCGTGACCGTCTTGCCGCCACGGCCTTTGCTTTCGCGGCGCACGCGGGCGATGCCATCACCTTCGGGGATCACGGATTTCTTGCAGATGCAGGCGTCGACAGGCTGGCGGCATTCGGGACAGTGCCGTCCGGCGTCGGTGGAAAATACCAGGCCACCGAGGGCGGCGAAGGATGCGGCTTTTTTGGCCACTGGCAATCCTCTTCTTGAGGACCAAAGTCTGGTCGGGCAGACGGGTTTGAACCTGCTCTGCGGAGCCGACCGCGAAGCCCCACTCAAGCAGGGGCAGCGCAACCGGACCGTGCAGACAGTCCGGCGTGAAAAGGCGCGCAGTGTAACGGCAAAAAGCGTCGCTGCTAAGTGCAAATATGCGCCAATTTACGGGACTTTTGCGACGTGACCCAAATAGCGCTTCAATGCGGCCAGAGAGTCCGGGCAATAAGGCTTTTCGACGGTTTCGCGCAGCACCTGATCGATACCGATGAAACGCGCTTCGAGCACTTCTTCAGGCTGCAGTTTCAGCGGCCCGTCCCAGACTGCCGAGAACACTGCGCACCACAAGCGGTTATCGGGTTGGTCGAAGAAAAACTGCTCATGGGCGGTCAGTTCGACACCAGCCACGCCCAACTCTTCTTCCAGCTCACGGGCCGCCGAGAGCGCGTAGCTTTCGTCGGCCTGAACCATGCCGCCCGCCGCAACGTCCCAGTAGCCGGGATAGATCGCCTTGCTCAGGGTGCGACGATGCACGCACAGCTCCCCGGCGGAGTTGAACAGCAATATATAGGTGCCTCTCCCGATCAACCCGCGCTCGCGCAGCTCGGCGCGGGGCAGTGCACCCAACAGTTGATCGTGACGGTCGACCCAGGCGATCAGCTCAACGTCGGAAGCCGCGCGGTGCGCGACTTCGCTCTCGGACACCGACATCGATCAGCCCTGCGACAGCAGCTGACGCAGGTCGATGACGGCTGCGTTGGCACGAGACAAGTAGTTGGCCATGACCAGCGAGTGGTTGGCGAACACGCCGAACGGGCTGCCGTTGAGAATCACCGGGCTCCACATCGGCTCTTGCGAGGCCTCCAGCTCACGGATGATCTGACGCACACTCACCGTGGCGTTCTTCTTGGCCAGCACATCGGCGAAGTCGACTTCGATGGCGCGCAACAGGTGAGACAGCGCCCAGGCCTGACCGCGCGCTTCATAAAACACGTTGTCGATCTGCATCCACGGGGTTTCAACGATCTCCTCGTCAACCTGCGGCACCTCACCCGGTTTCACGGAAATCGTGGCCTGGGATTCAGTCTTCAGGCTGGTATTGAGCTTCACGCGGCCAACGCTGGCCGACAGGCGCTGCGACAGCGAACCCAGACGCGTGCCCACGTCGCCCAACCAGTTGTTGAGGTTGTCGGCACGGGTATAGAACAGGGCGTTTTTCTGGTTCGGGTCGGACAGGCGCGCCTGATAACGGCTCAGTGCCGAGATGCCGTCGCGGTACTGAGATTCGCTCGAGGGCAGAATCCAGCTGCGGTTGTCGAAGTTGAACAGCGGCTCGGCCCGGGCCAGATCGCCGTCTTCAGCCGATTGCGACTGCGAACGGGCGAAGTCCTTGCGCAGAGCGCGGGTCAGGTCGCGTACCTGAACCAGCACGCCGTATTCCCAGCTCGGCATGTTGTCCAGCCACAGGCCAGGCGGGAAGCGATCGTTGGAAATGTAGCCGCCGGGCTTGTCGAGCAAGGTCGACACGACGGTTTTGAGGGTTTCGACGGTGGTGTAGCCAATCACCATCTGCTTGCCTTCACGCTCAGCGGCCGCTTGAGCGTTCTGCTGGACCGGAAACATCGCAGGCTCGCTGCTCCACCAGATGCCGAGCGCAACGGTGATCACCAGGTAGATCCCCACCACCGCACCCACTGCACGGCTGAAAAACAGACCACCCCAGTAGCCGCGGGGTGCCTTGCCTATCGGCTTGTCTTCAACACGTTCACCTGCGCCCGAGGTTTCCGAGCGTTTCTTCCAATCCAGCATGGCCTTGTCCTTTCAATCACGGAATTCAGTGCTTCTGACCGCAACCTTACAGCAAGGTGCGTTTGTCAGGAACGCGGGGGATGGTCCATATGCGTAATCGGCAGGTCCGTAGGCGTCATGCTCCGGGTGAATAGGGATGAGCACTCTGTGGGAGCGCATTCATTCGCGGTGGGTCCGTACATCCTATCCATCTCGATTGGCTCACCACCGCATCGCGAATGAATGCGCTCCCCGAGATTCGCCTCTCTAGGAAAGGTCGGCAACCGACTTGGTCTATAGGGCATTACCTGATGGTTGAGAGAATCCGTTGGTCGCTTTTCTGTCAGAACTGGCACGCTACTAGCTTGAAAAGATGGAAATTTGACGCAAAAAACCGCGAAAAAATGACAACAAAATGACTTACGGCGCACTTGAGCCTAAAAAGTAGTGCTAGCATAGCGCCAGCATTTGTATCGGGGTTTCCCCTATTAAGTAGTCAGGACATGACCGAAGCAGAAGATCCGAGCCGCGACCGCCTCAAGCACCATTTCGCTCAGCGCGTTATCCATCAGGCACGCCAGATTCTTGAGGTCTGGCAACGCCTGCAGCAAAGCGAATGGACAGCGGCGGATCTTGCCGAACTCAGCGACGCCAACCAGCGCCTGCTGCGTTTCGCCGAGCGTTTCGAACAGGCCGAACACGCCCAGCTGGCGCGCGGCATCAGCCACTCCCTGTTACAGGTTGAAGCCAATCGCGGTCGTCTGAGCAGCGCACTGATCACCGATCTCAATCGTTTGATGCAGCGCCTTTCGCGCACCGGGTTACGCCATGGCGACAAACTGGAGCACACCTCACTTCCTCCTTTGCGCAAACCCGTCTACGTGATGCTTCAGGACCACGAGCGGGGTGAACGGCTGGCCAAGCAGCTGGAATTCTTCGGGCTGGCCGCGCAGTCGTTAGACAGCATTCAGGCATTTCACGCCACCCTGGCCGAGCGCTTGCCGGCCGCCGTGGTGATGGACGTGGACTTCGGCGGTGAGGGCGAAGGGCTGAAACTGGCGGCCAAAATGCAGGAAGGCCTGGAGCAGAAGCTGCCATTGCTGTTCTTCAGCCATCACGAAACCGACACACCCACGCGCCTGGCCGCCGTGCGCGCCGGGGGTGAGGAGTTTCTGACCGGCACACTGGAAGCCTCCAGCCTGCTGGAAAAAATCGAGATTCTCACGCGGGTCGCCCAGTACGAACCTTATAAAGTGCTGATCATTGACGACTCCCGCGCCCAGGCCACGCACACCGAGCGACTGCTGAACAATGCCGGTATCGTCACCCGCACGCTGTTCGACCCGATCAAGGCGATGTCCGAACTGGCCGAATTTCAGCCGGACCTGATCATCCTCGACATGTACATGCCCGGCTGCACCGGCACCGAACTGGCCAAGGTGATTCGTCACAACGACCGCTATGTCAGCGTGCCGATCATTTACCTGTCGGCCGAGGACGATCTGGACAAGCAGCTGGATGCGATGAGCGAAGGTGGCGACGACTTCCTCACCAAGCCGATCAAGCCTCGCCACCTGATCACCACCGTGCGCAACCGCGCCGCTCGCGCACGCAACTTGAAAGCCCGCATGGTGCGCGACAGCCTGACCGGCCTGTACAACCACACGCACATCCTGCAACTGCTCGAAGACTGCAGCTTCCGCGCCCGCCGCGAGAGCAAGCCGCTGAGCTTTGCCATGCTCGACATCGACCACTTCAAAAAAGTGAACGACACCCACGGCCACCCCATGGGCGACCGGGTGATCAAGAGCCTGGCGCTGTTCCTCAAGCAGCGCCTGCGCAAAACCGACTACATCGGCCGTTACGGCGGCGAAGAATTCGCCGTGGTCATGCCTGACACCGACCTGAAATCGGCCTACGGCGTGCTCGACGAAATCCGCCGTCGCTTCGCTGAAATCCATTACCCCGCGCAACCGGCGGACCTGTTCTGCACCTTCAGCGCAGGCGTGGTGGAACTGGGCGAGCACGACGACGCGCTGATGATGGCATCCCAGGCGGACGACGCGCTGTATCGCGCCAAAAAGGCCGGGCGCAATCAGGTGCACACGTTGCGCGAAGACCTCATGCACGGGAAAAAGCCTGTGCCGGTGGACGTGGTTTAGCCCGGATCTCTATCAATCCTGCGCTATCATGCGCGGACCTTTGTGATGCGAGACCGCCATGCGCCGCCTGCTTTGCCTGATATTGCTGACCCTTGCCCTGCCCGCTTTCAGCGCAAGTCTTCTGGACAGTCGGCCAAACGCAACGCTGGGCAGCGCAGCCATCGATAACAGCAAGGACTTCCTGCCGGTTCGTCAGGCCTTCCAGCTGAACCTGTTCGACACCTCGCCCGAATCGATCAAGCTGCAGTTTGTCGCCACTGAAGGCTATTACCTGTATCGCCACCGTTTTCAGTTCCGCACCGAACCCGCCGACATCGGCCTGGGCGCCGCGCAGCTGCCTGACGGCGAGAAAAAGCACGACGAGTATTTCGGCGACGTCGAGGTCTATCACGGCATTCTCGACATCAACCTGCCGCGCAAAATCGGCGATAACCGGCCCTTCACGCTGGTGGTGACCTATCAGGGCTGCGCTGACAAAGGCCTGTGTTATCCGCCTGAAACCGAACGGCTGAGCATCGGCGGTAGCAGCGCCTCATCCAATACCTCTCCACTGGCCAGTGATCCTCCGCTCGCAGGCGACAAGACCGAGGTGTCGTTCAGCTGGAAACAACTGGCCCTGTTTTTCCTCGCCGGCATCGGCCTGACCTTCACACCGTGCGTCTTGCCGATGCTGCCGATTCTCTCTGGCGTGGTACTGCGCGGGCAGGTTGGCGGGGTGCGCGGCTTCTCGCTGTCGTTGGCCTACGTGCTGCCGATGGCGATCTGCTTTGCGCTGCTGGGCGCATTGATGGGCCTGTTCGGCGCGAGCCTCAATTTGCAGGCGCGTTTGCAGTCAGCCTGGGTGCTGGTGCCGTTTGCGCTGTTCTTCGTGATATTCGCCATGGCCATCTTCGGCGTGTTCGAGCTACGCCTGCCTCTCGCACTCAATGACCGGCTGGACCGCATCGCTGGCAACACCCAAGGCGGTTCGCTATGGGGTGCGGCGGTGTTGGGCGTGGTGTCGAGCCTGCTGGTTTCCCCCTGCGTTTCGGCGCCGCTGGCAGGCGCTCTTCTTTATATAAGTGCCAGTGGCGATGCCGTGGGCGGTGCATTGAAACTGTTTGCCCTGGGCCTGGGAATGGGCGCGCCACTGGTGTTGGTGGCCACCGGGGGCGCCGCCTGGCTGCCGAAGAGCGGGCCGTGGCTGGTCACGGTCAAGAACGCAATTGGCGTCCTGCTACTGGCGCTGACGATCGGCTTGCTCAGCCGGGTCATTCCGGGGCCGATCACCCTGCTGCTGATTGGCCTGCTGTGGGCCGGCGTCGCTGTGTTTCTCGGCGCTCTGGAGTTCATCGAAAAAAACACCCGTGGCCGTCTTGCGCAGCTGCTCGGTCTGTTTTTGCTCGTCTACGCTCTCTGCTGCTGGTACGGCGCGCTCAGCGGGCAGACTGATCCGCTGCGGCCTCTGGGCCGGATTTCATCCACTCCAATTGCCGGAGTTACAGGCGAAAAATCCGCGGATCAGTGGGAAACCGTCAAACAGGTCAGTGAGCTGAAACAGATCCTTGCCGACGCGAAAAGCAGCGAAAAACCGGTGTTGGTCGACTGGTACGCCGACTGGTGCATCAGCTGTAAGGTGATCGAGCATGAGGTGCTGCCGGACCCGAAAATTGTCAGCCAACTCAAGGGTTTTCGTCTGATTCGCTTCGACATGACTGAAAGCAGCTCCGAGCAGCGCGCCCTGCTGGATCATTACAAATTGTTCGGTCCACCCGCCCTGCTGTTTTTCGGAAAAGACGGGAACGAGCTGACAAATGTACGAGTTGTCGGCGAAATCGACGTGGAAGGCTTCTCTGCGCGCCTTTCTAGAGCAAATGACCAAATTTAGCGGATTAGTCACAAACTTTTCGCGAACATCGGACATCGTGCTGACATTGTCGATATCCGGGTCGGTAACTGGACAGTCCATTGCGCTTTCCGGCATAGTCGCTGCGCATCAGCTGCTCGTACCCGTGTATGAGCGTCGACAATGCACACAACAAGGAACACACGATGGCGACTTTCCTGGTTCTGCACGGACCTAACCTGAACTTGCTGGGCACCCGCGAACCGGGCATCTATGGCTCGATCACGTTGGCCGACATCAACCAGGATCTGGAAAAGCGTGCGCGCGAAGCCGGCCACCATCTGATGTACCTGCAAAGCAATGCCGAGTACGAATTGATCGATCGCATTCACGCTGCACGCGATGAAGGCGTGGACTTTATTCTGATCAACCCGGCTGCTTTTACTCACACAAGTGTCGCAATACGTGACGCGTTGCTGGGAGTGAGCATCCCATTCATCGAAGTGCACCTCTCGAACGTGCACAAGCGAGAACCTTTCCGCCATCACTCCTACTTTTCAGATGTCGCTGTAGGAGTGATCTGCGGCCTTGGCGCCAGCGGTTACCGACTGGCCCTGGAGGCTGCCCTGGAACAACTGGCCACCCGTTCGAAGGCCTGAACGGCGCAGTCTCGCACTGAGCCACACAGCCCGAACCGGCTACCGAATACCCCTGACCGTCCCTTGGGAGTTGATGATTGATGGATATCCGTAAAGTCAAGAAACTGATCGAACTGCTGGAAGAATCTGGCATCGACGAGCTGGAGATCAAGGAAGGCGAAGAATCCGTCCGTATCAGCCGCCACAGTAAAACCCCAGCCCAGCAGTATTACGCGCCGGCCCCTGTCGCCGCGCCAGCTGCAGCGCCTGCACCGGCCGCAGCGCCCGCCGCAGCAGCTCCAGCCGCTGAAGCCGCCGCACCCAAGCTCAACGGCACCGTTGCCCGTTCGCCAATGGTCGGCACCTTCTACCGCAAAGCTTCGCCCACCTCGCCAGCCTTCGCCGAAGTCGGCCAGACCGTGAAGAAAGGCGACACCCTGTGCATCGTCGAAGCGATGAAAATGATGAACCACATCGAAGCCGAAACCAGCGGCGTGATCGAGTCCATCCTCGTCGAAGACGGCCAGCCGGTTGAGTACGACCAGCCGCTGTTCACCATCGTTTGAACCGCGGAGTGCCTCTGATGACGAATCCTGCGAAGTTGGAAAAAGTGCTGATCGCCAACCGCGGTGAAATCGCTCTGCGGATCCTGCGTGCCTGCAAAGAGCTGGGCATCAAGACCGTCGCGGTGTACTCCAAGGCCGACAAGGAGCTGATGCACCTGGGTCTGGCTGACGAGTCCGTCTGCATCGGTCCGGCATCGGCTGCTCAATCCTACCTGCACATTCCTGCGATCATCGCGGCCGCCGAAGTCACTGGCGCGACGGCAATCCACCCGGGCTACGGCTTTCTGGCTGAAAACGCCGACTTCGCCGAGCAGGTCGAGAAATCCGGTTTCGCCTTCATCGGCCCTAAAGCCGACACCATTCGCCTGATGGGCGACAAGGTTTCGGCCAAGGAAGCGATGATCAAGGCGGGCGTTCCGACCGTTCCCGGCTCCGACGGCGCGCTGCCGGAAGACGAAGAAGAAGCGCTGCGCATCGGCCGCAAGGTCGGTTACCCGGTGATCATCAAGGCCGCTGGCGGCGGCGGTGGTCGCGGCATGCGCGTGGTGCACAAGGAAGAGGACCTGATTTCCTCGGCCAAACTGACCCGTAGCGAAGCTGGCGCAGCCTTCGGCAACCCGATCGTCTACCTGGAGAAGTTCCTGACCAACCCACGTCACGTGGAAGTTCAGGTGCTGTCCGACGGTCAGGGCCATGCGATCCACCTGGGCGACCGTGACTGCTCGCTGCAACGCCGCCACCAGAAGGTGCTTGAAGAAGCGCCGGCCCCTGGTATCGACGAAAAAGCCCGCGCCGAAGTGCTGGCTCGCTGCGTCAAGGCGTGCATCGACATCGGTTACCGCGGTGCCGGTACGTTCGAATTCCTGTACGAAAACGGCGCGTTCTATTTCATCGAAATGAACACTCGCGTTCAGGTCGAGCACCCGGTTTCTGAAATGGTCACCGGTATCGACATCGTCAAGGAGATGCTGAGCATCGCCGCTGGCAACAAGCTGTCGTACACCCAGGATGACGTGAAGATCCACGGCCACGCGCTGGAATGCCGGATCAACGCTGAAGACCCGCGCACCTTCATGCCGAGCCCTGGCACGGTCAAGCATTTCCACGCACCGGGCGGCAACGGTGTTCGCGTCGATTCGCACCTGTACAGTGGCTATGCCGTACCGCCGAACTACGACTCGCTGATCGGCAAGCTGATCACCTGGGGCGCCACCCGCGACGAGGCCATGGCCCGCATGCGCAACGCTCTGGACGAAATCGTGGTCGACGGGATCAAGACCAACATCCCGCTGCACCGTGATCTGACCCGCGATGAAGGCTTCTGCAAAGGCGGCGTCAACATCCATTACCTGGAACACAAACTGGCCGGTGAGAATCACTGATCCGTCAGTCGACGTTGCAGACCAACAAAGCCGCTTTCGAGCGGCTTTGTTGTTTCTGAAGATTTCGCAATAAACACTAGGATCAACCAATCCCTGTGGGAGCTTCTGGAGGTTACGACAGTGGCGAAGGCGGCGTGTCAGACAAACACCTGCAAAGGCGCACCGCTTTCGCTGCCGTCGTAACCTCCGACGTCTCCTACGAGCGCGAGTCATCTCCGCTTTTTGCGTGCTGCAGCAGCACCCGCTTTGTTGTTTCCCCTCGAACCCCGTAAACTTGCCGGTCTTTCGCGGCGTTGTGCCGTCCTGTCATTTTTTCAATTCGAAGGTAATCCGCCATGCCTTGGCTGCAAGTCCGTCTCGCCATCAGCCCAGAACAAGCCGAAACCTACGAAGACGCGCTGCTTGAAGTCGGCGCCGTGTCCGTGACCTTCATGGACGCTGAAGACCAGCCGATCTTCGAGCCAGAACTCAACACCACGCCGCTATGGACTCACACCCACCTGCTGGCGCTGTTCGAAGCCGACACCGACGCCGACCTGGCCCTCAACCACCTGAAGCTGCTGACCGGGGCAGAGCTGCCCGAGCACACTCATGAGGTGATCGAGGACCAGGACTGGGAACGCAGCTGGATGGACAATTTCCAGCCGATGCGTTTCGGTCAGCGCCTGTGGATCGTGCCGAGCTGGCACGCCGCGCCCCAACCTGACGCCGTGAACCTGCTGCTCGACCCGGGCTTGGCCTTCGGCACTGGCACCCACCCGACCACCGCCTTGTGCCTGGAATGGCTGGACGGCCAGGACCTGAGCGACGCCAACGTGCTGGATTTCGGCTGCGGCTCGGGCATTCTCGCCATCGCCGCTCTGCTGTTGGGCGCGAAACATGCAGTGGGTACCGACATCGACGTGCAAGCGCTGGAAGCCTCGCGCGACAACGCCGGGCGCAACCACGTGCCTGCCGAGAAATTCCCGCTGTACCTGCCTGAAGACCTGCCTCAGGAACCAGCCGATGTGCTGGTGGCGAATATTCTGGCCGGGCCGCTGGTTTCGCTGGCACCTCAGTTGGTCAGCCTGGTCAAACCCGGTGGACGCCTGGCGTTGTCCGGCATCCTGGCCGAACAAGGCGATGAAGTGGCAGCCGCCTACGCCGATGCCTTTGACCTGGACCCCATCGCCAACCGCGACGGCTGGGTACGAATCAGCGGCCGTCGTCGCTGATCACCTCTGACTGCAACCCTTTAGGCGCTCGTTAATCCGGATACCCGCATGACCGACAGTTTCGTCACCCAGTGCCCCCACTGCCAGACCAGCTTCCGCGTCAGCCACGCTCAATTGAGCGTGGCCAGAGGCATGGTTCGCTGCGGCTCCTGCCTGCAAGTGTTCAATGCCGCGAAACAACTGTTGGAAAAAAGCGCCGAAGCCCGAGCGGCCGAATCACTCGTCACGCCCCCTCAAACACCCGAGCCCGAACCTGCCGCGCCTCAAGTGATCGCACCGCAATCGCTCGTCGTCGCGCAACCGGCACCGCTGCCGGTCAAGCACGAAGACCGCACCGTCGATCTGGACAGCCTCGACCTCGATGACCTTGACGTCGAACTCGCCCGCCTCGAACAGCGGGAAATTCAGCTGCCGGAGTCTTTCGGACACGCCCGCAGCCACCACGATCGCGATCAGGTGGAGTCTTTCAGCGCCCGTCGCGACGAGCCTGAAGCCACCCCCGAAGCCTGGGATCACGGCCTGAGTCACGACGACGTAAGCCAGTTGCCGGAGCTGCACGCTGAAGTCATCGAAGAGGGTGAGGTGTACCACGAGCCGGACTCGCTGATCGAACCGCTGGACCGCGATGAAGTGGAGCATGACGACCATCGCACCGAACCGTCTTTTTCTTCGGCGCCTGCCGATCTGGACGACGAGCCGCATGCCGTGAACCGCCTGCATGCCGAATCCGATCCCGAAGAGCACGCCTCTTCCGAACGCTTCTCGGCACTGGACGGTGATGACCACAACCCGCGTCATCGCCTCGACGAAGAGGACGATGAGGACGAACGCCCGCAGCCCCACGGCAAGCGCGTGCGCAACGAGCCAGGCCTGCGCGATCAAGCGCTGCTCGATCTGACCGATGACCCGTTGCAGCTGTCCTGGCAGAAGCCAAAACCACGCTGGGGCCGTCGCCTGCTGTGGATGTTGCTGGCATTGATCGCCCTGCTCGGGCTGGCCGGGCAATACGTCTGGTATCACTTCGACGAACTGGCGCGTCAGGACCAGTACCGCTCGTGGTTCCAGGACATCTGCCCACAGGTCGGCTGCAAAGTGCCGTCGAAGGTCGACATCAAGTTGCTCAAAAGCAGCAACCTGGTGGTGCGCAGCCATCCCGAGTTTCAGGGTGCGCTGGTGGTCGACGCGATCATCTATAACCGCGCCTCGTTCTCCCAGCCGTTTCCGTTGCTGGAGCTGCGCTTCGCCGACTCCAGTGGTCAGTTGATTGCCAGTCGTCGGTTCAAGCCGGGCGAATACCTGAGCGGCGAACTGGCCGGAAAGGACGAAATGCCGCCGCAGACGCCTATTCACATCGCTCTGGACATTCTCGACCCGGGCCCGAAGGCGGTGAATTACAGTTTGAGTTTTCGCTCGCCGGAGTAAACTCCGTGTCGGGCATGATCGGACTCGCGTGGCACGAACCGCCCTAAAATGCGGCACAGAGCCATCAGAAAGCTGACGACAGTTTTATGACAATGTGAACGGGAACCTAACCGTTCGCGATAAGAACGCAACTGTTCAGATTTTATCCAATTCAGCCTTTATCCGGTCATCGAGAGCGGGTATCATGCCCACCCTTTTTCATACTCTGGGTCCCGTCTGAAGGGGTGCCAAAGCACTTTTCGGACCAGGCTTCGTGATACGGCCCCACAACAGGTCACCCTATGTCGGCGGTACGCATCGGCCCCTATACATTGCAAAATGGCTTGATCCTCGCCCCCATGGCGGGCGTCACTGACCAACCGTTTCGGCAGCTCTGTCGCCAGCTAGGCGCAGGCCTGGTGGTCTCGGAAATGGTCACCAGTGACATGAGCCTGTGGAACAGCCGCAAGTCGCGGCTTCGCATGATTCATGAAGGCGATCCCGAGCCGCGCTCGGTGCAGATCGCCGGTGGGGACCCGCAGATGCTTGCGGACGCGGCACGCGCCAACGTCGAACTTGGCGCGCAGATCATCGATATCAATATGGGCTGTCCGGCAAAGAAGGTCTGCAACAAGGCTGCTGGCTCCGCGCTGTTGAAAGATGAGCAGTTGGTGACCGAAATCCTGCACGCGGTGGTCGCGGCAGTCGAGGTACCGGTCACCCTGAAGATTCGCACCGGCTGGGACCGGGCGAACAAGAACGGTCTGACGGTCGCACGGATCGCCGAGCAAGCGGGCATTCAGGCGCTGGCGGTTCATGGACGAACCCGTGCGGACCTCTACACCGGTGAAGCGGAATACGACACGATCGCCGCGATAAAACAGGCGGTGTCGATCCCGGTGTTCGCCAATGGCGACATCGATTCACCGGAAAAAGCCCGGCACGTGTTGCACGCGACCGGCGCAGACGGGCTGTTGATTGGCCGGGCTGCCCAAGGGCGCCCCTGGATTTTTCGCGAGATAGAACACTACCTGCGCACCGGGGAGATTCTCCCTGCGCTGGCGTTGAGTGAAGTGGAACGCATTCTGCTAGAGCATCTGGCCGCGCTTCACACGTTCTATGGCGACGTGATGGGCGTGCGGATTGCCCGGAAACACGTCGGCTGGTATCTCGCAACCTTGCCGGGCGCCAGGGAGTTTCGCGCCCTTTTCAATCGTTTGGAAGATACGCAAGCACAGTGCGCCAACGTTCGGGAGTTCTTCGCCGAACGCCAAAAAAGCCCGAAGTCAGGGACCGAACAAGAGGTGGCCGCATGACGATGATGACAGAGACTTTAGTGAGTGGAACAACACCCGTGAGCGACAACGTCAATTTGAAACAGCACCTCAATACGCCGAGCGAAGAGGGTCAGACCCTGCGCGGAAGCGTCGAGAAGGCGCTGCACAATTATTTCGCTCACCTGGAAGGTGCTGCCGTCACCGATGTCTACAATCTGGTGCTCTCGGAAGTCGAGGCGCCGTTGCTCGAGTGCGTGATGAACTACGTCAAGGGCAACCAGACCAAAGCCTCCGAGCTGCTGGGCCTGAACCGTGGCACCTTACGCAAGAAGCTCAAACAGTACGACCTGCTGTAAGCATCCAAAACCCTAAAAGCGACCCACGTTGATGCGGTCGTTTTTTTTGCAGAACCCTTTTGCTTTGATGGAAGTTGAGATGACCGACCAGACGACCCGCCTGCCGATCCGCCGCGCCTTGATCAGCGTTTCCGACAAGACCGGGATCCTTGAATTCGCCCGTGAACTCGAAGCCCTGGGCGTCGAGATTCTTTCCACCGGCGGCACGTTCAAGCTGCTCAAGGACAACGGCGTGGCAGCGGTAGAAGTCGCGGATTACACCGGCTTCGCCGAAATGATGGACGGCCGGGTCAAGACCCTGCACCCGAAAATCCACGGCGGCATCCTGGGCCGTCGCGGCACCGACGACGCGATCATGGCCGAGCACGGCATCAAGCCGATCGACCTGGTGGCGGTGAACCTGTACCCGTTCGAAGCGACCGTTTCCAAACCTGGCTGTGACCTGCCGACCGCCATCGAGAACATCGACATCGGCGGCCCGACCATGGTCCGTTCGGCGGCGAAAAACCATAAAGACGTGGCCATCGTGGTCAACGCCAGCGATTACGGCCAAGTGCTGGAAAGCCTGAAGGCCGGTGGCCTGACCTACGCTCAGCGTTTCGACCTGATGCTCAAGGCTTTCGAACACACCGCCGCCTACGACGGCATGATCGCCAACTACCTGGGCAGCGTCGATCAGAGCGCTGAAACCCTGTCCACCGAAGGCCGCAGCGAATTCCCGCGCACTTTCAATACCCAGTTCATCAAGGCGCAGGAAATGCGCTACGGCGAGAACCCGCATCAGAGCGCGGCGTTCTACGTTGAAGCCAAGCCCGCCGAAATCGGCATCGCCACCGCGACCCAGCTGCAAGGTAAAGAGCTGTCGTACAACAACGTGGCCGACACCGACGCCGCGCTGGAATGCGTGAAGAGCTTCGTCAAGCCGGCCTGTGTCATCGTCAAGCACGCCAACCCGTGCGGCGTTGCGGTCAGCCCCGACGCCGAAGGCGGCATTCGCCAGGCGTACGAACTGGCCTACGCCACCGACAGCGAATCCGCCTTCGGCGGCATCATCGCCTTCAACCGTGAGCTGGATGCCGAGACCGCTAAAGCGATCGTTGAGCGTCAGTTCGTCGAAGTGATCATCGCCCCAAGCGTGAGCGCCGAGGCTCAGGCCATCGTCGCCAGCAAAGCCAATGTGCGTTTGCTGACCAGCGGCCAGTGGGCTGCAGAGCGTGCGCCGGCGTGGGATTACAAGCGCGTCAACGGTGGCCTTCTGGTTCAGAGCCGCGACATCGGCATGATCAGCGCCGACGACCTGAAAGTCGTGACCAAACGCGCCCCGACCGAGCAGGAAATCAACGACCTGATCTTCGCCTGGAAAGTGGCCAAGTACGTCAAATCCAACGCCATCGTCTACGCCAAGAACCGCCAGACCATCGGTGTCGGCGCTGGCCAGATGAGCCGCGTGAACTCGGCGCGTATCGCCGCCATCAAGGCTGAACACGCTGGCCTGCAGGTCGCAGGTTCGGTGATGGCATCGGATGCGTTCTTCCCGTTCCGCGACGGTCTGGACAACGCAGCAAAGGTCGGCATCACCGCGGTGATCCAGCCAGGCGGCTCGATGCGTGATGCAGAAGTCATTGCGGCCGCTGACGAAGCAGGCATCGCGATGGTCTTTACGGGCATGCGCCACTTCCGCCATTGATACGAAACGATTTTGTAGGAGCGCGCTTGCCCGCGATGGCCATCACGCGGTGCATCTGAAACACCGCGCTGATTGAATCGCGGGCAAGCGCGCTCCTACAGGTTTTCGCCGTCACTAGCGAATGCCACCCCCCAGAATTAGCGTCATCGAGGTTTTTGAAAATGAACGTACTCATCATCGGCAGCGGTGGCCGTGAACACGCTCTGGCCTGGAAGGTCGCGCAGGACCCTCGCGTGCAGAAGGTCTTCGTCGCGCCGGGTAACGCCGGGACGGCCATCGAAGCCAAGTGCGAAAACGTCGCCATCGACGTGTTGGCCCTTGAGCAGCTGGCTGACTTCGCCGAGAAGAACGTCTCGCTGACCATCGTCGGCCCTGAAGTCCCGCTGGTTGCCGGTGTGGTTGACCTGTTCCGCGCACGTGGCCTGGACTGCTTCGGTCCGACCAAGGGTGCCGCGCAACTGGAAGGCTCCAAGGCGTTCACCAAGGATTTCCTGGCGCGTCACAAGATCCCGACCGCCGACTACCAGAACTTCACCGAGATCGAGCCAGCACTGGCTTATCTGAACAAGGTGGGCGCCCCAATCGTGATCAAGGCCGACGGCCTGGCCGCTGGTAAAGGCGTGATCGTCGCGATGACCTTGGCGGAAGCCGAAGAAGCAGTGCGCGACATGCTTGCCGGCAACGCCTTCGGTGACGCCGGTTCGCGCGTGGTGATCGAAGAGTTCCTGGACGGCGAAGAAGCCAGCTTCATCGTCATGGTCGACGGAAAGAACGTGCTGCCGATGGCCACCAGCCAGGACCATAAACGCGTCGGCGACGGCGACAGCGGCCCGAACACCGGCGGCATGGGTGCGTACTCCCCTGCTCCGGTCGTGACTGCCGACGTGCATCAGCGCGTAATGGATCAGGTCATCTGGCCGACCGTCCGAGGCATGGCCGACGAAGGCAACGTTTACACCGGCTTCCTCTATGCTGGTCTCATGATCGACAAGGCCGGTAACCCGAAGGTTATCGAATTCAACTGCCGCTTCGGCGATCCGGAAACCCAACCGGTGATGCTGCGTCTGCAATCGAGCCTGGTCTTGCTGGTCGAGGCTGCTTTGGCGCAAGCTCTGGACAAAGTGGAAGCCCAATGGGATCCGCGCCCAAGCTTAGGCATCGTGCTGGCCGCTGGCGGCTACCCTGGCGACTACGCCAAGGGCGCTGCGATCAACGGTCTGGATGCTGCCGCAGCACTGCCGGGCAAAGTGTTCCACGCCGGTACCGCGCTGAAGGATGGCCAGGTGGTCACCGCAGGTGGTCGCGTACTGTGTGCGACGGCACTGGGTGACAGCGTCGGTGATGCGCAGAAGCATGCGTACGAACTGGCGGCAAAGATTGACTGGGAAGGCTGTTTTTACCGCAAGGACATTGGCTACCGCGCCATTGCCCGGGAACGCGGCGAACATCTGGAGTAAGTCCGGGACCGGACAGTCGCCTGAAACCAGGCAGCTGTCCGATCATTCTGGGCCGCACCAGGGTAACTGGCTTCATTCACGAAGGGATTTCGCCGTGCGCTGGCTCAGGATTGCCACTTGTTTGATCATCGCCATGATGACCCTGCTCTGTATGCCCCCGACATTCGCGGAGGTCAGTGCAGGATGGTCGACCCTCGTCGACGATCAGGCCAATCTGCAACTCAGCGACATTCGCTCCCCCCACTACGAGTCACAATTCAGCCCGGTCGAACTCGACCAGGTTCGCGCCACCAGCCGTGATTCCGCGCTCTGGCTGCACTATCGCCTTCCCCCGACTGATCATGAACAGCTGGTGCGCATCTTCGCCCCGGACCTGGCCACCGTGGACATGTACGTGCTCAACGGTGAAAGCCTGATCGATCATTCGCGCTCGGGCAATAAGGTGCCTCGCGCCCAGCAACCACTGCCCTCCATCGATTTTTTGCTGCCTGTCCCGCAGAGCGACACCCCGCTGGACCTGTACCTGCGCCTCAAGTCCGAGCAGGAATTACGCCCCAACATCACCCTGGAGTCGGCCGTTTCCAGCGCAGCGGATGAACGTCGCCCATTGCTGCTGGGCCTGTTCTTCGGCTCTTTGATCATGCTGATCGTGCAGAACATCACCCGCTACGCCCAGTCTCGCTCGGTGAGCAGCCTGTGGCTGGCGGCATGCGAGGCGTTCCTGGGCCTCAGTGCGCTGTTGCTGCTTAACCTGCAAGCGCCGTGGCTGCCGAACTGGCACCTGGCCCAGACCCCGAGCGCCCACCTCGCGCTGCTGCTCGCCGCCGCAACCGGGCTGATGTACACCCACTGTTTTTTCGTCCAGCGCGGCGTCGAATTCCTCAACCGCCTGTTGATGGGCGTATTGCTGGTGGTCGGCTTTGGCGGCTTGCTGGTGCTGTTCGTCGAAACCCTTCCGCTGAACGTGCTGACGTTCCTGCTGGTGGCCCTGACCACGCTGACCGTCACCCTGGTGTCGATCTATCACCTGCAAAAAGGCTATGCGCCGGCGCGGCCATTCGTGATCGCGATGATCGCCTTCAACCTCGGCAATCTGGTGATCCTGCCGGCCATGCTCTGGCTGACCACCATCGCCGCGCAAACCTTGATCATCGCGGTGATGGGCATGTTCTGCGTGTGTGGCCTGCTGATGAGCATCGCCCTGAGCGAACGCCACCGCAGCATTACCGAAGACAACTTCAGCATCAGCCGAGAACTGGCCGCCAGCACCGCCGAGATCAACGCCAAGGCCGAGTTCCTGGCCAAGATCAGCCACGAGATCCGCACCCCCATGAACGGTGTGCTGGGCATGACCGAGCTGTTGCTGGGCACGCCGCTGTCGGTCAAGCAACGTGACTACGTGCAAACCATCCACAGCGCGGGTAACGAGCTGCTGACGCTGATCAACGAGATCCTCGACATCACCAAGCTTGAGTCTGGGCAGATCGAACTGGACGACGTGCAGTTCGACCTCAACGCGATGATCGAAGACTGCCTGAACATCTTCCGGGCCAAGGCCGAGCAGCAGCGTGTCGAGCTGATCAGCTTCATCCAGCCGCAAGTGCCCCGCGTGATCAGCGGTGACCCGACTCGCTTGCGCCAGACGCTGCTCAGCCTGCTGGAAAACGCCCTGAAGAAAACCGACGAAGGCGAGATTCTGCTGGTGGTCGCCCTCGACTCCCGTGGCGGCAAACCGCGCCTGCGCATCGCCGTACAGGACAGCGGCACGCCACTGACGGCCAAGGAGCGCGACGCCCTGCTCCACGCGGAACTGCACAGCAAGAATTTCCTCGCCGCGAGCAAGGTCGGCGGCCACCTGGGGCTGGTCATCGCGCGGCAACTGATTCTGCTGATGAGCGGCGAGTTCGGCATTCAGAGCGGCAGCAATCAGGGCAGCACCTTGTGGCTGAGCCTGCCACTGGATGCCGATCGCCTCGAGCAGCCACCGGCCGACCTGGACAGCCCACTCAAGGGCGCGCGGGTGTTGGTGGTGGACGACAACGACACCTGCCGCAAGGTGCTGGTCCAGCAGTGCAGCGCGTGGGGCCTGAACGTCAGTGCCGTGCCATCGGGCAAGGAGGCGCTGGCCCTGCTGCGCACCAAGGCGCACCTGCGTGACTACTTCGATATCGTGCTGCTGGACCAGAACATGCCTGGCATGACCGGCATGCAGCTGGCCGCCAAGATCAAGGAAGACCCGAGCCTGAACCACGACATTCTGCTGATCATGCTCACCGGCATCAGCAGCGCGCCAAGCAAGGTCATCGCGCGCAATGCCGGGGTCAAGCGCATCCTCGCCAAACCAGTGGCAGGCTACACCTTGAAAACCACCCTGGCCGACGAACTCAACCAGCGCAACAAAGGACAGGCCACCTACCTCGCAACCCCTGCCGTTGTGACTGAAGTCGACGTGCCCAGCGATTTCCGCATCTTGGTGGCCGAAGACAACAGCATTTCCACCAAGGTAATTCGCGGCATGCTGGGCAAACTCAACCTGCAGCCGGACACCGCCAGCAACGGCGAAGAAGCCCTGCGGGCCATGAAAGCCCAGCGCTACGATCTGGTACTGATGGACTGCGAGATGCCGATCCTCGACGGCTTCTCCGCGACTCAGCAACTGCGCGCCTGGGAAGTCGGCAACCAACGCACCCGCACCCCGGTCGTGGCCCTGACGGCGCACATTCTGGCCGAGCACAAGGACCGCGCGCGGCAGTCCGGCATGGACGGGCACATGTCCAAACCGGTGGAGCTGTCGCAACTGCGCGAGCTGGTCGAGTACTGGGTCGAGCAGCGGGCGCGCAATCCGCTGGGTGACGAGCCTGAAGATCAGGAACGCTATCGGCAAAACTGAGCCGCCGTCCCCCTGCGACCCCTGATAGACTTGCCCCCGTCCGAGTCTGCCGCCACGAGCTCAAACCATGCTTCATGTGCTGTTCAGCGTTTATCTGAAGATGCTGGTGCTCTACAGCCCGTTCTTCGTCCTGTCGTGTTTCATCAGCCTGAGCCGCGGTTACTCGCGCAAGGAACGTCGTCAGCTGGCGTGGAAGATCGCCTTCGCAACCCTGGTGGCCAGCGTGCTGCTGTACCTGTTCGGGCGGGTAATCTTCAGCGTGTTCGGCATCACCGCCGACGCCTTTCGCATCGGCGCCGGCAGCGTGCTGTTCATCTCGGCGCTGGGCATGGCCCAAGGCAAATCCGGCGTGCAGACCGATAACGTTCAACAAGACGTGACCATCGTCCCCCTGACCATCCCCATCACCGTTGGGCCCGGCACCATCGGCGCCCTGTTGGTCATGGGCGTCAGCCAGCCCCATTGGGACGACAAGCTGACCGCCATCATCAGCATCGCATTGGCCAGCTTCACCGTTGGCGTGGTGCTGTATCTGTCCAACAGCATCGAGCGCATTCTGGGCGAACAGGGCCTGCAGATCGTCAGCCGCTTGATGGGTTTGTTCGTGTGCGCGCTGGCGGCGCAGATCATCTTCACCGGTATCAAGGGCTACCTGGTGCCCTAGCCGTCAAATCCGGAATTCTTCGATAGCACGATCGGCATCGCCGCCCAACTGCTTGCGGATCTGCTCTCGGTAGCGTGCGTAGACTGCCCGGTCGAGGCGGTAGACGCCGCCACTGATGCGCAAAAGCATTTCCCTTCGGGTTTCGCTCCAGAACTGGAAGTCACGCATGTCGATGGAGCCTGTAAGCCGGATCCCGCAAATCAACATCAACAACGTGCCGTCGACATCGTTCATGCACGGCACCATCTGCAGACGCCCAAGTTCGCCCGTACGCTGGCCCTTGTCGAAGAAATGATCGGCAAACCGATAAACCCTCATGGAGCGCCACGAAGCCTGCACCAGGTCCGCGAGCGCCCGGGCACCGGCCGACGCGACGAGGTCGAAGGTCACTGAGTCCAGTTCAGACGCCCGGAAGACCACTTGGGGCGTGTGCAGAATCGGGCTCTTCAAGACCCAGCCGCGACTCTCCAGCCGCCTGCGATAACGGAAAAACCAGTTGGCGTAATCCAGCCGCTGATCGTAATGCTTGCTCGCGAATGCGTCGGCGTGCAGAAGCCCGTCAAAGAGGTCTTCGCGGTCCTGTCGGTCAATGCCCTCGTACAGCGAAACCAGGCTGGAACCGACGATAGCGCCGGTCGCCGGGCTCATGTGACGGCTCCCTTGAACGGAAAACACAGCCTCGAACGCCTGTGTTCGAGCGCCTCGCTGATGCGTCGCCGATACTGCGCGTAGCGCAGATCGTCGAGCGTGCCGACAAAGACAAACGACTTGAGATCGCCAATCAGCGATTGCTTGTCCAGACGCTGAGCAAAGGGGTTGGGCTCGATGGTTTCCAGCGTCTCGAATGCCAGACCCAGCAATACCATTCGCCGCGACGGCAGCAGCAATGCAAGCTGCAGAAGGACCGAAGACACGCCATCGCTGCTTGAGAGTTGCACGCTGTTTTCGACCAATGCGTCCGCCACCTCAGCGCACTGCCCCGTCAGCTGCGTTGCAAACTCCTGATCCATCCGCTCGACCCGCACACTGTCCAGGGCATTCGCCAGGGCCGTACACATCAGATCGGCCACCACACTTGGCTCGCTGACCGGTTGCAGTTGGCTGGTGAAGTCCAGGCGCAGCCAGCCGAAGGCGGTCAAGGCCTTGATCAAGGCGGCCTGCCAGTCGTGAAAGTGCGTGAATCGGTCGAATTGCTTGCTCGCGGCCAATTGCACATACAGGCCGCAGTCGAGCGCATCGTTCTTGAAATCCGGGTCCACCGCGCCAGCCACCAGCGTGCACACCCCACCATTCACATACATGTCGTCGATTTTCCGAATCATCCTGCTCTCCCTGTTAAAGAGGGCCGCGCTCGCACGGCCCGGATTCTTTAGATCGGAAACTCGAGAAACGCCGCATCGGACGCGGCCAGCAGCGCCTGACGCACGCGCTCACGACGCAGCGCATAGAGCGACTGATGGAAGACGAACACATCGGCGCTTCGGTTCAGATCAACGGCTACAGAGTTCCAGTTGAAGAACAGCACGTTGCCCACCGAGATGTCGGTCTTGGCCTCGACCGCACCCACAGCCAGCGCGATGACGCCATCCCGGCTTTCGTTGCATCCGCCGATCACGAACCGGGCACCACCGGGCTTGCGGGTCCGGCGATTGAACAGGCTCACCGGTTCGTCCTGCTTTCTCAGGGCCTCGACGGCGTCTCCCGCGATCTGCAACAGCAAGGGACCCGCGGCGCCGCCTGTGGCCGCAGCGGTGATCGAAGATGCGATGAGGTCCAGACCGATCCTGTCCATGGTCACCACCTGCTCGCGGCTGGAATGGCTGACGAACGCGATGTCCTGGGATGCCCAGTGCAGCGCGCGTGTCATGACAGCGCGGAAGGTGCTGTACCACTCGCCGTTCTGGGTGACGACGTTATAGCGTTTGTCGGCGGCCAGCGTCGCGTAGGTGACCGTGTCCAGGACATCCTCACGGGCCTGCTGGCTCATGCCCTCGACGAAGCCGATCACCGCCTGACCGACGACTGCCGCGCTGGCAGGTTCAGTTGCTTTTACCCGTGCACCGGAAGAGTCCGGCGCAGGAGGAATCGAATCCAGCGAAGGCACGCTGGCCAGATAATTCAGAAACGCTTCGTTGTTCATTGCTAAGTCCTTTTAGTGAAGAGCGTCCGTCGTGGACGCCGTTACCCTAACGCAATTGAACAGGTCCTTAGCGCCCATGGAATATGCGGGCGACAAGGGTTCAGGCAGGCATGAAAGATGGGCACAGACGAGCAGCCGCCCCGCGGAGCCCGTGGGGCAAGGGGGCAAGCACGGGAGAGGGAAAAGGCTGACAGTGGCGGTCAGCCAACAGGAGGGGATTTCCGCTGGGCCTGATGTGATTTCCAGTGCATCCAGGCGTGAATTCTCACGACCGGGACGCGCTTTCCTACGTCGATACAGAAGGTTTCCCAAAATCCCTTTCGCAGACGTGCATCAATCAGTTCCCAGGCTTGGCGCCGTACCACCTCGGCGTATACACCCATTGAGAGCCATCGGCACGGGGGAAGGTGCAGGTCAGCGATGAACCGACCAACACCATGGTGCGCATGTCCACCTGCTCCGGCGTGAGTTCGCCCAGCGTGATGACGCGCAACGTCTGCCCCGGACGGCCGATGTCCCGGCCCAGGGTGACCGGTGTTTCAGGGCCGCGATGCTGGCGCACGATCTCCAGCGCCCGCCCCAGCTGCCAAGGCCGCGAACGGGAAATCGGGTTGTAGAAGGCCAGCGCCAGGTCGGCCTGACAGGCCAGATCCAGACGCTTTTCGATGATTTCCCATGGCTTCAGATTGTCCGAAAGGGACATCACGCAGAAGTCATGCCCCAGCGGCGCACCGGCCTGAGCGGCCGTGGCCAACGAGGCTGAAACCCCCGGCAGGATCTCCAGATCGACCGCGTGCCACTGCGGGTCATCGGACTCGTGCAGCGCTTCGAGCACCGCTGCCGCCATGGCGAAGACACCCGGATCGCCCGACGAGACCACCACCACCGAGCGCCCTCGGGCGGCCAGTTCGAAGGCGTGACGGGCGCGCTGCATTTCTTCGCGGTTGTCGGTGCAATGCAGCACTTGATCCGCCCGAAAGGGCCCGGCCATGCGCACGTAGGTCTCGTAACCCAGCACATCGTTGGCGCGTGCCAGCTCAGTCTTTACGGCAGGGATCATGAATTCGGCAGCGCCCGGGCCCAGCCCGATGACCGCCAGACGCCCACGCCCGCGACCGATGTGCTCGATGTCCAGAGGCTGCGGCGCGACAGCGATAGCAATGCCTTCGACGGGGGTGATCGGCGGCAGCAATTGCGGCAAGACCTGCTGCGTCATCTCGCTTGGCGTAGCAGGCGACGTGAAGCGCAGGGCAACACCCAATGCTTCGGCAGCTGCGTGCAGCGTCGGGTTGGCCATGTCGTGTTCGCTGGCCAGCAGACACGCCAGCGACTGCAGCGCGATACGTGAATCGTGCAGCGTCGCTTTGACAGTGTCAGCCAAGTGCTCGACGCCAGCGTCCACCGCCACCAGCACGTTGCGCGGGTAGATCAGCAGCTCGTTGGCAGACGGCTCGCGCGCGGCATAACCGACGTGGATCGCCAACTGCGCGTGATCATCTTCAGGCAGCTGCGCCTGAGCCAGCCAGGGCGCGGCCCCCTCGATGCGTACGCTTTCGCCCGACAGCAGATCGGACACGAAGCGCTTGCCCAGCTCCAGATCGCCCAGCGCATAGCCAGTCGGCGGATTCAGCAGACAGGTGCCGAAACGCAGCTCGCCGCTCGTGGTAATGGCGGCCGAAGCGTTGAGGCCAGCGGCGATCTCCCGGGCCATGACGTTGACCCCGCCAAGCCCTCCCAGCAGCGGAACCACTGCGCTGCCATCTTCCGCGACAGCCAACACAGGCGGCTCGGCGCCCTTTTCCAGCAATACCGGCGCGAGGGTGCGAATGACGATGCCCGCCGCGCACAGGGCGATGATTGGCGTGTCCTGTTGATACAGCTGGCGCAGGGTCGCGCCGAAATCGCGATAGCTGCGGTCAGCCCCTTCAACGCGCTCGGCCAGCCCGTGAATCAATGCGTCCGGGTACAGCTGTTGAATGCGCTGCGCGGTGTTCAGCGCGCCCTTGCCAAGGATGACGATGGCAGGGGCTGTTTGACTGGAAGCGCCCATCAGCCTTGCCACCTTTCGCCAGGAACGATGATCAGCGAGAAGTACGGCGACGACATCGGGTCAACCTCGGCCAGCGGCACGATTTTCTGATTGCTCATGGTCGCGCGCTCGACGTACAGCGCACGCTCGGCCAGGCCGGTTTCGACCAGCACCTGACGCACTTTCGGCAGATTGCGGCCCAGCTTCATGATGACCGCCGCATCGGCGTCCACCAGCTTGCGCTTGAGTTCGTCCGCCGAGAGCACGCCGGACAGCACCGACAGGCTCTGATTGCGATACACCAGAGGTGCGCCCAACACAGAAGCGCCGCCGAGCATCGAGCAAACGCCCGGAATCACCTGTGCCTCGTAGCGCTCAGCCAGACGATCGTGCAGGTACATATAAGAGCCGTAGAAGAACGGATCGCCCTCACAGATGACCGCGACATCGCGACCGGCATCCAGATGCGCGGCGACAGCCTGGCTGGCGGTGTCGTAGAAATCGCTGATGATCTGCTCGTAGGACATCGGTTCGGGCAGCACCTCGGTGGTCACCGGGTACACCAGCGGCATCAGGGTTTGCGCGGCTTGCAGGTGGGCCTCGATGATGCCGAAGGCGTTGCCCTTCTTGCCCTTGGCCACGAAGTAGGCCACCACGGGCGACTCACGCAGCAAGCGCAGGGCTTTGACGGTGATCAGTTCAGGATCACCGGGCCCCACGCCCAGACCCATCAGACGACCGCGAGCCTGCATCATTCGATCTCCGTGGCGAGGGCGTTGACCGAAGCGGCGGCCATGGCGCTGCCGCCACGACGCCCCTGCATGATCACGTACGGCACGCCACGGCTGTCAGCAGCGAGCATGTCCTTGGACTCTGCGGCACCGACGAAGCCGACCGGAAAGCCCAGGATCAGCGCGGGTTTCGGTGCGCCGGCGTCGATCATTTCCAGCAGGTAGAACAACGCCGTCGGCGCGTTGCCGATGACCACCACAGCGCCTTCCAGATGCGGGCGCCACAGCTCCAGCGCGGCAGCGGAACGGGTGTTGCCCAACTCGCGGGCGAGTTCCGGCACGCCTTCGTTTTTCAGGGTGCAGATCACCGGGTTGTTGGCCGGAAGGCGCGCACGGGTCACGCCCTCGGCGACCATGTGCGCGTCACACAGAATCGGCGCGCCGGCCGCCAGCGCCTGACGCCCGGCGGTGCCTGCACCCGGCGAGAAGCGCAGGCCTTCGACCGCATCGACCATGCCGCAGGCATGAATCACCCGCACGGCAAGTTTTTCCAGGTCGGCCGGGATGGTGTCGAGCCGGGCTTCGGCGCGAATGATCGCGAAGGAGTTGCGGTAAATCTCCTGGCCGTCGCGGATGTAATCAATCATCGGTGCTGCTCCATGAGTCGGCGGTCAACAACGCACCGGCTGCTTCAATAGTGAGGTCACGCCCACGCAACTCGCCGAAACCCGGCTGATCTGCATGGCGAAAATAAAGGTCGTAACGGCCGGCGGAGGTCGCCAGCAAGGTGACCGGCGCAGCGTGCGCCACGGCGCAGGATCGGTTGCAGCCAGACAGGTGAACCGCCCGGGTGACGCCCCGCTGTTGCAGATACGCCGCCAACAGCTGCGCGTCGGCCTTGGTGTCGGCCAGGCCTTTGCCACAGGCGGCGGAACCGGTACAGGCAATCATCTGCGACAAGGCCTGATCGGCGTCGCACAACAACCCCGCCGTTCGCAAACCCTCGGCAACCGTTGAGGCCTGTTGATTAGGCACATTGCGTAGCATCAGGCTCTGCCATGGCGTCATCACCAGCGAGCCATCGCCCAACTTGACCGCCAGCGTCGCCGCGCTGCGCAACATGGACGGACTCAAGCGCCCCAAAGGCACGACGCCGCCGACCGATGTGACACCGGGCTGGCGTTGCGGATAAACCCCGATGTGGGCATTTGAGGGGTTCGGCGCACGCCGCCAGGTGGTTATTGTTGGACCGGCGCGCAAAGACTGCGACAAGCGCGCGTTGAGCCATTCGAGAAACTGGGCAACCGAAACGTCCTGCAGCAGGTGACGCATACGGGTTTGTTCGGGGCGAGCGTGTTCGAGGAACAGCTCCAGAACAGCCACCACCAGCTCATGCCCCCCCTCCAGCGAAACCGCCGCGAGAGGCGAATCACTCCCAGGACAGCCCGCCAGCCCGAAGCCCAACAGCGTTTCGCCATCGACTTCCAGCGCGGACAACCACAGGTCATGGGGGTGTTCGAGCATCGCCAGGCCCTCGCCCGCGTCCAGCGACAGGGCGAACTTGGGCGACAGCTCGTGGAATCGCGGGTGGCTTTCCAGCGAGTGGAGAATCTGCCCGGCCAGCGGGCGAGCGTCGAACAGCTGTTGCGGATCGAGGCCTGCAGTGGGGCTGATCATCAGGTTGCGCACATCGTCGCTGGCCGGGTTCTTCGGCCCAAGCCCCGCGCTTAGCAAGGTCGCGATCAGGGCGTCGTGATCGGCGCCAATGCCGCGAATTTGCAGGTTGCCGCGATTGGTCGCTTCGATCACGCCCCCGGCGAAGCGCTCGGCGGCATCGGCCACACCCAGCGCCTGCTCAGCTGAAATCACCCCGCCCGCCAGCTTGATCCGGCAGATGCCGCCGTCCAGCGCCGGGACGATACGCAACAACCCCGGACAAGCCGAGGGGCGTATGGGCGCAACGGGAATGCGAGCGGACAGCGGCTCGGTCAAAGGGTCACCTGACGTGATCGGATCGGGATGGACAGATGCCGGGATCTGCGAGGGCCGTATTATGCCTGCTTTGGCAGTGACGGTGAAAAGCCGGTTGGTCGGATGGGATCGTGAGCAATCCGACTGTGGGACTGGCGTACGGGGTGTCCATGCATCGCTGTGAATACTCTGTGTGTGTCGATGTTAACTGTCGAAAACGTATGGCGGATCGAACTACAGCAATCAGACCGATCTGACAGTCTCTGTCTGTATGTCCGCTTTGTCAGGCCCATCGTTAAACGCTAATTTTCATATCCTCCAAGCGAGAGCAATCTGCATTGCGCATGGAATGCCTGTTCAACGGCAATGTTCAGAACACGAGGAAGAGTGATGAGATTTACCGACCAGCCCCCTGCAAATACCACGCTGGCAGTCCAGCCCACTTAAACCTGGGAAATTAATATGATCAGATGTCTCTTCAGATTGAATGGACAAGGCATTTCAACGCTGGTCTGTCCTGGTATTGGCTTTTTCCCCGCCTACTCGGGACATGAAGGTCCGACACGAAACAATCCGGACCACATGGCGACTCCGGACAGCGGGCCTCTTCCTACCGGGCGGTACTACATTGTAGATAGACCGACAGGTGGTCTTTATTCAAGGCTAAGAGCACGTGCGAGGTCGATCACGAGCGGGTCCGATCGCAACTTGTGGTTCGGGCTCTATAAAGACGACGCCGACATTGACGACGAGACCTTCATTGAAAGCGTCAAGCGAGGGCAGTGCCGACTCCACCCTGCTGGCTATTCGGGCGTATCCGAGGGCTGCATAACCCTCCCGAGTCACACCAACTACGCCCTGTTGAGAAATGCATTGATCCAGTCTGCCGCATTCAGAATATCGCCGACGCTTGTCGCCTATGGCACGGTCCAGGTGTATTGATGAAACCTTTAAGATTTGCTTTTTACTGGACGATATTCTTTGCATTTTTTATTGCCTTCTCTTTTTTGACCGAACTATTTCTCTCCATTACATCGTTCGGTAATGCCTTGAAAAACACCCCACCCTATAGCGAAGAATTTACACAGCCATGGGCATTCGAGCTGATCACTCTGGCGGTATCACTCACTGCAAGTCTTGCGTTCACGTTTTGGCGTTTTCCGGCATCCAGAAAATCCTCAGGCAATACCACCAGCCAAATCGCCCACCTTCTGAAACCAGCTGCATTATAGCTACTTTATCTGGGGTCTTACGCTGGGCTGTATGTGATCATCAGCGACCGTATTGAATCCATATGGCAGCGAGAACTACTCATTAATACTTATGCCGTGATGAGCACTGCGTCATGGGATCTCATTCAACAAGGTGTTTTAGTGCTCTTACCGCTGGTGGCGAATATCGCGTTCATTTACCTGACAATGGCAGGCGCGTCTAAACTTCGTAAACGCCCTCCCTCCATCAAATGAACATCCCCCCTAGGCAGTCC
The DNA here is from genome assembly GCF_059421985.1 of Pseudomonas sp. GW821-FHT02A11. Taxonomy (NCBI): domain Bacteria; kingdom Pseudomonadati; phylum Pseudomonadota; class Gammaproteobacteria; order Pseudomonadales; family Pseudomonadaceae; genus Pseudomonas; species Pseudomonas sp. GW821-FHT02A11. The sequence goes on from NZ_JBWKWB010000016.1 coordinate 101,273, forward strand.
CGCTCGTCCGTGCCCACCCACTGCTTCGTTTTCGCCGCATCAGCGCGATCCGGAGCTTGACGCGGTATCATGCCGACCTTATCCACAGGCCACACAAACCGGCCTGTCGCAAGCATTGGGTCTGAGGGCAATACATGTCGCCGTGGCTGACAGTCGTGGGAATCGGTGAAGACGGCTACAAGGGGCTGGGCCGCAATGCGCGCCACGCGCTGTTGCAGGCGCGGCAGGTGTTCGGCAGCTCGCGTCAGCTCGACCTGTTGCCGCCGTGCATTCAAGCCGAACGGCGTCAGTGGCCGAGCCCGTTTTCTCTGCAGTCAGTCCTTGAACAGCGTGGCGAACCGGTTTGCGTGATCGCCAGTGGCGACCCGATGCTGTTCGGCGTGGGCGTGAGCCTGTCGCGTCAGGTGCCCATCGAGCAGATGCGCGTGATTCCCGCACCCTCTTCTTATTCACTGGCGGCAGCGCGGCTGGGCTGGGCGTTGCAGGATGTGGTAACGCTGTCGGTGGTCGCCCGCCCCCTGGCCGCGCTGAATGCCCAGTTGCATCACGGCCTGCGTTTGCTGGTGTTGAGCAACGATGGCGCGAGCCCTGCGGCGATTGCAGCGCTGCTGCGCGAGCGTGGGTTTGGCCCAAGCCACATCACTGTACTCGAACACTTGGGCGGCCCATCGGAGCGGCGCGTCGACGGCATTGCGGCTGACTGGTCGGACCCGGACATCGCCGCGCTGAATCTGGTCGCCATCGACTGCCGCGCCGAGCCGAACACCCTCCGCCTGTCGCCCCTCGGCGGTCTGCCGGACGAGGCGTTCCGCCACGACGGCCAATTGACCAAACGCGACGTGCGGGCGATCACGCTGGCCCGTCTGGCGCCGCTGCCTGGCCAGCTGTTGTGGGACGTCGGCGCGGGCTGCGGTTCCATCGGCATTGAGTGGATGCGCGCGCACCCGACGTGTCGTGCGGTGGCGATCGAGGCCAATGAAGAGCGTCAGCAAATGATCGAATTCAATCGCGATGCGCTGGGCGTGCCCGGCCTGCAACTGGTCCGTGGCCGTGCGCCCGATGCCCTTGAAGGCCTGGAACAACCCGATGCAATTTTCATCGGTGGCGGCGTCACCCGTAGCGGCGTGCTGGACAGTTGCTGGCAGCAGTTGCGCTCGGGCGGCAGGCTGATTGCCAACGCTGTCACCTTGCAAAGTGAGGCGACGCTGGTCAACTGGCGCGAGCAACATGGCGGCGAGCTGACGCGCATTCATCTGGCGCACTCCAAACCGTTGGGCAAATTCGACACTTGGCGTCAGGCGCTGCCCATCACCCTGCTCGAGGCGATCAAGCCCTGATGCGCGAGGAAACCGCCGAGCAACCCGCGCCCCTTCGCAGCGGCCTGACCACGGGCAGCTGCGCCACGGCCACCTCGCTGGCGGCGGCGCGTTTGCTGCTGGCGGGTGAGGTGAACGACGCCATCGAGATCACCCTGCCCAAAGGCAAGCAGGTGCAGATGCGCCTGGAGTTCTGCCGCCTGCTCGAAGGCGGCGCGCAAGCGGGGACGATCAAGGATGCCGGCGATGATCCGGACGTCACCCATGGCGCGCTCTTGTACTCGCAGGTGCGGCTGATTTCCGAACTGGGCGTGCGATTCGTTGCTGGCCCCGGAGTTGGAACGGTGACCCGTCCCGGCCTGGTGTTGGGCGTTGGCGAACCGGCCATTAACCCGGTGCCCCGGCGCATGATGACCGAACACCTGACGCGGCTGGCCGCAGAAGTCAGCTACGCAGGCGGGTTTGAAGTCACTGTTTGCGTCGAAAACGGCAGCGAACTGGCGCTCAAGACCATGAACCCGCGCCTGGGCATTCTCGGCGGCCTGTCGATTCTCGGCACCAGCGGTATCGTCCGGCCATTCTCCTGCGCGGCGTACATCGCCTCGATTCATCAGGGCATCGACGTCGCCAAGACCAATGGGTACTCACACATCGCCGCCTGCACTGGCAACGCCAGCGAAGACACTATGCGCCGGGTCTACGGCCTGCCGGACATCGCCCTCATCGAGATGGGCGACTTCGTCGGCGCCGTGCTCAAGCATCTGCGCAAGGTGCCTGTGGGCAAACTCAGCCTGTGCGGCGGTTTCGGCAAGATCAGCAAACTCGCCGCCGGGCACATGGACCTGCACAGCCGCCATTCCAGCATCAATCTTGAGCAACTGGCGCAATGGGCGGCGGATGTCGGCGCCGATGCCGAGCTGCAGCAGATGATGCGTGAGGCCAATACCAGCCAACAGGCGCTGGCCATGGCGGCGGCAGCCGGCGTGGCGCTGGGCGATGCGGTCTGTCAGCACGCTCTGGACTTCGCTCGCAGCGTGGTGCCTGCGCAGGTGCAGATCGAAGTCTTCGCCATCGATCGCCAAGGCGGGATCGTCGGCCATGCCGGAGCTTTTGCATGAAGCGCATCCTGCTGCTGGGCGGCGTGACCGAAGCCCTGGCCATTGCCCGAACCCTCGGCCCCGAGCACATCTACAGCCTGGCGGGTGTGGGGCGGGTCCCGAGCGATCTGCGTTGTCAGGTGCGTGTCGGGGGCTACGGCGGCGCTGAAGGGCTGGCGCAATTCGTACGGGCTGAAGGGATTGATCTGATTCTCGATGCGACTCACCCCTACGCCGCGCAGATCAGCCAGAACGCCGCCACGGCCGCAAAACTCACCGGCATCCCCTGCTGGGCCCTGCGTCGCCCCGCGTGGCAGGCAGGCCCCGACGACGATTGGCGCGAGGTCGCAGACTGGTCCGAACTGATCACCGTTCTCGCCCCGTTCAAGCGCCCCCTGTTCACCCTGGGCCGCGAGCCGCTGGAGCATCTGCACGAAATCCCCGAACACCAGTTCTGGACCCTGCGCGCCCTCGACAGCTACCCCGGCAACCCACGTTGCGAAGTCATCGGCGCGCGCGGGCCGTTTCAGATTGAAGATGAGCGGGCGTTGTTCAAGCGCCGCAACATCGACGTGCTGATCAGCAAGAACAGCGGCAGCAGCGCGACCGAGCCGAAGCTGGAAGTGGCGCGGGAGCGTGGGGTACCGGTGCTGGTGTTGAAACGGCCGGTGTTGGTGGGGGTGGATCGGGAGTTTTTTACTGCAGATGAGGCTTTAGCAGCGTTGGAGACCTATCAGGCGGGCGCATAAATATGTAACGCACCGGCTCAACTGATAAGCAGGAAAATCAGCTTTCCTAAAAGCTGATGGCCATAAGGTAACCTAATAGTTACCATCATCCCCAATGATCACCGTTCAAGAATATCTATCCAAAGATCAGAAACGCCCGTTTCATCAGTGGTTCTCCACCTTGCCCTCTGCCGCAGCGGTGAAAGTGAGCACGGCCTTGGTCAGAATGGAGTCTGGTAACACCTCTAACATTAAATGGTTGGAGGGATTGGGCGAGTACCGAATCAACTGGGGACCGGGATATCGGATTTATCTGATCCAGGAAGGTGAAAGACTGATCATTCTGTTCGGTGGCGGCACAAAATCGGGGCAATCCGCAGACATCAAGCGTGCCCGCACCCTGATTGCAGATTACAAAGCCGAAAAAAAGCAAAAACATGAGCGAGGTGCCTGATGGCTCTTACCCGCAGCTACAAACATACGATCACCGAGAGAGTCCAACGTGATCCTGAGTTCGCGCAAGGCTTGCTGGATGAGGCTGTGACTCTTTTCCTCAATGGCGAGCCAGAGATTGCGCGAGTGATTCTTCGCGACCTTGTCAATGCCACGCGAGGATTTGAGGCGCTGGCGCGAGAGACCGAAAGGCCAAGCAAAAGTCTTCATCGAATGCTTTCAGCCCACGGGAATCCAAGCATGGACAATCTGGCGGCCATTCTTGGTGCCATGCGTTCCTGGTTGAAGGTAGACATTCAGGTGACTGCGGTTCCAGCCCAATAGCCCTACCGCGACATAACGCCGCACCCACACTTTTTACATCTCACGGCCATTCAGGCTAAATGGCCGACATGAAAGAACAACAACGCACCTTCATCAATCTCAAACGGCGCCGGGCTTTTGCCTGGGTGGCGCTGTTCGGGTTGCTGTTCGCGATGTTGGCCATGCCCATGACTCCAACCATGCCGCGCACGCAAGGCGAGCAACTGGTGTGGGGCAGTTTCTGTACGAGCAGTGGCACGCGGCTGGTGGCGACGTCGATCGCGCCTGCCGATCAGGGCGCGCCCAGGCGCAATGATCATGTGCTGATGCAGCACTGCCCGTGCTGTTCCGGGGCGCTTTCGATGGTGGCGGTGCCGTCCGGCAATCAGCTGGGTTTCCTGGTGTTCGTTCAGCAGGTTCATCTGCCGGAAGCCGTGCTGGTGTTCCACGCGCCGCCGCGCATTCTGTGGCCCAACCTCAATCCCCGCGCCTCCCCTCGAGTCTGATCGTTCGTTCACGCTGTACGCCGCGTATCTGAATGGATTGGAGACTCCTGTCGATGTTGAAGAAACTACTGTTGCTGGCAGCGCTGCTGTCGCCTGCCTGCTACGTTGAAGCTCATGAGTATGCAAAGGGCCATCTCGCAATCGCCCATCCGTGGTCGATGGAGCTGCCGCCGAATGCGCCGACGGTTGCGGCGTATTTCGTGATCAGCAATGCGGGCCCCGACGCCGATCGTCTCACCGGCGTCGACAGTCCCATCGCCGGCGCCGCTCAATTGCACGAGCACGTGACCCAGGACGGCCTGATGAAGATGCAGCAGGTACAGACGGTGGACATTCCGGCTGGCGGCGCGGTGACCTTCGCCCCCATGGCTTACCACGTCATGTTGCTGGAGCTGAAAGACCGCTCGAAGCTGACAGACGGCCAGACCTTCCCGTTGACCCTGCACTTCGAGAAAACCGGAGACGTCACGGTTCAGGTCATGGTGCAGAAACAGGCACCCGACGCCGCGCCCGTGCACACTCATTGACTGGCCCTGACCGTCGTAGCTGAAGCCCAATGAGCCGCATGTCCGCGATCCGCAGCAGCGCCGCCCCCGCACCCCGCAAGACGTCGGGTGCGTGGCTGAGCCTGTTCGCCATGCTGATGATCTTCATCGGCCCGCTGATTTCGCAGTCGATGCCGATGGAGCATCACGCAGGCATGCCGATGTCGGCGTCGATGCCTGCCGACATGGACATGTCGCAAACCTGGGGCATGTCGGCGGGCGATCACAGCGGGCATCACGCTGCAGCGGACGATGGGGCGGGCGTCGATCATGTCATCTGGGCCAAGTGCGGCTATTGCACCCTGCTGTTCAGTTGCCCGGCGCTGACGCAGACGCTGGCCGTCGCAGCGCCTGTCCCGCCGAAACCTGCGCACTTCTATAACGCGGCCCCACAACCGGGCCACGCTCAGCGCAACGTCTTCCTCAACGCCCGCAGTCGCGCTCCGCCCTTCGCTGCCGTCGTCTGAACCCTAAAAAGATCCGTATCCGTTGACGGCGAACTGGCCGTTGACGCGCTGCGCCGTGTTTTTCCCTGACGGGAGCGTTGCACCATGTCCAAACCTAATGTGTCGTTCTACAACCTGGCGTGGCGCTGGCATTTCTATGCCGGCCTGTTCGTTGCGCCCTTCATGATCCTGCTGTCGCTGACCGGGATCGTGTATCTGTTCAAGCCGCAACTCGATTCATTCATGTACCACGACCTGCTGACAGTCAAACCGGCCCATCACCTGCTCACCGCCGATGTGCAGCAACAGCGGGTGCTCGAGGCCTACCCCAAGGTGCTGATCAGCAAATACCTGCCGCCGGTGAACGCTGAAAGCAGCGCGCAGTTCGTGGTCAAGCAGGAGGGTCGTGAGGTGAACCTGTTCATCGACCCTTACAGCGGCAAAATCCTCGGCGCTCAGGACGCCAAAAACAATCTGCAAGCCATGGCCCGCGAGCTGCACGGCGAGCTGATGATCGGCACGGTCGGTGATCGTCTGGTGGAGTTGGCTGCAGGCTGGGGCATTGTATTGGTGGTTTCAGGGCTGTATCTGTGGTGGCCGCGGGGGCGTTCTTCGGCAGGCGTGCTGTGGCCTCGGATCAGCGCCAAAGGTCGCGTGCTGTGGCGTGACCTGCATGCCGTGACCGGTTTCTGGGGTTCGGTGGCGCTGCTGTTCATGCTGCTCAGCGGCATGACCTGGACCGGCCTGTGGGGCAAGGTGTACGCCGATGTGTGGAACACCTTTCCGGCGGCGATGTGGAATGACGTGCCCAAGTCCGACAAACAGGCGAGCGAGCTGAACACTGCCGCCGTGCAGACCGTGCCGTGGGCGATGGAAAACACGCCGATGCCGGTGTCGACGGGCGATCACGCCGAGCATATGAATCATGGCGCCATGTCCAGCGCGCCGGCTGCGCCGACCCTCACCTTGCAGCGTGTGGTCGACATCGCCAAAGAGCGCAAGATCGAGCCCGGCTACAGCATCAGTGCGCCGAAAACCGCCGATGGCGTGTTCACGGTGTCGGTGTTCGCCGACGACCCGCACAACGACGCCACGCTGCATGTCGATCAGTACAGCGGCAAGGTGCTGGCGGACGTGCGCTATGCCGATTACAGCGCGGTGTCCAAGGCCACGGAGCTGGGCGTGATGCTGCATGAAGGCAAGATGTTTGGCTGGCTGAATCAGCTGATCATCCTGTTCATCTGCCTGATGGTGCTGCTCAGTTCGGTCAGCGGCATCGTCATCTGGTGGAAGCGCCGCCCGCAAAATGGCTGGGGTGTTCCGCCGCTTCGCCATGATCTGCCACGCTGGAAAATCGCGACCGTGGTGATGATTGCGCTGGGCTTCGCCTTCCCGCTCGTCGGGATTTCGATGATGGCAGTATGGTTGCTCGATCGGATAGCCCGTTCGCGCTTTGCCAAATCGGCGGCAACAGCTTAGATTGCGTCCTGCGGGGCCTGAGACCTTATTGAGTGGTTTAGTGATGAATTCCTCCTCATTTCCGGTCTCAGGCCCCGTTCCCATTTGTGCAGCCCGCTGCACGCTGTAAAAACCTGTCGACCCCGACAACTTCCTCGCACCACATCAGCGCACCCTGCGCACCACCACTCCGACTTCAGCCCACATTGGTGCACCCCCTCCTCTGCGCGCGACGCATTCATTCGATTTTGCGACGTTTCAGGCGTTGGCCCAGCCTTTGCTAAAGCCTGATTAGCCTCAACCTCTGCACCGCCAACTGCAGTCATTTCAAAAAAATCAAAGAATGGAGCTAGCCAATGAAGCGTCGTAGTTTGCTAAAAGCGTTCACCTTGTCCGCATCGATCGCCGCTATGGGTATGACCTGGACCGTCCAGGCCGCCGAGACCATCAAGGTCGGCATTCTGCATTCTTTGTCCGGCACCATGGCCATCTCCGAGACTTCGCTCAAGGACATGGCGTTGATGACCATTGACGAAATCAACGCCAAAGGCGGCGTCAATGGCAAGAAGCTGGAGGCGGTGGTGGTGGACCCGGCGTCCAACTGGCCACTGTTCGCTGAAAAAGCTCGCCAGTTGATCACCCAGGACAAGGTCTCGGTGGTGTTCGGCTGCTGGACGTCGGTGTCACGTAAATCGGTGTTGCCGGTCTTCGAAGAACTGAACGGCCTGCTGTTCTACCCGGTGCAGTACGAAGGGGAAGAGATGTCGCCGAACGTGTTCTACACCGGCGCTGCCCCTAACCAGCAGGCGATTCCTGCGGTCGAGTACCTGATGAGCGAGGACGGTGGCGCGGCCAAGCGCTTCTTCCTGCTGGGCACCGACTACGTCTACCCACGCACCACCAACAAGATTCTGCGCTCGTTCCTGCACTCCAAAGGCGTGAAGGACAGTGACATCGAAGAGGTCTACACCCCGTTCGGCCACAGCGATTACCAGACCATCGTGGCCAACATCAAGAAGTTCTCTGCGGGCGGCAAAACCGCTGTGATCTCCACCGTCAACGGCGATTCCAACGTGCCGTTCTACAAGGAACTGGGCAACCAGGGCCTGAAGGCCACCGATGTTCCGGTCGTTGCATTCTCCGTGGGCGAAGAAGAGCTGCGTGGCGTGGACACCAAACCGCTGGTGGGCAACCTGGCGGCCTGGAACTACTTCGAGTCGGTCAAGAATCCGGTGAACACCAAGTTCGTTGCCGACTGGAAAGCCTACGCCAAGGCGCACAACCTGCCGAACGCCGACAAGGCCGTGACCAACGACCCGATGGAAGCCACCTACGTGGGTATCCACATGTGGGCGCAGGCGGTCGAGAAGGCCAAGTCCACCGATGTCGATAAAGTTCGCGAAGCCATGGCCGGCCAAACCTTTGCCGCGCCGTCGGGCTTCACCCTGACCATGGACAAGACCAACCACCACCTGCACAAGCCGGTGATGATCGGCGAGATCAAGGCCGACGGTCAGTTCAACGTGGTCTGGAAAACCAAGGAGCCAATCCGTGCTCAACCTTGGAGCCCGTTCATTCCAGGCAATGACAAGAAGCCTGACTACGCGGTGAAGAGTAACTAAGCCGCGTTAAAGGTCGCTCTTGCGTATAGCGCATGAGCGACCCGACGCGTCGCCTGAACATCCTTCGCGAATGAATTCGCTCCCACAGGGGAATGCGATCTTCTGTGGGAGCGAATTCATTCGCGAAATGCCTCAACGCGGTTTCTCTGCTGTACGCCGACACCAAGGCCAAACGATATGCCCAGATCTCTCTACCGCCTCATCCTCGCCCTGAGCCTGTTGCTGCCCTTCGCAGCCCACGCCAGCGATGCCGGCGACTTTGTCGCGGCCGAATCTTCCGAACGCGCTGAGCTGCTGGAAGCCTGGGCCGCCAAGCCCGACCCGGCGCGGGTTGAACTGCTGGTTGCCCTGCAGGAAGGTCGTGTGGCCGCCGACAGCAGCAATCGGGCGTTCATTCAGAACAGCGACGACAGCTTCACCCCGGTCGACCCGAACGCTTTGGCCTCTGCCGACGCGCCCAATCCCGACGAACCCCAAGCCATCAGCCTGAACAACCGCCTGCGCGGTCTGGTGGAAACGGCGCTGGCCAGTCACCAATTGCTCGCCGCCGACGCCAAGCTGCGTCTGGCCGCTGCGCTGACCCTGCAAAAAAGCGCCCGCCCTGCCCAACTTCAACTGCTGATGCAGCAGGTGGCCGCAGAAAAAGACGACGCCGTGCATTCCGCTCTGAGCCTGGCGCTGGCCAATCTGCAACTGGTCGATACCAGCCCTACCGTGCGTCTCGCCGCGGTGCGCTTGCTGGGTGAAACCGGCGACCCGCTGGCCCGCACCCGCCTGCAGAACCTGCTCGAACCCAACGTTGAAACCGACCCCACCGTGCGCCTTGCCGCCGAAACCAGCCTGGCGCAAGTCAAACGCAAGCTGATGATTGGCGAAGTGATCGGCCAGGTGTTCAGCGGTATTTCCTTGGGCTCGATCCTGCTGCTCGCCGCACTCGGGCTGGCGATCACCTTTGGTCTGCTGGGCGTGATCAACATGGCCCACGGCGAGATGCTGATGCTCGGCGCCTATGCGACCTATGTCGTGCAGATCATGTTCCAACGTTACGCACCCGGCGCCATCGAGTTCTATCCGCTGGTGGCGCTGCCGGTGGCGTTCTTCGTCACGGCCTGCATCGGCATGGCGCTGGAACGCACGGTGATTCGTCACCTGTACGGGCGCCCGCTGGAAACCCTGCTCGCCACCTGGGGCATCAGCCTGATGCTGATCCAGTTGATTCGCGTGGTGTTCGGCGCGCAGAACGTCGAAGTGGCCAACCCCGAATGGCTGTCCGGTGGCATTCAGGTGCTGCCGAACCTGGTGCTGCCGTACAACCGGATCATCATCATTGGCTTCGCGCTGTTCGTGGTGCTGCTGACCTGGCTGCTGCTGAACAAGACCCGCCTGGGCCTGAACGTGCGCGCCGTGACCCAGAACCGCAACATGGCCGCCTGCTGCGGCGTGCCCACCGGGCGCATCGACATGATGGCCTTCGGGCTCGGCTCCGGCATCGCAGGTCTGGGTGGCGTGGCGTTGAGCCAGATCGGCAACGTCGGCCCTGACCTGGGCCAGAGCTACATCATCGACTCATTCCTGGTGGTGGTGCTCGGCGGCGTCGGTCAACTGGCCGGTAGCGTGATGGCGGCCTTCGGGCTGGGCATCGCCAACAAGATTCTCGAACCGCAAATCGGCGCAGTGCTGGGCAAGATCCTGATCCTGGCGCTGATCATTCTGTTTATCCAGAAACGTCCGCAAGGTCTGTTCGCGCTCAAAGGACGGGTGATCGACTGATGAATCAGCCATTGATGGTTACTGCCGCGCAACGCGCTGGCGCCAAAGTCACGATCTCGCTGGGCGCCGTCATCCTCGCCCTGCTGATCGCCCTGCCGCTGCTCTCCCTGCTGCCCGAAAGCAACAGCCTGCAAGTGTCGGCCTACACCCTGACGCTGGTGGGCAAGATTCTCTGTTACGCCATCGTCGCCCTGGCGCTGGATCTGGTTTGGGGTTACGCGGGCCTGTTGTCTCTGGGCCATGGTCTGTTCTTCGCCCTGGGAGGCTACGCAATGGGCATGTACCTGATGCGCGAAGCCTCGGGTGACAGCCTGCCTGCGTTCATGACCTTTTTGTCGTGGACCGAGCTGCCGTGGTACTGGGTCGGCACCCAGCACTTCCTTTGGGCCATGTGCCTGGTGGTGTTGGCGCCGGGCCTGCTCGCGCTGGTGTTCGGTTTCTTCGCCTTCCGCTCGCGGATCAAGGGCGTGTATTTCTCGATCATGACCCAGGCCCTGACCTTCGCTGGCATGCTGCTGTTCTTTCGCAACGAAACCGGTTTTGGTGGCAACAACGGCTTCACCAACTTCCGCAGCATTCTGGGTTTCAGCATCACTTCCCAAGGCACGCGAGCGGTGCTGTTTCTGCTCACCGTGGCTTTGCTGGTCGGCAGCCTGTTCGCGGGTTGGCGCCTGGCGCGCAGCAAGTTCGGCCGGGTGCTGACGGCTGTCCGAGATGCTGAAAACCGCCTGATGTTCTGCGGCTACGACCCGCGCGGGTTCAAGCTGTTCGTCTGGGTGCTGAGCGCTGTGTTGTGTGGCTTGGCGGGGGCTCTGTACGTGCCGCAGGTAGGGATCATCAACCCCAGCGAAATGTCGCCAACCAACTCCATCGAAGCCGCCGTGTGGGTCGCCCTGGGCGGTCGCGGCACGCTGATCGGCCCGCTGTTGGGGGCCGGTCTGGTCAACGGCATGAAGAGCTGGTTCACCGTGGCCTTCCCTGAATACTGGCTGTTCTTCCTTGGCGCGCTGTTCATTGTGGTGACGTTGTACCTGCCCAAAGGCGTGATTGGCCTGATGAAGAAAAGGGGCGAACAATGAAAAGCACACCCACTCCCGCATTCGATCCGGTGTTGGACCCGAACAGCGATGCCGGCACCAGCCGCGACGCCATCGGCCTGGGGCAAGTCGCGGGCAAAGGCCTGAACACGCTGCACGGCACGATCCTGACCCTGGAAAGCATCAGCGTCAGCTTCGACGGCTTCAAGGCGCTGAACGACCTGAACCTGTACATCGGCGTGGGCGAGCTGCGTTGCATCATCGGCCCCAACGGCGCGGGCAAGACCACGCTGATGGACGTGATCACCGGCAAGACCCGCCCCAGCCACGGCACCGCCTGGTTCGGCGAAACGCTCGACTTGACCAGGATGAGCGAAGTGCAGATCGCCCAGGCCGGGATCGGTCGCAAGTTCCAGAAGCCCACGATATTCGAAGCGCTAAGCGTGTTCGAAAACCTGGAGCTGGCGCAGAAGACCGACAAATCGGTGTGGGCCAGCCTGCGTGCCAGGCTCAATGGCGAACAGCGCGACCGCATCGACGAGGTGCTGGAGACCATTCGCCTGACTTCATCGATGGCGCGGCCTGCGGGGCTTTTGTCCCATGGGCAGAAGCAGTTTCTGGAGATCGGCATGTTGCTGGTTCAGGACCCGCAACTGCTGCTGCTCGACGAGCCAGTGGCGGGCATGACCGACGCCGAAACCGAATTTACCGCCGAACTGTTCAAGAGCCTGGCAGGCAAGCATTCGCTGATGGTGGTCGAGCACGACATGGGCTTCGTCGGCACCATCGCCGACCACGTCACCGTGCTGCACCAGGGCAGTGTCCTGGCTGAGGGATCGCTGGAAGCAGTGCAGGCGGATGAGCGGGTGATTGAGGTTTATCTGGGCAGGTAACGCAGATCTCGAATCCCCCCTGTGGGAGCGAATTCATTCGCGATGCGGGGGTACATCCAGCACATCTCCAACGCCTGAACCACCGCATCGCGAATGAATTCGCTCCACAGTGGATCGCGGTAGCCACAACAGACGAGAACGGACTTTATGCTCCAGGTTGAAAAGCTTCACCAATACTACGGCGGCAGCCACATCCTGCGCGGCCTGTCTTTTGATGTGAAGATCGGCGAAGTCACCTGCCTGCTGGGCCGTAACGGCGTGGGCAAGACCACCTTGCTGAAAGTGCTGATGGGCCTGCTGCCCGCAAAGGAAGGCGTGGTGCAGTGGGAAGGCAAGCCGATCACCGGTTTTAAGCCCCATCAGCGTGTGCATTCGGGCATCGCTTACGTGCCCCAGGGACGTGAAATCTTCGGCCGCCTGACGGTGGAAGAAAACCTCTTGATGGGCCTGTCGCGTTTCCCTGGTTCCGAAGCCAGGGAAGTGCCCGCCTTCATCTACGAGCTGTTCCCGGTGCTGCTGCAAATGAAGCATCGTCGTGGCGGCGACCTGTCCGGCGGTCAGCAACAGCAACTGGCAATCGGTCGCGCCCTGGCCAGCCGCCCTCGCCTGCTGATTCTCGACGAGCCGACCGAAGGCATTCAGCCCTCGGTAATCAAGGAGATCGGCGCGGTGATCAAGAAACTCGCAGCCCGTGGCGACATGGCCATTTTGCTGGTCGAGCAGTTCTACGACTTCGCCGCCGAGCTGGCCGATCAGTACATCGTCATGTCCCGTGGCGAGATCATTCAACAAGGCCGCGGCGAGCAGATGGAAGCCGAAGGCGTGCGTGGTCTGGTGACCATTTGACGCGCCGATCGGCTAAGGTACACGCCTTCGAAAAACGATAACGAACACTATGAATCTTCCTGCCCACACCGCCCTGTTCACGCCCAGCTGGCATGCCGAGCTTGCGCTGGGCTATGGGCGCTTCGGCGACACCACGCGCCCGACCCTGCGTCGCCACAAAGGCCCGCTGCGGGTGCAGAAACACCTCTACGCCGAAGGCCCTGAAGTCTGCCAGCACATCATCGTTCACCCACCGGGCGGCATTGCCGGAGGTGACCGGCTGGACATCAGCGCCAGCGTCGGCGCCGATGCCTGGGCGCAACTGACCAGCCCCGGCGCCGCCAAGTGGTATCGCGCAGCGGGCCCCGCTTATCAACAGCTTGAGTTGAAGGTCGCAGCGGGCGCGACCTTGGAATGGCTGCCCCAGGAAACGATCGTCTTCAGCCAGGCCAAGGCCGAACTGACCACGCGCATCGAGCTTGAAGGCGATGCGCGGCTGCTCTACTGGGACGTCGTGGCGCTGGGGCGTCCGGCCAGTGGCGAGCGTTTCGATGAAGGCCACTTTCAAGCGCACCTGGATATTCGTCGCGACGGCAAACTGCTGTGGCATGAGCGCCAGCGCATCACGGGTAATGACGGGTTGCTGGATTCGCCAGTGGGCCTGTGCGGCAAACCGGTGTTCGCGACGCTGATCGTGACTGGAGAAATCGACGCCGCGCTGATGGAGCGTTGCCGCGAACTGGCTGAACATTCGCCCGTGCGCGGGGATTTGAGCCAGCTGCCGGGGTTGATCATCGCGCGCTGCCTGGCCGATGAGGCGCTGCATGCGCGGGGCTGGTTGATTGAATTATGGAAGCTGCTGCGGCCTGCGCTGTTGGGCAGAGAAGCGGTGGCCCCGAGAATCTGGAGCACATGATTTTTTGGGTTGGCCAGACCGACGTCATCGCGAATGAATTCGCTCCCACAGGGGTACGCATTCCAACTGTGGGAGAGAATTCATTCGCGAAAGATCGTCTGACAACGACGATTCAACGGGCAAACGCCCAACCGATTTGAAACGGAAAAACACATGGACCTGACGCCACGCGAAAAAGACAAGATGCTGATCTTCACCGCAGGCCTGGTGGCCGAGCGGCGACTGGCCCGGGGCCTGAAGCTGAACTACCCCGAAGCCATGGCCTTCATCTCCGCTGCCTTGCTAGAAGGCGCGCGCGATGGGCAGACAGTGGCTGAACTGATGCATTACGGCACCACCCTGTTGACCCGCGAACACGTCATGGAAGGCATCCCGGAAATGATCCCGGAGATCCAGGTCGAGGCCACGTTCCCGGATGGCACGAAGCTTGTCACCGTGCATCAACCGATTGCCTGAAACGCCTTTTTGAACAAGTGAAAACGAACATGGCCTATACGATTCGTGACGCACTGCTGACTGACATGCCTGCCGTGCTGGACATCTACAACGACGCCGTCCTCAACACCACGGCGATCTGGAACGAACAACCGGTGGACCTGGCCAACCGCGAGGCCTGGTTTGCCGCGCGCCAGACTCAGCGCTATCCGATCCTGGTGGTCGTCGATGACGCCGATCAGGTGCTGGGCTATTCCTCGTTCGGCGACTGGCGCCCCTTCGAAGGCTTCCGTCACACCGTCGAGCATTCGGTCTATGTGCGCGCCGACCAACGCGGCAGCGGCCTGGGTCCTTTGCTGATGAAGGCGCTGATCGAACGGGCGAAAACCTGCGACAAACACATGATGGTCGCGGCCATCGAGAGCGCAAACGCCGCCTCCATTCACCTGCATGAACGGCAAGGCTTCATCACCACCGGCCAGATGCCGCAAGTCGGTACCAAATTCGGCCGCTGGCTGGACCTGACCTTCATGCAGCTGGACCTGTCGCCGGGCGCCGATGCGCCGCCGTCGCAGGCGCCAGCCAAGTAAACCGTTAGCACCCATGCGCCCTGATTGCTCTTTCTGAAGGAAGCCAACCATGAATGCTGCTCAGTTACGACGTGTCACCGCCGAAAGCTTCGCGCACTACCGTCACGGTCTGGTGGCGCTGTTGATGGACGCGGTACATCGGGGTGCGTCAGTGGGTTTCATGGCGGATCTGGGCGCTGATGAGGCGTATACCTGGTGGGAGGGCATCAAGACCGACGTCGAGCAGGGCAAAGTGCTGTTGTGGGTCGTGGTGCAGGAAGAACAGGTGCTGGCCACGGTGCAACTGGCGCTGTGCCAGAAGGCCAATGGCCTGAACCGCGCCGAAGTGCAAAAGCTGCTGGTGATGCACCACGCCCGCCGCCACGGCCTGGCCACGCAACTGATGCAGGCCGTGGAACAGGCGGCCGATCAGCACCAACGCGGCCTGTTGTTCCTGGACACCCTGTCCGGCTCACCCGCCGAGGCGTTCTACCGCGCGCTGGGTTATCAGCTGTGCGGCCGGTTGCCGGACTACGCCTGCAACCCGGACGGCGAATATCACGCCACCGCCATCTACTACAAGTTACTGTCGAGGAAGAGCGCATGATTCCTGGTCAATACCAGATACAGCCCGGTGACATTGAGCTCAATGTCGGACGCCGGACGATCACCCTCAGCGTAGCCAACAGCGGCGACCGGCCGATTCAGGTCGGCTCGCATTTTCACTTTTTCGAGACCAACGACGCCCTCACCTTCGACCGCGCCGCCAGCCGCGGCATGCGCCTGAACATCCCGGCCGGCACTGCGGTGCGCTTCGAACCGGGCCAGGCGCGGGAAGTCGAGCTGGTGGACCTGGCCGGGCAGCGCCGGGTGTTCGGCTTCGCCGGACGGGTGATGGGCGATTTGGATTGACGCAAAACCTGTAGGAGCAACCGGAGGTTACGACGGTCGCGATAGCGAGCACCGCGAGCGGTCTCAAATCCAATTGAATCTCAAGGCATGCGCATGAAAATTTCGAAACAAGCCTACGCCGACATGTTCGGCCCCACCGTCGGTGACCGCGTGCGTCTGGCCGACACCGAGCTATGGGTCGAGGTCGAGAAGGACTTCACGGTCTATGGCGAAGAAGTGAAATTCGGCGGCGGCAAGGTCATTCGTGACGGCATGGGACAAGGCCAGCTGACCGCCGATGACGTGGTCGACACCCTGATCACCAACGCGCTGATCATCGACCACTGGGGCATCGTCAAGGCCGACGTGGGCCTTAAAGACGGGCGTATCGCCGCAATCGGCAAAGCAGGCAACCCGGACATTCAGCCGAACGTCACCATCGCCATTGGCGCGGCCACCGAAGTCATCGCCGGTGAAGGCATGATCCTCACTGCCGGCGGCGTCGACACGCACATTCACTTCATCTGCCCGCAGCAGATCGAAGAGGCGCTGATGAGCGGCGTGACCACCATGATCGGCGGCGGCACCGGCCCCGCAACGGGAACCAACGCGACCACCGTCACCCCCGGCAAGTGGCACATGATGCGCATGCTGCAGGCCGCCGAAGCCTTCCCGATGAACATCGGCTTCACCGGCAAGGGCAATGTCAGCGTGCCTGAGCCGTTGATCGAGCAGGTCAAGGCCGGCGCCATTGGCCTCAAGCTGCATGAAGACTGGGGCACCACGCCAGCGGCCATCGACAACTGCCTGAGCGTCGCCGATCAGTACGACGTGCAGGTGGCGATCCACACCGACACCCTGAACGAATCCGGTTTCGTCGAAACCACCCTCGGCGCGTTCAAGAACCGCACCATCCACACCTATCACACCGAAGGTGCCGGTGGAGGCCACGCGCCGGACATCATCAAGGCCTGCGGCTTCCCTAACGTGCTGCCGAGCTCGACCAACCCGACACGCCCGTTCACCCGCAACACCATTGACGAACACCTGGACATGCTCATGGTCTGCCATCACCTGGACCCGAGCATCGCCGAAGACGTGGCCTTCGCCGAGAGCCGCATCCGTCGCGAAACCATCGCCGCCGAAGACATCCTGCACGACCTGGGCGCGTTCTCGATGCTCAGCTCAGACAGCCAGGCCATGGGCCGCGTGGGCGAGGTGATCATGCGCACCTGGCAGACCGCCGACAAAATGAAGCGTCAGCGCGGGCCGCTGCCAGGCGACGGTGAGGGTAACGATAATTTCCGCGCCAAGCGCTACATCGCCAAATACACCATCAACCCTGCGATCACTCACGGCATCAGCCATGAAGTAGGCTCGATCGAAGTGGGCAAATGGGCGGACCTGGTGCTCTGGCGCCCGGCGTTCTTCGGCGTCAAACCGACGCTGATTCTCAAAGGCGGCTCCATCGCCGCCAGCCTGATGGGCGACGCCAACGCCTCGATCCCGACCCCGCAACCGGTGCACTACCGCTCGATGTTCGCAAGCTTTGGCAGCTCCCTGCACGCCAGCAGCCTGACCTTCATCAGCCAGGCGGCGTTCGATGCCGGCGTGCCGGAGCAACTGGGTTTGAAGAAGCAGATCGGCGTGGTCAAAGGATGCCGCAGCGTGACCAAGGCCGACCTGATCCACAACGACTACCTGCCCAAGATCGACGTCGACCCGCAGACCTATCAGGTCAAGGCCGACGGCGTGCTGTTGTGGTGTGAGCCAGCGGACGTGCTGCCGATGGCGCAGCGGTATTTCCTGTTCTGACGCGGCATTGCGCAAACTCCTGTGGGAGCGAATTCATTCGCGAAAATAGCCGGGGCGATGCACCTCTATCGCTCGGACTGGCCTCTCGCGAATGAATTCGCTCGCACAAATTGATCCACCCACGGCCTGGTACGCTCATTCCCTGTTCTTCCTGCCACAACATGGCGCTAAGATGGCCCCTCTTCTTCCAGCGCCACGCCAGCAAGGTTGTCCCCCATGCGTCTTTCCGACTTCATCGTCCACAACGTGGACCGCATCGTCGATGAATGGGAAAAATTCGCCGCCACGCTGACGCCTGCGGCGGATTCGATGAACAGTGTGGAATTGCGCGACCACGCCAAATCCATTCTGCTGGCTGCTGCGCGGGACATGAACACGGCCCAGACCAAGGCCGAACAGATCGCCAAATCGCAAGGTGAGGAAGTCGGCAAGACGCCAACGCTGGATCAAGCGGCGGCCAGCCACGGCGAGCTGCGCCACACGGTCGGGTTCGATCTGGTGCAGATGACTTCGGAATTTCGCCACCTGCGCGCCACGGTTATCCGCTTTTGGGTTGAAAGCCTGACTTCCCCGGAGATCGCGTATTTTACGGACATGATCCGTTTCAACGAGGCTATCGACGAAGCCCTGGCCGAATCCACCGCCGCGTACGCCGAACGGGTCAATCGCTCGCGGGATATCTTCCTGGCGATTCTCGGCCACGACCTGCGTGCGCCATTGCAGGCGATTGGCATGTCGTCGGAGATCCTGATGCGCAAAGCGGGCATCAGCGAAGCCGACATGGCCTACATCAAACGCATCAAGAGCAGCAGCCGGCACATGTCGACGATGGTCAATGACCTGCTGGAGTTCGTGCGCAGCCGTCTGGGCGCGACCCTGCCGGTCGAACGCAAGCCCATGGAAATGACCGCCGCCTGTCGCGATGCCATCGATGCCGCGAGCGCAGGGCAGCCGGATTGCGACCCTGTGTTCACCACCACGGGCGACACCCACGGCGAATGGGACAGGGCAAGGGTCGACCAGTTGTTGCAGAACCTCATTGGCAACGCATTGCAGCACGGCGCCTCGACTCACAAGATCAGCGTGTCGCTGATAGGCGGCGAGCATCATGTCAGCCTTTCGGTGCACAACGAAGGCGAGCCGATTGCCGAAGAGGCCATCGGCAGCATCTTCGACCCGCTGGTGCGCTCGATCAATGAACAGGCCGGCACCCACAACCCGTCCACCAGCCTTGGGCTGGGGCTTTTCATCGTCAAGGAAGTGGTCAATGCACACGGCGGAAGCATCACCGTGACGTCGAATTTCGGTGATGGGACCACGTTCACCGTGGTGTTGCCAAAGAAGGGGTGAGCCGCATCACATCATCGGATGTGCGCATTTCCCTGTGGAAGCGAATTCATTCGAGATGCATTCGGTCTGGCGATAAACATGCATCGAATGTACCGCCGTTTCGCGAATGAATTTGCTCCCACAGGGGTCGTGCGCGGGTGCACGTTTCGCGACGCACACTCAATCCTGCAAAAACCTGCCCAACCGCTGCTTGAGCATGCGGTTCTCGGCCCGGACTTGCTCAAGCTCGTCCAGCAAGTTCAACGCCAGAGCGACGCCGTCCCACTCCATGGCCAGATCGTGATGCAACTTGGCCGCACGCTTGGCAATCGACAGCGAAGACGTGTCGAACAGCCAATCGTCCGGCCTCTGCCCCTGGGGTTCGACGATGCCGTGCTCGACGATTTCGATGACATAGGCGACCGGCATGTCGACCACCTGACAGAATTCCTGCATGTCTACGACCAGGGTGTTACTCATGATCAGTTACTCCATTGAGCCCTCGGATCGAAAGCGGCCTGCTCGGCCAGTTTTTCCCACAGCGCTTTGGTGGCGTCGTCGGTGGACTTGGGCATGACGATCTTCAACTGCGCGAACAGATCACCACGCTGGCCTTGCTTGTTCAACAGACCATTGCCTTTGACCCGTAGTCGCTGCCCGCTCTGACTGTCCGGACGAATGGTCAGGTTGATCTTGCCGGTCAGGGTCGGCACGGCCACCTTGGTGCCCAGCGCCGCTTCCCACGGGGCCAGCGGTACAGTGATGATCAGGTCATGACCTTCGACGTCAAAGCGCGGATGCGGCGCCAGACGAATGGTCAGGTACAGATCGCCGTTTTCGCCGCCGGCAACGCCCGGAGCGCCCTGGCCCTTCAGACGAATGCGCTCGCCATCGGTGACACCCGCCGGGATCTTCACGTTCAGGTTCTTGGTGATGTCCGCCATGCGCTGACCATTGGCGCTGTGCTGCGGCACCTTGAAGCTGATCTTCTTCGACTCGGTGGAGAGGGTTTCTTCCAGAAAAATCGCCAGGTCCAGTTCCACGTCTTGCCCTCTACGTCCGCTGCTGCGCGGGCGTCCGCCCGGCTGGCCACCACGATTGCCGAAAATCGAACTGAAGAAGTCGGAAAAATCCCCGCCCTCGAAACCGCCGCCCGCGCCGCCAAAGCCGCCGCCCGCGCCACCGCGACCCTGCCAGCCCGGAGGCGGCTGGAAGCGGCCCTGCTGGCCGTATTTGCGGATGTCGTCATACTCAGCGCGCTTTTCAGGATCGCTCAGCGCTTCGTAAGCCTCGGAGGCCTCTTTGAATTTGTCTTCCGCGCCAGGCTCTTTGCTGACGTCGGGGTGATATTTGCGCGCGAGCTTGCGATAGGCGGTCTTGATTGTCTTCTCGTCCGCGGTCGGCTCTACGCCCAATATCTTGTAATAGTCTTTGAAGTCCATCTAACGGTCACCCATTCCGGAGTATCCAGCACAGTTGCGTACCGCGTTATCAGATGAGAACGTCGACCGCGCTGAATGTTGCAAGGTTATCGGCACACGGCCTCGCGCGCTTGAAACGGGTTTCAAACCGGGCCGAATGCAATGAAGAGTTGCCTGCTAGATTGGGGGTGTCGGGCCCTGATTCAAGCCGTCAGGGTGAAATCAGGCGTCTGTTGCGCGAAAAACCGACGTTGCGCCCTACGAATCCGGCGCCCACTGGCATACACTGCGCGGCCGTTTTTTTGACCGGAACGCACAGAACATGAGCACCCCATCCCCAGCCCGTGCCCTTGGCATCGACTTCGGCACCTCCAACTCCACGGTCGGCTGGCTGCGCCCAGGAGCGGAAACGCTGATCGCGCTGGAGGACGACAAAATCACCCTGCCTTCGGTGGTCTTCTTCAACATGGAAGAGCGTCGCCCGGTGTACGGCCGTCTGGCGTTGCACGAGTATCTGGAAGGCTACGAAGGCCGCCTGATGCGCTCGCTCAAGAGCCTGCTGGGTTCCAAGCTGATCAAGCACGACACCAGCGTGCTGGGCACGGCCATGCCCTTCAAGGACCTGTTGGGGCTGTTCATCGGCGAGCTGAAAAAACGCGCTGACGCTGCCGCCGGTCAGTCGTTCGAGCACGTGGTGCTGGGCCGTCCGGTGCATTTCGTCGATGACGATGCAGCGGCCGACCAGGAAGCCGAAGACACCCTCGCCGAGGTGGCGCGCAAGATCGGCTTCAAGGACGTTTCCTTCCAGTTCGAACCCATTGCCGCCGCGTTCGACTACGAGTCGACATTGGAACGCGAAGAGCTGGTGCTCATCGTCGACATCGGCGGGGGTACTTCAGACTTCTCGCTGGTGCGCCTGTCCCCCCAGCGGCGTCTGGTCGATGACCGCCAGAGCGACATCCTCGCCACCGGCGGCGTGCACATCGGTGGGACCGACTTCGACAAGCAGCTCAGCCTGCAGGGCGTGATGCCGCTGTTCGGCTACGGCAGCCGGATGAAAAGCGGCGCCTACATGCCCACCAGCACCCACATGAACCTGGCGACCTGGCACACCATCAACTCGGTGTACTCGCAGAAGTCCCAGCTGGCGCTGGGCAGCATGCGTTACGACATCGAAGACACCCTGGGCATCGATCGCCTGTTCAAGCTGATCGAACAGCGCGCCGGACACTGGCTGGCAATGGAAGTGGAAGAGACCAAGATCCAGCTGACCCACGCCGAAAACCGCGTGGTGCCGATGGATCGTATCGAGGCCGGGCTGAATGTCGACCTGACCCGTGAGCTGTTCGAGTCGTCAATCGATTCGCTGCTGGTGCGCGTGCGCGAAAGCGTGACCCGCCTACTGAACGACGCAGGCGTGGGCGTAACGGACGTCGACACGGTGTTCTTCACCGGCGGTTCCAGCGGCATCCCGGCGCTTCGCAACAGCGTCTCGGCGATGCTGCCCAAAGCGCGGCATGTCGAGGGGAACATCTTCGGCAGCATCGGCGCCGGTTTGGCGATCGAAGCGAAGAAGCGCTACGGCTAACATTCAAACGACGCCCCTGTGGGAGCGAATTTATTCGCGATGCGGTGTTTCGGCCGATAGAGACCTATCGGTCCACTGGCCTCTCGCGAATGAATTCGCTCCCACAGAGGGCTATGCAGAGGCAGTCAGACCAGCTCCGCCTTACGCAACTCGCTCTTCAGATACGCGTAATAAATCGGCCCCGCCACCACTCCCGGCAAGCCGAATGCCGCTTCACAGATCAGCATCGCCAACAGCAACTCCCACGACTTGGCACTGATCTGCCCGCCGACGATCCGCGCGTTGAGGAAGTACTCGACCTTGTGGATCACGATCAGATACCCCAACGCCGCCAGCGCCACCCAGATCGACAGCGACATGCCGACGATGAAGATCAGCGTGTTGGACATCAGGTTGCCGACCACTGGCAGCAGCCCCAGCAGGAAGGTCAGCACGATCAGCGTTTTGGTCAACGGCAGGTGCACGCCGCACAGCGGCAGGATCACGGCAAGGAACACCGAGGTAAACGCAGTGTTGAGCAGTGAAATCTTGATCTGCGCAAAGACGATATTGCGAAACGCCTGGCTCAGCAGGTGCAGACGCTCGAACAGCGCGGCGGCCAGGGGCTTGCGCTTGGTGACATCGGGAATGCGTTGCAGCGCGATGATCGCGCCCAGGACCATGCCGATCAGCAGGGTCACGAACATGTGCGCCGCGCCCTTGCCCAACAGTTGCAGCTCGCCGACGTGCTTGGTCAGCCAGGCGCTGAGGGACACCTGAAATTCGGTAGCGCTGGCCGGCAGATAACCATCGATGAACGGCGGCAGCTGACCGCGCGCGCGGTCGACCAGGATCATGAATTTATCGAGGGATGCGCCGGGATTCTCGGCCTCGTGTAGCACGAAACTGATGGCGCCCGCAAAGAGCAAAGCCAGAACGCTGACCACCAACGTGCCCAGCAAAGCCACCGCCAGCCAACGCGCTCGCTCACCGGCGATCAAGCGTTGCAGTTGCGGGGTGAGCATGTCGACCAGTTCATAGACCAGCAACCCGGCGAGCAGGCTGGGCAGCAAGTTGAGCGGTAACACCAGCAGCAGGCCACCGAACACAAGAATGCAGCTGGCCAGATACACATGACGCGGCGAAAACGTTGGCATACAGCCTCAAAACGAGCGGCTTGAAAAGATGGGCAGTCTGCCAGCGTTCCCCGCCCACCACCAGCATCGAGACGCGTCGTTAGTCGCTCTAACTGTCACGCTGCGACCTGTGGGAGCGAATTCATTCGCGATTGGCCAGTACAGGCGATACATCTGCATCGTCTTCGCTGCCGTCTCGCGAATGAATTCGCTCCCACAGGTCCGCGTCATCTCGATAATTCTGGTAACAAAAGTCCTATTTTTTCTTCAGGCAATCGCTCATGAACGTCTTGCGCGCATCGCCTTTGAGCGCTTGGGTCGTGGCCGTTGCGTTGCAGGTCTTCATCTTTTCCTGCTGGGTTGCCGCAGGGGCCGGGGTGGCTTTCAGGCACGTGCTCATGAACGCCTTGCGTTCATCGCCCTTGAGGGATTTGGCCGATGCATCGGCATTGCAGGTGGTCATCTTGTTCTGTTGCGCCGTAGCAGCGAAACCTTGAGCGCACATCAACAAGCCCATGACCAACAGAGGAATACGCAGCATTTTCATCGACTTTCTCCAGGACCGCCGCGCACCTGCGCAGCTTTGAAAGCAGTGTAGTCAAAGAATGTTGCGACATATTTCCGGGAAATCCGCCGCCAAGGTAGACGCACGTGCTGACAAGCCGATAATGGCGCCTCATTCACTTGCCGGTTTTCTCATGCAATACCTGTATCCCCTGCTCACCGTCATGATCTGGGCGGGCAACAACGTCATCACCAAAGCCGCCGCCGGGCGTATTTTCCCGGCCGAAATCGGCTTCTATCGCTGGCTGCTGGCGGGGTTGCTGTTCACGCCGTTCCTGCTGAGGCCTGTGCTGCGCAATCGTGCGGCGATCAAACCGATCATGGGAAAGGTCGCGATTCTGGGCGTGCTGGGCATGGCGATTTATCAGAGCCTGGCGTACTACGCGGCCAACATCACCACCGCCACCAACATGGGCATCATCCTGTCGCTGGTGCCGGTGATGACCCTCGGCATGTCGATTGCCAGCCTTGGCACGGCATTGACGGCAGGCGCACTGGTTGGCGCGCTGGTGTCATTCGCAGGTGTATTACTGGTGGTGTCTCAAGGCAGTTGGGCTGTGCTGGTGGCTCATGGAGTAAACATGGGTGACCTGATGATGTTGGTCGCTACCCTGGCCTACGCGACCTACAGCACGCTGCTGAAGAAGTGGCAGCTGCGCATGCCGCCGCTGCAGTTGCTGTATCTGCAGATTCTGGTGGCGATCATCGCGCTGTTTCCGCTGTTTTTGCTGTCACCCAAGACGGGCCTGAGCGCCAGTAACATTCCGCTCGTGCTCTATGCGTGCATCCCGACCTCGATGATTGCGCCGCTGCTGTGGATGAAGGCTATTGGTATTCTTGGCCCGAGCCGCACCACGCTGTTTTTCAACTTGGTGCCGATCCTCACCGCATTAGTCGCTGCCCTTGCACTGGGCGAGCAACTGGCGTCGTATCACTTTATCGGCGGCGCACTGACACTGGGCGGCGTGATCCTCGCGGAACGCTGGACCACGCCGCTGCGAAAAGCGGCGAGCCGTTAAGGTCTACGCCTCTTCGCGATCTTCCGCGCTGTGAATCGTCACGTCGGTGATCCCCGCGACATGGGGCAGATCGACGTGAGGGTTACCAGCGTCGAGGGGGTCATCGTCCACCGCAACGTGGTGCTTGAGCGCCAGCTCATGCACGACCTCGATGATCGGCACGTCGAGGTTCTCGATTACGTCCACATGGTGTTCACCGGCCAGGGTGTACTCGATTTCATACAGCTCTTTATCGCTCATCGCATCACTTCCTTTGGCGACCCGCGCGGGCCGACCGATCACGAACTACGGCTGAAAAAGTCAAAGACCGGCGGCTTTCAACCGCGCGGCGTGTTCGAGAAACAACCCCACAGGGTTGGCCCCCTTGCCCACCAGACCGAGGTGCTGGTTGACGATGTCGAAATGGTCGAGCGCAAAGTCGTCCCCGATGACCGTGCCCAGGTGCGAACTGAATCGCCCGACCATGCCATCAGATTGACCTCGCTCTTTCGTGAACGTGCGAGCGAATAATCGGCAGGTGAGATTAGTGGTATCGAGCAGGTTCTTGCCGCGGTCCGTGCGCCCCGGTTGCAACGTGCCGGACCACGAGTAATAACGCACGCCGTTGACCTGTTCAGCCCCCTGCCCGCCCCAAGTGTCGGGCAATCCTTGAGGGAAGCGTTGGTTGAAGCAATCGACGCCGCGGGTGGTCAGCGAGTGATGCGCGGCGTCGACGTCGGTGGGCAAACGGGTGCCGCGATAACCGGTGTCGAGCAAGGCCAAAAAGAGCGTGGTCAGGCGAATCGCGGCATTGATCAGGCGACCACGCCACGTGCTCTGCGGAAAATGCGCTTCGAGGTAATCCGCCAGTTCCGAGCCGTGATTGGGCCCGGCCACGGACGTCACCGATGCCACCAGATCCGGTCGCACACCGGCGACATAGCGGATGGTTAGCGCGCCTTGGCTGTGGCCGATCAGATTGACCTTGGCAGCGCCGGTTTCCTTGAGAATTTCTTCGATCCGCGCCAGCAGTTGCTCGCCACGGACCTCGGTGGAATTCACCGCAGAAACCATCACCGGAATCACCTTCGCCCCGCCCCGACGCAAGGCCGGCACGATGCCGTACCAATACGGATAGACCACCAGTTTCACGAACCCCAACAACCCCGGCACCAACACAATGGGGTACCGCGTGGCCTGTGCTTGCGTCATGTGCGGTTGAATCTCCTGATGTCGAATGACAATCCCTCTGTGGGAGCGAATTCATTCGCGATGGGTCAGTCCAGCCAAAACATTTCCGCCGGATGTATGATTTTTCGCGAATGAATTCGCTCCCACAGAATCCGCGTCCAGCTGCCTCCCCAGCTCGGCCCGGAATCTAAACCTTAGCCGCAAACCATTCATCGATGATGACAAATACAGGTAATGCCCCATCGCCATCTTTTCATCGAACTCTTTCAATCGGCCAGGGCTCATAACTGCAACGGGCCACTAATGGCCCTTCCATGGAGTGACCGGTTATGTACAAGCAATCTCTGGCAGTAGTGTTTGCAATGGCCGCGCTGGCTGGCTGTACCTCGACAACCCTGCAAAACCCGGTGGATTACGCGACCTATCGCAACGAACCCCTGGTCAAGCAAGTGGACGATGGCATGACCGAGCAGCAAGTGCTGACCATCGGTGGCGAGCCTTCGACCCGTGTGCATCGCAAGGTTCACCCTGGCACCTGCAACAACTACGTCCTGAACAAGGACGGCCACCAGCAGACCTACTACGTCACGTTCAACGCCAACGGTCGCGTGGACAGCAAGGGCTTCATGACCTGCGATCAGCGTGAGGCCAATGAACGGGCGATGTAATCACAGACGCTCGATCCACTGACGGACACGTTCCTGTGGGAGCGAATTCATTCGCGACGAGGTATTTCAGGCGACGAATATGCGTCGCCAGTAACGACCTCTCGCGAATGAGTTCACTCCCACAGGGGTTCTGTGATCGACGAGAATCTGCGGCAAAACAAATCAAACTTTTCCCCCCGCGCACCACTCACACCTTAAGACCCGATCTTGCCAGGCCTCGGTCATGTAACAAAAGACCGACGCACCAAGAGCGAGACGGCTAAAAACCGGATCAGCCCTGGAGATGAATAATGAGCGATGTGCAGCAATTAACCGATGTCAGCACTCTGCGCGAGCGCGCGCGTCACAACGTTGAAAACGGTGCCGTGACCGAAGGCTACGACGGCGACCGCGAAGAAATCATTCGACTGCTCAATGCTTCGCTGGCCACCGAATGGGTCTGCGTGCTGCGTTACAAGCGCCATTACTACATGGCCAAAGGCGTGAAAGCGCAGGTCGCGGCTGCAGAGTTTCTTGAGCATGCCGAACAGGAAGCCGAGCACGCCGACAAGCTCGCCGAGCGCATCGTGCAGCTGGGCGGTGAGCCGGAACTGAACCCTGATTTGCTGTCGAAGAATTCCCACGCGCAGTACGTGGCGGGCAATACGCTGAAAGAGATGGTCACCGAAGACCTGATCGCCGAGCGCATCGCTATCGACAGCTATCGCGAAATCATTCAGTACATCGGTGATAAAGACCCGACCACGCGCCGAATCTTCGAAGAGATTCTGGCTCAGGAAGAAGAGCACGCCGACGACATGGCGGACATTCTCGACGGGCTGTAAGCGTTGAGTAGAATGCAAAAAGCCAAGGCAGATGCCTTGGCTTTTTTGTGGGTGAATGGGCGGTTCTGTGGGTGGCTGCTCTACCACTATCGCTGCCGTCGTAACCTCCGACGTCTCCTACAGATACGGTGAAATCCGCAGACCTGCGGCATGCCCAATGCTCTTCAACGGTTGCGGAACATCCATGTGCCTGCGCAAAACCTGCAGGAGACGTCGCAGGTTACGACGACAGCGAAGGCGGCAAATCAGGCACATGCGATATGCCTGACCCACCGATTCGCTCAATCAGTGCATCACTTAACAGTCTTGGGGGCCTTACCCGCACGCATCTGCTCCAGTAACGGCGCACACTGATTGGGCTCACCCCCGCTTGGCGCAACCAGCGCCAACAGCCCTGCCGCAGGCCCGACCGCCGCACCCAGTAGCACCATCCCCGCACCACGCAACAACAGCGGGCCGGATTGCACACCTGCGCTCGGCTTGATGAACGGTCCACGCACATACAGCGGCGAACGCAGCGAGAACACGCGGAAGCCCTTGGATTCCGGGGTGATCTTCAAATCCAGCTGCTCGCTCTTCATGTTCGCCGTGCCGTCGATGTAGATGATCGCGTTCTCGGTGTCGAACACCGACAGCTTGCTCGTCGCCAACCCGTCCTTGAAGCCGAAGTCGGAAGCGGCGCAGTTGATCTTCACGTTCTTGTCGCCGAACAGGGTGCCAACCACATAGTTGCCCACGTTCAGACCGGCAATTTCCATCAGATCGCGGCTGATCGCACCGTCGTTGACCAACAGCTTCATCTCGCCATTGGCTGTGCCCAGCAACGCCGCCACCGAGTTGCCCTTACCCGCGATGTCGGCGTCGCCGTTGAGCTCACCAAAGCTGGTTTTCATCGGCTCGAAGGTCGGGAACAACTGCTTGAGCTTGAAGTTGCGCGCGCTCAATTTCGCGCGGCCTTCGAGCGGCTGTGAGTGACCGTTGAGTTTGATGTCGGCATCAAGCTTGCCGCCCGCCACGCCGAAACGCAGCGGTTCAAGGCTCAGGTGGCCGTCGTTGAGCACCACGTGGGTGTACAGATCAGTGAATGGCAAATCGGCACTTTGTACGATCCGTTTGCCGGTGAACTCGACATTGGCGTCCATCGCGCTCCAGCGGTCGGTCTTGAACTCCTCGACCGGCAGCACTTTGTCCGCAGGCTGCTTGCTCTCACCGCCACGGGATTTCTGCTCGGCGTTGGAATCAGCACCGATCAGCGGCTTGAGGTCGGCCATCAGCAGCTGATTGGAAACCAGCGCACCGGTCAGCTTGGGACGCGGCTCGCTGGCGACAAAGCCCAGGTCACCATGGATGTCGCTGTTGCCGATCTTGCCGTTGAAGCCCTTGTACTGAAACGACGCGCCCGCCGGATCATGCAGCTTGGCGATCAGGCGACCATCGGTGGAGTACGGCGGGGAATCGGGCAAGGTGACGCCGGTCAGCGGATAGAGGTTGCCCAGGCTGTCGCCGGACAGCTTCAGGCGCAGGTCCAGCTCGCCGAGGTTCTGCGGATCGGTAACAGTGCCCGCGATCGCCACCTTTGTATTCCCGGCGCTGACATCGGCCTGAACCGGGAATGGCAAAGCGGCGTCTTTAAGCGCCAGCAGGCCGCCGACCTTACCGGTGCCATTGAGTTTCTGGCCGTGGTACTGACCTTTGGCAGTGAAGCCGAAAGCGTAATCCTGAGCGGAGGCGCCTTTGTCCTGCACCTTTTTGGCCTCGCCGCTGCCAACGATGTCGCTGAACGGGATCGGCTTGCCGAGCGGGTCGATGACCACCTCGACGGCCGTGTTGATCTTCTGATCGTTATAGCTCACGAAGCCTTTGTCGAAACCGATCGAACCGATGTCCACCACCCAGCTGGAGGGTTGGGCATTGGGATCGCTCTTGGGTAGGTCGAACACCCAGTTGGCCCGACCATCGGCCAGACGCTCGATTTTCGCGTTGGGTTCGGTGAGGTCAATGCGCGGAATCACCACGCGCTGAGCCAGCAATGGCAGCGGCGCCAAGCGCATTTCTACGCGTTTGAGGGTCACCATCTGGGGGTTCTTCGACCATTCGGGGTTACCCAAAGCGATGTCTTCGGCCGACATGTGCGGCCACGGCACCCACGCGCGCCAACTGCCTTCATCAGGCTCACGGCGCCAGTGCACCGCCAGATTGCCGTTGATGGCGAACGGTCGATGCAGTTCAGCCGATACCTTTTCATTGATGGTCGGCTTGAGCCGGTTCCAGTCGAAAGTGGCGATCACGATGATCAGTACAGCCAGCAACAGCAGCACAATGCCAACTGTCCAAGCGAAAATCTTGCGGCCTCGCGTCATTGCGTTTTCTCCCCAAATCCCGACGCACCTTCCAGGGCACGTCTTATACGTCTTGACCGTTCGACTGATAAAAGCCCCGTGGGTTTGATGAAATCCTTCGCAGGCCCCGGAAAAAGTTCCACGAGCGGCAATCCGGCGCGTGAAAAAACGTTGAATCCAGACCCTGCAGGTGCCTGCAAACCCGCGTTCTCCGTGGCCTTGGCGTCTGAATCAATTCCATCGATGGTCACCATCAGCCCTTTGAACTTCTTTATATACGCAGCCCCCGTAAAATCGACTCCATGATCTCTACACGCCCTTTCGAGGAGCACACATCCATGAAACCCCAACTGATCGCACTGTCCCTTTCCCTTCTCGCCTCGAGCGCATTCGCCATGCCTGCCAGTGAACAGCCTGTTCTGGGCGAAGTGAAAGCGGCTCACGAGATCGGCCTGCCAACCTTGGCCCAAGAGGGTCCGAACCATTTGATCAACCAGTACCAGCGCGTCGCCGACAATGGCCCGGATCGTCTGGTACAGCAGTATCAGCGCGTTTCCTGAAGCGGACCGCTGTCAAACGAGCCCGGTTTTGAGCCGGGCTTTTTCATGCCCGCACGCTTTCCAGGGGAATCGGGGTTCGACGCAGCGCAAACGCATTTGTTAGAGTGCTGCCCAATCCTGGCTCAGATACCCAAGCCCCCCATGTTGCCCCGCGCCGAACAGAAACAGCAGACCCGTCACGCCCTGCTCGATGCAGCTCGGGGCTTGATGGAGAGCGGGCGCGGTTTTGGCAGCCTGAGCCTGCGCGAAGTGGCCAAGACGGCTGGCATCGTGCCCACGGGCTTCTACCGTCACTTCGATGACATGGACCACCTGGGCCTGGCGCTGGTCAGCGAAGTGGGCCAGACCTTTCGCGAGACCATCCGCCGCGTGCGCCACAACGACAATGTGAACACCGGCATCATCGACGCCTCGGTGCGCATCTTTCTGGAAGTGGTCGCCGCCAATCGCTCGCAATTTCTGTTTCTGGCACGCGAGCAATACGGCGGCTCGCTCAAGGTGCGGCAGGCGCTGGGCGCGCTGCGCGAGGCGATCATCGCTGACTTGGCAACGGACTTGGCGTCGATGTCCAAATTCCATCACCTCAACACCGACGACCTGTCGGTGATGGCTGACCTGGTGGTCAAAAGCGTATTCGCCATGCTCCCGGAACTCATCGACCCGCCGCCCGTGACCCTGGCCGAACACTTGACGCCTCGAGCCAAGATTACTCAGCAACTGCGTTTCATCTTTATCGGCGCCAAGCGCTGGCAAGGGCTGGGCAGCACCGAATAGGCCCGGGCGCATTACGCACCAAAACAGAACACTAAAATTCTCCCCGCACCAACAAAGACCACTCCTGCGCCCCACGCTCAATCACTACCCCACGTCCAGCGCGCGATTCCTGACTAACCTGTCAGTTGGCAAGCCACTTGCTCTAGCCACTGCATCGCACATTGCTGGAAGTTTTCCGATGCTGGTGATTCATCAACGAATCGAACCCCAGGCTGAATGGGCCGCCGAGCTGCACCTGAATTTCGAAGCGCGGAGCAAGAGCCGCCTGCGCTGTTTCAGTGCCGAAGGGGAAGACGTAGGCCTGTTTCTCGAACGCGGGCAGCCGCCGCTGCGTGATGGCGACTTTCTGAAAGCCGAAGACGGACGCATTGTTCGCGTCTGCGCGCGCCCCGAGCAGCTGATGCACGTGACCTGCAGCAGCGCCCTCGAACTGACCCGCGCGGCCTATCACCTGGGCAACCGCCACGTTGCGCTGCAAGTGGGCGACGGCTGGTTGCGCCTGCTCGACGACTACGTGCTCAAGGCCATGCTCAATCAGCTGGGCGCCACCACCGAATCCATCGAAGCGCCGTTCCAGCCCGAACACGGCGCCTATGGCGGCGGTCATCATCATTCCCGCGCAGGGGAAGAAGACTTCAACTACGCGCCGCGCATTCATCAGTTCGGCGTACGCAAATGAGTGCACGCCCATGAACAAGGCCTGGGCGCTGTTGCGTCTGGCCAGCCCGCAGCTGCCGATTGGCGGCTACAGCTATTCCCAGGGGCTGGAAATGGCCGTGGAGCAATCCATCGTCGTCGACCCGCCCAGCGCGGCCCGCTGGATTGGCGATCAATTGCTGCTCAACCTGTGTCGTTTCGAGGCTCCACTGCTGCTGGCCCATTGCAACGCTGCGGCCGACGAAGACTGGGTGACCCTGCGCCAACTGAGCGAGGAACACCGCGCCAGTCGCGAAACCCGCGAACTGCATCTGGAAAGCCGGCAGATGGGCTACTCGTTGCAGCAACTGCTCAATGGCCTGCCCGAGCTGGATCAGCCCGCGCGCGATTTTCTTGAAACCACCGACGAGCCGCATCTGGCCCTGGGCTGGGCGCTGGCCGCTCGGGCCTGGCAAATTGCCCCACAGGACGCCCTCGCCGCCTGGCTGTGGAGCTGGCTGGAGAACCAGCTGGCCGTGCTGATGAAAACCCTGCCGCTGGGGCAACAGGCCGCGCAACGTCTGACCAGCGAGCTGACACCGCTGCTGCAAACCGCTCAGCACCACGCAACCGAACTGAACCCTGAACACATTGGCAGCGCGCCGTTTGGCCTGGCCCTGGCGAGCATGGCCCATGAGCGCCAGTACAGCCGCCTGTTTCGATCCTGACGACATTGACCCTGGTAGCAACACCCGGAACCGCACAAGAAGATCAACGGAGAACACTTATGAACAGCCAACCTTTGCGCGTCGGTATCGGCGGCCCGGTCGGGTCCGGCAAGACCGCCCTGACCCTCGCCCTGTGCCTGGCCTTGCGCGAGCGCTACAACCTCGCCGTGGTCACCAACGATATTTACACCCGTGAAGACGCCGACTTTTTGGTGCGCAATGAGGCCTTGGCGCCTGAGCGCATCATCGGCGTGGAAACCGGCGGCTGCCCGCACACCGCCATTCGCGAGGACGCGTCGATCAACCTGGAAGCCGTCGATCAACTGAATCGTCGCTTCGAAGGCCTGGACCTGATCATCGTCGAATCCGGCGGCGACAACCTGTCTGCGACCTTCAGTCCTGAACTGTCGGACCTGACCATCTACGTGATCGACGTCTCAGCAGGCGACAAGCTGCCGCGCAAGGGCGGCCCGGGCATCTGCAAATCCGACCTTTTGGTGATCAACAAGATCGACCTGGCCCCGCTGGTGGGCGCGTCGCTGGAGATGATGGACCGCGACACCAGGAAGATGCGTGGCGACAAACCCTTCGTGTTCAGCAATCAGAAAACCGGCCATGGCCTTGAAGACATCATCGCCTTCATCGAGCGCCAGGGCCTGCTGACCGCTGCCTGATTCCATTTACTAAGGAAGATCATCGATGCATTTCAAACACCTTTCGGGCAAAAAAATCCTCGGTGCCCTGGCGCTATTGCTGGCTCCGGCGCTTGCGTTGGCACATCCGGGTCACGATGAAAGCGGCCTGGTCGCCGGCATCAGCCACCCGCTGGGCGGCATCGATCACCTGCTGGCGATGGTCGCGGTGGGTCTGTGGGCCGCTCAACAAAAAGGCGCCGCGCGCTGGGCCCTGCCGTGTACCTTCGTCGGTACCATGCTGATCGGTGGGTTGCTGGGTTTTGAGGGTCTGGAACTGCCTGCGCTGGAAAGCGGGATTGCGGCCTCGGTGTTCGCGCTGGGCCTGGCGGTGGCGCTGGCCGTGCGTCCGCCGCTGTTCGTGGCGGTGGCGGCGACCGCGCTGTTCGCAATGTTCCATGGCGTGGCCCATGGCCTTGAGCTGCCAGAGATGTCCAGCCCGTGGGGTTATGCACTGGGCTTCGTCGGCGCCACCGCAGCGCTGCACGCGGCGGGTTACGCCGTGGTGCGCTTCCTGCCAGCGGCGGCTGCGCCGGTTGTACGGGTTGCCGGAGCGCTGTCGGCTGCCGCGGGTGTGTGGTTGTTCGCTGGCTGAATTTATCTCCTGAGACCTCACACCCTGTGGGAGCGAATTCATTCGCGATTGGCCGGTACACCCGACACAGCTCTATCGGATGTACCCCCGCCTCGCGAATGAATTCGCTTGTATGTTTAGACTTGATGGGGCGGGCAGGACAGGAAATTCGAATCTGACTCTAG
>NZ_JBWKWB010000017.1:0-118143 GCF_059421985.1 Pseudomonas sp. GW821-FHT02A11
GACCTCCGAAAACGAATGTCGACTTTACAAGCTTAGCTGCCAGCAACACTTTACGCAGACAGAGCCAATTCATTCGCGAGGCGGCGGCACACTCAGCACATGTCTATCGCCTGCACTCTTTTTCGCGAATGAATTCGCTCCCACAGGGGCCTCACTCCCACAGGGACCTCACGCTGGCGCAGGAACCGTCTGAGAACACTCGATCAATACATCCCTTAGCGCCTGCGCCGCAGCCGACAATTTGTGATCGGCCAGGGTCATCAGGCCAATCCGACGCTCAATACGCGGGCCCTCCAGCGCAATACAGCGGGCGCCCAACTCTTCCATCTGCTGAATGCACAGCGACGGCACTGCACTCACCCCCAGGCCGTTGGCAACCATGCGCCCCACCGTCGACAACTGATGACTTTCGAACGCCACCGACAGTTTGCCGTGCTGGGTCTGCAGGTCCTGCTCCAACAGCAGACGCACAGCCGATGGGCGCTGCAGGGTGATGAAGTCGTGATGCAGCAACTCATCCCAACTCACCACGCCGCGCTCGGCCAAGGGCGAATTTCTCGGCACCACCGCCACGAAACGGTCCATGTAGAACGAGGTGAAGGTCAGGTTGTTGCTCGACTCCGGTTCAAAGCCAATGCCCAGTTCGACTCGACGGTGATCGACCATCTCCAGCACCTGTTCGTTGATCACGTCGTGCACCGCCACGTTGACCCGCGGGTAACGCTCGCGAAATACCTTCAGCGCAATCGGCAGCAGGTTGCCTGCGAACGAGGGCATCGCGGCGATGGAGACCTTGCCCATCTGCAGGGTGAAGCGCTGGCGCAGCAGTTCTTCCGTGTTGTCCCAGTCGGCCAAAAGTTGTCGGGCCAGCGGAAGCAGGGCCTCCCCTTCAGGCGTCAGGCTGACGCTGCGCGTGGTGCGGGTCAGCAATTGCCCGCCCAGATCATCCTCCAGCGCCTTGATGGTCAGGCTCAGCGCCGGTTGCGACAGGTGCAGTCGCTCCCCTGCCTGGGCAAAGCTCAGGCACTGAGCCACGGCCAGAAACGCGCGGAGATGTTTGACGTTCATATATTTGGAATTCTTATCAATTTATGAAAAAAACAAAATTAACAAATCACTGAAGGAGGGAGAAGATGCTATCAACGCTCTTTGACAGCCCGATTGTCAGACACAACTACAACGAAGCGGGGATCGCATCATCATGGCTGGACTCGACAAACGCGTCGCAACGTACGAAGAGGCCCTTGCCGGGCTAACCGACAACATGACTGTATTGGCTGGTGGTTTCGGTCTGTGCGGTATCCCCGAAAACCTCATTGCCCAGATCAAGCGCATGGGCGTGAAAGGCCTGACCGTTGTGTCCAACAACTGCGGCGTCGACGGTTTCGGCCTGGGCGTCCTGCTGGAGGACCGGCAGATCCGCAAGATGATCGCCTCCTACGTCGGCGAGAACAAACTGTTCGAGGAGCAGTTGCTCAACGGTCAGCTGGAAGTCGAACTCACCCCCCAAGGCACCCTGGCTGAAAAAATGCGCGCAGGCGGTGCCGGCATCCCGGCCTTCTACACCGCCACCGGCTACGGCACTCCGGTTGCCGAAGGCAAGGAAACCCGCCAGTTCAATGGCCGCAACGTGATTCTGGAAGAGGCCATCACCGGCGATTTCGCCATCGTCAAAGGCTGGAAGGCTGACCACTTCGGCAACGTCGTCTATCGCCACACCGCGCAGAACTTCAATCCGATTGCCGCCACGGCGGGCAAGATCACCGTCGTCGAGGTCGAGGAAATCGTCGAGCCCGGCGTGCTGCTGCCCACTGAAATCCACACACCGGGCATTTACGTGGACCGCGTGATCCTGGGCACTTTCGAGAAACGCATCGAACAGCGCACGGTTAGAAAAGCCTGACGCGCGCTTCGCACTCGAAACCATCCGATGATTTCCCAGCGGGCATTGCGCCCCGCCGGACACCATAAAAGAGACCCACGATCATGGCACTCTCCCGCGAACAAATGGCACAGCGCGTTGCGCGCGAACTGCAAGACGGCTTCTACGTGAACCTGGGGATCGGTATTCCGACCCTGGTCGCCAACTACGTTCCCGAAGGCATCGACGTGATGCTGCAATCGGAAAACGGCCTGCTGGGCATGGGTGCGTTTCCGACCGAGGAAACCATCGACGCCGACATGATCAACGCCGGCAAACAGACCGTGACGGCCCGCGTGGGCGCGTCGATTTTCAACTCCGCCGAATCCTTTGCCATGATCCGTGGCGGCCACGTCGACCTGACGGTACTGGGCGCTTTTGAAGTCGACGTCGACGGCAACATTGCCTCGTGGATGATTCCCGGCAAGCTGGTCAAAGGCATGGGCGGCGCGATGGACCTGGTGGCCGGGGCCGACAACATCATCGTGACCATGACCCACGCCTCCAAGGACGGCGAGTCCAAGCTGCTGCCGCGCTGCAGCCTGCCGCTGACAGGTGCAGGCTGCATCAAGAAAGTGCTCACCGACCTTGCGTACCTTGAAATCGAAAACGGCGCGTTCATCCTGCGCGAAACCGCGCCGGGTGTGACCGTCGAGGAAATCATCGCCAAGACCGCCGGCAAGTTGATCGTGCCGGACGATGTGAAGGAAATGGCGTTTTAAGTCCTCCGAGTTGGCGCGCCCCCCCTGTAGGAGCGCGCTTGCCCGCGAAAGGCCAGATCAGTCACCCACGCAGTGTCTGAACGATCCCATCGCGGGCAAGCGCGCTCCTACAGGGGCCACGCCATTGGCTTGTCATACCGTCATGCCACTCTGCCCCTTCAGCGATGAAGGGGCTTTGCTGTATCTAGAGCCGAACCTTTTTTGCATCACCGCCAACACAAAAAAACAGCCAGTCCAATAGCACCTGAACAATAACTCCAAGAGGTATAACAACGTGGCCGCCGATATCGAAGAAAGCCGCTCCGCCCGATTTGCCCTGCGCTGTGCCAAGTGGGCCGAGCGCTGGTTCCCTGACTCCTGGGTGTTCGCCGCCCTGGCCGTGGTGATCGTTACCCTCGCCACCCTGGCCATCGGCGCCAAGCCCGCCGACACCGCCAAAGCCTTTGGCGACGGCTTCTGGAGCCTGATCCCGTTCACCATGCAGATGGCCTTCGTGGTCATCGGCGGCTATGTGGTCGCCAGCTCCCCGCCTGCGGTCAAGCTGATCGACCGCCTGGCCCGCATCCCGAAAAACGGCCGCTCGGCGGTCGCCTGGGTTGCGCTGATTTCCATGGTCGCCTCGCTGCTCAACTGGGGCCTGTCGCTGGTGTTTGGCGGTCTGCTGGTACGTGCACTGGCTCGCCGTACCGACCTCAAAATGGACTACCGCGCTGCGGGTGCCGCGGCCTATCTGGGGCTGGGCGCTGTGTGGGCATTGGGGCTGTCGTCGTCGGCGGCGCAATTGCAGGCCAACCCGGCGAGCCTGCCGCCGTCGATTCTGGCGATCACCGGGATGATCCCGTTCACCCAGACCATCTTCCTCTGGCAGTCGGGCGTCATGCTGCTGGCGCTGGTGGTGATCTCGATCATCGTCGCCTACGCGACCGCGCCCGGCCCGAACAGCGCTCGTGATGCCAAGGATTGCGGCGTCGACCCGGCGTTCAGCATGCCGCCACTGCCTGCGCGCACCCGTCCGGGCGAGTGGCTGGAGTACAGCCCGCTGCTGATCATTCTGATGGTCGTGCTGGCGTCCGGCTGGCTGTACAACGAGTTCAGCACCAAGCCTGCGATCACCGCGATTTCGGGCCTGAACACCTATAACTTCCTGTTCATCATGGTCGGTGCGCTGCTGCACTGGCGTCCGCGCAGCTTCCTGGACGCCGTGGCCCGTGCGGTGCCGACCACCACCGGCGTGCTGATCCAGTTCCCGCTGTACGGCTCGATCGCCGCGTTGCTGACCACGGTCAAGGGCGGTGACGCGCAGACCGTCGCGCACCACATCTCGACGTTCTTCACCAGCATCGCCTCCCACGACACCTATGCGCTGCTGATGGGCGTGTATTCGGCGATCCTGGGTTTCTTCATTCCGTCCGGTGGCGGCAAGTGGATCATTGAAGCGCCCTATGTGATGCAGGTCGCCAACGACCTGAAATACCACCTGGGCTGGGCGGTGCAGATCTACAACGCCGCCGAAGCGCTGCCGAACCTGATCAACCCGTTCTACATGCTGCCGCTGCTGGGCGTACTGGGCTTGAAGGCGCGTGATCTGATCGGCTTCTCGTTCGTGCAATTGCTGGTGCACACGCCGCTGGTGTTGTTCCTGTTGTGGGTGTTGGGCGCGACGCTGGCGTATATCCCGCCGGTGATGCCGTAACGTCCGGGTGCCGCGCCCTTACACGGGGCGCAGCGCCTGTTCGATCAACCACTCTTTCAACGCCTGCACCGTCGGGCGCAGGATCGAATGTTTCGGCTGGACCAGGTAGTAGCCCTTCGACAGCGGCAAGCGCTGGACGAAGGGCTCTATCAGCACCCCGCTCGCCACCTCCTCCTGGGTCAGCCACTCGCTGGTGATGACCACACCCTGATGACGCCGCGCCGCTTCAATGGCCATCAACGACTGGTCGAAGTGAATGCCCGGAATCCGCCTGCCCTCCTCTTCGCCAATCCTGGCAAAGCGCTGCAGCCATTCCGGCCAGTGCGGGTGCAGGGTGTTGTGCAGCAACGTCGCGCGACGCAGATCCGCCGGATCTCGCAACCCCATCTGCTCGACATAAGCCGGGCTGCAATACACCCGGGCGTCGTCCTGATGCAGCAGCTCGACCTCAAGCTCCGGCGCGCGCCCGTCGAAATGCCGGATCGCCAGGTCCACCCGCTCGCTGCTGAAATCGGTCAAGGCGATCGACGAACTCAAATGCAGGGCAACGCCGGGATGGCTTTCGAGAAATCCGGCCATGCGCCGGGCGAACCACTTGGCCGCAAGGCTGGGGGGCATGTTCAGCCAGACATTGTTGTTGTGGCGGTCGCGCAAGGCGTGGCTGGCCTCGATGATCTGCGTCAGCGCCGGTTGAATCTGTGCCCAGTACGCCTGGCCATCGGGCGTCGGCTGGACCTGTCGGATCTGCCGCGTAAACAGTGAAACCCCGAGCCACTGTTCGAGATTGCGAATCTGCTGACCGACCGCGCCGGGGGTCACGTTCAACTCATCGGCCGCAAGAGAAAAACTGTTCAGTCGCACAGCCGCATCAAAACACAGCAGCGCCTTGAGCGGCGGAGAGGCTTTCATGGCGTAGTTTTTCTATTCCATGCGATAGAGATGATGATTTGTAACGGATCACGTCGCCGCGCACAATCGCCGCCTCATCGACCACTCGGCAGACCGATCCCACATGAAAAACATCGCCTACTTTGCCTTTGCCCTGCTGGGGCTGATCTGGGGCACCAACTTCATGTTCATGAAGTGGGCGTTGGAGTGGATTTCCCCGGCGCAGATCGTGCTGGTGCGCTCGTTCTTCGGTTTCCTGCCGATCCTCATCTACGCCCTGGCCACTCGCGCCCTGAGCTGGAGCCACCTGCGCTACGTGCATCACTTTCTGGTCATGGCCCTGCTGGCGACGGCTGTTTACTACTACCTCTACGCCGAAGGCACCACGTTGTTGCTGTCCAGCGTCGCGGGCTTGCTCAGCGGGGTGATTCCGCTGTTCACCTTCGGTTGTGCGTTCCTGTTTCTGCGGGAAGAAAAACTCAACGCACGGATGAGTCTGGGCGTGCTGCTGGGCTTCATCGGCGTGCTGCTGATCGCGCGGCCTTGGGCCAGCGGCGACGCCGCGATTTCGATAAAGGGCGTGATGTACATGATGCTGGGGTCGTTGAGCATCGGCTGCTCATTCGTCTACGCCAAACGCTTCCTGACCGGCCTGAACATTTCAGCGGTGGCGCTGTGCACCTATCAGATCGGCTTGGCACTGCTGATTTTGCTGGCCGTGACCGACCGGACCGGCATGGAGCACATCACCGACAGCCCCAAAGCGATGATCGGAGTGTCCCTGGGGCTGGGGCTTTCCGGGACCGGGGTGGCGTACATCCTGTATTACTTCATCGTCGAGCGCCTGGGCGCAGTGGTTGCCGCCTCAGCGACCTACATCCCGCCGGTGATCGCCCTGCTGATCGGCATCTTCGTCGCAGGTGAACCCGCCCATGCGTTGGACATGGTGGCGATTGCCGCGATCCTGGGCGGCGTCTTCGTCCTGCAAAGCGGACGCCGGATCGCGGCGCAACGGGTCGCAGTACAGAATTGACATGCACCCCACAACCTGTGGGAGTGAGCTCGCTCACGAAAGCGGTGCGCCTGACGACATAGATGTGATCGACCGTCAGCTTTCGTGAGCAAGCTCACTCCCACAAGCACCGCTCAACCCCCGTTTGCCGCACAGGCCAGCACGAACGCTTTGACCAGCGGCGGAGTCTTGCCCTCCAGCGCGGCGCGTTCAGGCTGAAACAGCGTGGCAACGAAAAACGGATGCCCTTCCAGCTCCATCGCGCGAACTTCCCCATCGTGGTCGTAGCCCGCCACCTTCAACGGTCCGGCAAAGATCTGCGCTTCCAGCTCCTTGCGCAGGCCATAGCGGCAGCGATAACGCTCCTGGGTTTCCTCACTGCCGTAGGCCTTGGCGATTCGAGAACCGGGCAGCAGACGAATCGGTGCAAACGCCTCGACCAGTGAGCAACTGAGCGGGGTGATGATTGCCTGGTCAGAGTCGGGCGCGGTTTCGGCGTGCTCGGCATCGGCCCAGCCCAGGTGATTGCGCGCGTATTCCAGCAACGCATGTTGAAAGCCGCCGCAGGTGCCCAGAAACGGCACGTGCTGTTCACGGGCCAGACGAATCGCCGTCAGCGCACCGTCCATGTCGCGATAGGGGCTGGCCGGGACGCACCAGATGCCATCGTAGGCCTTCAACCCCGCGCCCTCGCCAACCTCTGGCGTGGGCACCCACTGAAAATCGACGACGATGCCGGTCTCCCCTGCCACCCGGTCCAGCGCCACGGGAATCGCCTGATGGGCGGGGACGCTCTCGTCGTAATCACCCACCAGTGCAATGCGGATCACCTGTTTGTGTTTCATGCCTGCTCCCTGATATCAAAACGCTTTGCGGTAGGTCCGGCGCTGACTATAAGCTTGTCGCCGTGCAATCAGAATTGGCGTTCAAGCAAGTGATCAATGCAGCCGCGCAATACCGAATCAATCACGCCGACCTCACCCTGATCCTCGCTCTGGTGCGCGCAAAGACGCTGCCCAGAGCGGCCGAACTGCTCAAGGTCGATGTTTCCACGGTGTTTCGCTCGGTGCGTCGGCTGGAGGCCGCGGTCGGCACCGCGCTGTTCGACAAAAGCCGCACCGGCTATCAGCCCACCAGCGCGGCCATTGCGTTGGCGCAACAAGCCGAAAGTGCCGAACAGGCCTTGGCACTGGCGCAAATCAGCCTCGAACAGGGCCAGCAGATCGTCAGCGGCACGGTGCGCCTGACCTGCACCGACGCCGTGTTGCAGAGCCTGTTGTTGCCTGCGCTGACGCAGTTCATGCCTGACTATCCGGGCCTGAAGCTGGAACTCAATACCTCCAGCACCTTCGCCAACCTCAGCCGCCGCGACGCCGACATCGCCTTGCGCCTGACCAACGCGCCGCCAGAGCATCTGGTGGGCACGCGTTTGGGCACCGTGTCGTATCAACTGTGCGCCAGCGACGCGTATTTGCAGCGAAGAGGCCAGGTCGAATTGAGCGCGATGGACTGGATCGCGCCGGACGATTTCCTCCCCGATCACCCCACAGTAACCTGGCGCCGCCAAGCGTTGCCCGGGGTGAATCTGGCCTACCGATGCAGTTCAATGATGGCCGTTGCGCAACTGGTGCGCGCAGGCATGGGCGTCGCGGCGCTGCCGGATTTCATGCTGAGCGAAGGGGAATTGCAGCGGCTGGGGGAGCCGCTCCAGGGGTACGACACAGCGCTGTGGCTGCTGACCCGG
This sequence comes from Pseudomonas sp. GW821-FHT02A11, assembly GCF_059421985.1. Taxonomy (NCBI): domain Bacteria; kingdom Pseudomonadati; phylum Pseudomonadota; class Gammaproteobacteria; order Pseudomonadales; family Pseudomonadaceae; genus Pseudomonas; species Pseudomonas sp. GW821-FHT02A11. The sequence continues at coordinate 7,981 of NZ_JBWKWB010000017.1, forward strand.
CCGGATTGCCGGGCGCTGCGGTCGGTGTCGGCGCTGTTCAGCGAGCTGACCCGTACCCTCAAACGAGGGTAATGGCGGTCAGGGCTGCCAGATGCGTTCGCCATTCACCTCGATGATCACGCTGTCCGGCAGCCGCGCGGTGTCGCGCACGATCATCCTGCCGGGCAGCACTTCCTGAATCGCCTGGGTGCCAGGGTCGGCCAATTGCGCGCAGACAATGTTCACGGCGCGACTGATCATCTCGCCCATGGGTTGTTCGAAGGTGGTCAGGCCGAAGATCGGCCACTGGCCTTGAGGCAGGTCGTCGAAACCGACGATGGAGACATCACGCCCCGGCTTCACGCCCTGCTCATGGCAGACGTTGATCGCCGCCAGCGCCATCAGGTCGTTGGCACAGAAGATCGCATCCGGCGGTGCGTCCAGGCCCAGCAGTCGGCGGGTCGCTGCGATGGCGCCGTCGAAGGTGTAGTCCCCTTCCTCACGCAATGCCAGAGGCTTGCCCTGAGCCTGTAGGTAACCGCTGAAACCGGCCTCGCGGTCGCGGTTGGTCGACGAGCTCTGCTTGCCCGCAATGAACGCCAGCCGCTCATGCCCGCCCGCCAACAGAAAGCGCGCGATGGTGCGGCTGCCGGTGAGGTTGTCACTGGTGACGCTGGACACTGAAGTGCTGTCGTTGGTGCGGTTGAACAGCACCACCGGCAGGCCGATGGTGCGGCACTCTTCGGCAAAGCGTGAGGAGAGACTCGCCGAGACCAGCACCAGACCGTCGACCTGATAGCGCAGGATTTCCTCCAGCACCGGGTCGGAATCCTCGTTGTTGGCCATGGAAAACAGCAGAATCCGGTAACCCAAGTGCTCGAATTCCGCCGACAGCGCTTCCAGCACCCGCGCATAAAACGGGTTGGCCATGCCAGGAATGGCGACGCCAATGAGGTTGGAACGCCGGGTGATCAGCGAGCGCGCCACCAGATTGGGCCGATAACCCAGGCTCGCCGCCGCCTCCTCCACCTTGCGTCGGGTGTCGGGAGACACGCTGGCGCCTTTGGTGAAGGTGCGCGAAACCGCCGACTGGGAAACTCCCGCCAGCCTGGCTACCTCATGGGCCGTCACCGGACGCCGTCCTCGCTCCGTGTTGTCTGACATATCGCTTCGACCGCCGAAAAAAAATGATGATACCTGCCAATCGCTTATGTCACATCCCGGGCATGAAATTCACTGCCGTTGGCCGGGAGGGGTTTGCAACGTCGAAATCTTGCATTACCATCGGCAGTATTGCATACGTATGCAAACCTTCACAAAAACAATTCGCAGGAGAACACCGTGGCTAAATGGCTCAAACAAGGCGCTGAAGCAGACGTCATCAAATCCGCCGCCCGTGAAGTGCGCGACACCGTCGAAAACCTGCTGGCTGACATCGAAGCCCGTGGCGACGCTGCTGTGCGCGAACTGGCGATCCGTTTCGACAAGATGGACCGCGAGGACTATCGGCTCAGCGACGCCGAAATCCAGGCCTGCATCAACCAGCTCAGCGACCGCGACCTCAAGGACATCGAGTTCGCCCAGACCCAGGTGCGCAACTTCGCCCAGCACCAGCGCAACTCCATGGTCGACGTCGAAGTGGAAACCCTGCCGGGCGTGGTCCTGGGCCACAAACACATTCCGGTGAATGCCGCGGGCTGCTACGTGCCAGGGGGCAAGTACCCGCTGCTGGCCTCGGCGCACATGTCGGTGATCACCGCCAAGGTCGCCGGCGTGCCGCGCATCATCACCTGCGCCCCACCCTTCCAGGGCAAACCGGCGCCCGCCATCGTCGCCGCGCAACACATGGCCGGGGCCAACGAAATCTATTGCCTGGGCGGCATTCAGGCGATCGGCGCCATGGCCCTGGGCACTAAATCCATCGCTCAGGTGGACATGCTGGTCGGCCCCGGCAACGCCTTTGTTGCCGAAGCCAAGCGCCAACTGTTCGGCCGTGTGGGCATCGACCTGTTCGCAGGCCCGACCGAAACCCTGGTGATCGCCGATGAAAGCGTCGACGGCGAGCTGTGCGCCACCGACCTCCTGGGTCAGGCCGAACACGGCCCGGACTCCCCGGCGATCCTGCTGACCACCTCGGAAAAACTCGCCCGCGAGACCATGGCCGAGATCGAGCGCCTGCTGCAGATCCTGCCAACCGCCGACATTGCCCGCCGCGCTTGGGAAAGCTTCGGCGAAGTGATCGTCGCCGAGGACGACGCCGAAATGCTCGCCATCGCCAACGACCTCGCCTTCGAACACGTGCAAGTGATGACCCAGGACCCGGACTACTTCCTGAAGAACATGCGCAACTTCGGCGCGCTGTTCCTCGGCCCGCGCACCAATGTCTCGTTCGGCGACAAGGTGATCGGCACCAACCACACCCTGCCGACCAAAAAGGCAGCGCGTTACACCGGCGGTCTGTGGGTCGGCAAGTTCATCAAGACCTGCACCTACCAGAAGGTCACCACCGACGAGGCTTCCTCGATGATCGGCGAGTACTGCTCGCGCCTGTGCGCGCTGGAAGGCTTCGCCGGGCATGGCGAGCAGGCCAACATCCGCGTGCGCCGCTACGGCCACAAGGATGTGCCATACGCCGGGGCCGCCCAGTAAGCGTCACGATCCAGTTGGCTTTTTGCGGAAAAAGGTGAGCGCGCGACCGCTCGCCTGAACAATAAAAACAATCACATCCACTGCGGACCACACCTTGCCTGTCCAGGCCGGGTGGCGGTTCGCTGTGCCGCTTTTAAGGATTGACTCATGAGTGTTGTCATCGCCGTTCTGGCGCTGTGCGTGCTGATGCTGGCTGCATATCGGGGCTACAGCGTGATCATCTTCGCCCCACTGGCCGCCCTTGGCGCGGTGTTGCTGACCGACCCGAGCGCAGTGGCGCCGGTGTTCAGCGACCTGTTCATGGACAAGATGGTTGGCTTTATCAAGCTGTATTTTCCAGTATTCCTGCTGGGCGCGGTGTTCGGCAAGCTGATCGAGCTGTCCGGGTTCTCGCGCTCCATCGTCAAATCGGTCATCGGGCTGCTGGGGAGCAGCCAGGTGATTCTGGTGATCGTACTGGTCTGCGCCTTGCTGACCTACGGCGGCGTGTCGCTGTTCGTGGTGGTGTTCGCGGTGTATCCGTTTGCCGCAGAAATGTTCCGTCAGGGCAACATTCCGAAACGCCTGATGCCAGCGACCATCGCGCTGGGTGCGTTCACCTTCACCATGGACGCGATGCCCGGCACGCCGCAGATCCAGAACATCATTCCGACTACCTTCTTCGGCACCAACTCTTGGGCGGCGCCCTGGCTGGGGCTGCTGGGTTCGCTGTTCGTGCTGGGTTGCGGCATGGTCTATCTGGAATATCAGCGCCGCAAGGCCGCCCGCGCGGGCGAAGGCTACGGCACCAACCTGCGCAACGAGCCGGAAACCCCTGAGCAGATTCAACTGCCCCACCCGCTGATCGCCCTGCTGCCGCTGGTGCTGGTCGGTGTGATGAACCTGTTGTTCACCCAATGGATTCCGGGCTGGTACGGCGGCTCGTACGGCATTCATCTGCCGGGCCTGAAAGTGCCCATCCAGACCGACGTCGCCAAACTGACCGCCATCTGGGCGGTGCAGGCCGCGCTGCTGGTGGGCATCGTTACGGTGCTGGTGTTTTCCTTGCGCACGGTTGCCAGCAAGCTGGCCGATGGCAGCAAGACTGCGGTCGGCGGCGCGATGCTGGCGACGCTGAACACGGCTTCGGAATACGGGTTCGGCGCGGTGATCGCATCGCTGCCGGGGTTTCTGGTGGTGGTCGATGCGCTGAAGGCGATCCCCAACCCGCTGGTCAATCAGGCGATCACCATCAACATTCTGGCGGGGATCACCGGGTCGTCTTCGGGCGGGATGAGCATTGCCCTGGCGGCGATGTCCGACACCTTTATCTCGGCGGCCAATGCGGCGCACATTCCGATGGAAGTGATGCACCGTGTCGCCTCGATGGCGGCAGGCGGCATGGACACCCTGCCGCATAACGGCGCGGTCATCACCCTGCTCGCGGTCACCGGCCTCACCCACCGCGAGGCCTACAAGGACATCTTCGGCATGACCATTTTCAAGGTGCTGGCGGCGTTCTTTGTGATTGGCGTTTATTACACCACCGGGTTGGTTTGATTCAAGGGATCGCCCCGATTGCGGCGGCGATCCCCGATCTCTGTAGGAGCGAATTCATTCGCGAAAAATGGCACAAACGATAGAGGTGTATTGGCTGTACTGCCGCTTCGCGAATGAATTCGCTCCCACACTTTGGTTTATGTACCCCGCTGCTCGCGCCGAAACTGCCCTGGCGGCACGCCATGGGCCTTGCGAAAACGCCGCGAAAAATACGCCTCATCGGCAAACCCGCAAATCTCGGCAATGTGGCTCAGCGGCTTGCTGCTGTTCATCAGGTGCGTGCGCGCCAGACGCATGCGCCGCTCCAGCACCAGTTCGGAAAACGTGCTGCCGGTTTCCTTGCGCAGCAGGTGGGTCAGGTAGTTGGGCGACAGAAACGCCGCGGCCGCCGCATCCGTCAGGGTCATGGCCGGGTCGGCAATGTGCTCGCGGATGTACTCCATCACCCGCCCCATGGCGTCGCGCCGCCCTCTTCGCTCTGCCTTGTTCGCCGACAGCGCCTGCAACTGGGGCTCGAACAGGTTGCAGACCTTGCCAATCAGCTGCAGCAACAACCCTCGCAGGATCGACGCCGAGCCCAGTTGCCGGGCCTGATCGGCGTCGCGCATCTGCTTGAGCAACGTCGTTACTTCAGCAAAAGGCTCGTCGTCGAGGATGAAATCCAGGTGCTCCTGAAACCGAAATGGCGCCAGTTCCGGCGCTTCGCTGAGCGGCACGTCTTCCAGGTCCATCGGGTCGCACTGCAGGTGTTGCAACAGGAATGGCTGGGAAAAATTGATCAGCACGAAATTGCCGTCCTCCGGATGAGGGATCACGTGCAGGCGATGGGGCAGGATGAAGGCCAGGGTGTTGCGCGGGAACGGTCGGATCGCGCCGCCAATGTGCTGCACGGTGTCGCCGCCGAGGTTGATCTGGATCTGGAAATATTCGTGACGGTGAGGCGAAGTCAGCGCCGGGCGAGCGGACTTGTCACGGATGTAGAAATCCATGCGGTCGCTGCGCTGCTGCATGCCATAGGTCTGGATGCGAGAGACATTCGCCATCGGAAGAGCCTGCAAAAGGCCTCAAGCTACAAGTTTTGCGCGGCAGGCTGCAAGCTGAAAGCCAACGCGTATGGGCTTTTCAACTTGCGGCTTGCAGCTTGAAGCTTGCGGCTTACTTGATGGTAACGGTCAGCTCGGCCAGGCCTTCGATGCCAGCAGTGACCACATCACCCCGTTGCAGCGCGCCCACGCCTGCGGGGGTGCCGGTGTAGATCAGGTCGCCCGCTTTGACGCCGACCGATTGCGACAGGTAGGCAATCACGTCCTTGACCGCCCAGATCTGATCGGCCAGATCGCCGCGCTGGCGAGTCTCGCCATTGACATCCAGCCAGATGGCGCCGCTGTCCGGGTGACCGACCTTGCTCACCGGCAACAGCGCGGTGGCGGGAGCGGAGGCATCGAATGCCTTGGCCCATTCCCACGGGCGGCCCATTTTCTTGGCCTGGGCCTGCAGGTCGCGACGGGTCAGGTCCAGACCAACGCCATAGCCCCAGACGTGGCTCAGGGCCTCTTCGGGATCGATGTTCACGCCGTCCTTGCCGATCGCCACGACCAGTTCGATCTCGTGGTGCAGGTCCTGGGTCAGCGGCGGGTACGGGATGCTGCCTTCAGCCGGCACAACCGCGTCGGCGGGCTTGGCGAAGAAGAACGGCGGCTCGCGATCAGGGTCGTGGCCCATTTCACGGGCATGCTCGGAATAGTTGCGACCCACGCAGAACACACGGCGGATAGGGAAACGGGCAGAAGTCCCCGCCACGGCCAGCGATGGCGTGGCGACGGGTGCGATGACGTATTCGCTCATGGTCAGGTCCTCTCTCTGTTTAAGGTTATCGACATGAGCTCAGTGTGCGGATTTGGCGGCGGGTTGAGTTGGACAGATCCGCTGAGGTTTTGGACGGAGCAAAGGTTTTCGACAACCCCGTCCAGCCCGCCGCCGGTCAGATCAACCCCGCCCCACAAACGGCATATGGGTCGCCATCACCGTCATGTTCAGCACGTTCGCCGACAGCGGCAGGCTGGCCATGTAGCTCACGGCATCGGCGACATGTTGCACGTTCATCGTCGGTTCCACCTGCAATTCACCATTGGGCTGCGGCACGCCTTTGGTCATGCGGTCGGTCATTTCGGTCAGGGCGTTGCCGATGTCGATCTGGCCGCAGGCGATGTTGTACTGCCGACCGTCCAGCGAGGTGCTCTTGGTCAGCCCCAGCACCGCGTGTTTGCTTGCGGTGTACGGCGAGCTGAACAGGCGCGGGGTGTGCGCGGAGATCGAGCCGTTGTTGATGATCCGCCCACCTTGCGGCACTTGACGACGCATCAGGCCGAACGCCCCGCGCACGCACAGAAACATCCCGGTGACGTTGGTGTCGATCACGTTCTTCCACTGCTCCACCGACAGCTCATCCATCGGCACCGCCGGCGCGCCGATGCCGGCGTTGTTGAACGTCACGTCCAGCCGCCCGAAGGTGCGCTCAATGGTTGCGAACAGCGCGTCGACACTGGCCGCATCGCGCACATCGGTGGACACCGCCAGCGCCTGCTGGCCCGCCGCCTTCGCCTGTTCGGCCAGCGCAATCAACGGCTCGACCCGACGCCCGGCCAGCACCACGGCATAGCCGTCCTTGAGTAGTTGCAGCGCGACGGCGCGACCGATACCACTTCCGGCACCAGTGACCAGCGCGACTTTCAGGGCAGACGATGAAGACATGAGGGATTCCCTATTTATTGTTGGAGGAATGAAAACGGATCGTTTGGGGCATCAACTGTGCACAGGCGTCAGCACCGGTTTGCCCGCGTAGAACGCCATCAGGTTGTCGACCACCATCTGCACCGTGCCGCGTGAAGCTTCCGGCGACAGACCGGCGACGTGAGGGGTGAGCACCACGTTGTTCAGGGTTTTCAAGCTGTCCGGCACGTGCGGCTCGTCGTCGAACACGTCCAGCCCCGCACCGGCCAGGCGCCCGTGCTGCAGGGCGTCGACCAGCGCTTCGGTATCGACCACACTGGCGCGGGCGATGTTGATGAGAAAGCCTTCCGGCCCCAGCGCCTCGATGGCAGCTTTGTCGATCAGGTGCCGCGTCCCACCACCACCGGGGGTCGCAATGATCAGAAAATCAGACTCAGCGGCCAGCGCCAGCGGCGTCTCGCAATAATGGAAATCCACATCGCTGCGCGGTGAGCGGTTGTGGTAACTGACCTGCATGTCGAAACCCTGCACACGCTTGGCAATCGCCAGCCCTACCGCTCCCAGCCCGACAATGCCAACGCGCTTGTTGGCGAACGAAGGCCGCGTGACCTTGCGCCACTCGCTGCGCCGCACCGAGGCATCAGCCTGGGGAATGTCGCGCACCAGAGACAGCAGCAGCGCCAGCGCATGATCGGCCACGGTCGGCGCGTTGACCCCGGCGCCATTGGTCACGGTAATCCCCCGAGCCTCGGCGGCCAGCAGGTCTACCTGCTCATAACCGGCGCCGATCACGCAAATGATCCCAAGCTTTGGCAACGCCGCCATCTCATCCGCCGTGAACCCCAGCGGCCCACGGGTCAGCACCGCATCGATCTCACCCCCGCGCGTTGCCACGGCCTCCGCGCGCGTGGCCGGTGTCGGCGCCAGAATCAGACGAAACCCGCTGTCCTCCAGAATCGGCAAGTACTCGTTCACGCTCTCGACCAACACCAACACCGTCTTCGTCATCATCACACCGCAGCAAAAATTGGATGGCACAGACAGTAGCGCGAGTTAGAGCGGTTGTGCAGAGCCGAGGCCGCATTTGACTCAAGAAAACGCCTTGCAAACGACTCCGTGGGGGTCAAACCCTGCCGCAGCGGCGATAGGGATCGACGCGTGGAATAGACGATTTAGCGTCATGAAAAATGGCGACACTGGCTTTCACAAGGCCCAGAGCCGACGCGCAGAACGACAGTTTTTTTCCAGCAACGACACGAAGGTTGCCCGCACCCGGTATGGCTGTTTATGGTCTGACGGTTGCGCGCGGATCAACGGCGGCCTCAGGCACGCCGACAAGCGCAGCGGCATTAGCCGCTTCATGAATGAATCATGCACATCAAGGAACGTTATTCATGCTCAGAGGAATCTTTAGATCGATGTTCGCGACCGCGCTGGTCGGGGTCGTGTTGTCATCGGGATCGGCCATGGCCGCCACCGAACCGGGCAAGGCGCTGGCCGCCAAGGCCGGTATTCCGTGGCCCGCAGCCATCGCCCACCGCGGCGCCTCGTTCAACGCGCCGGAAGAAACCGTGCCCTCCTACACCCTGGCTCGCGAACTGGGTGCGGACTACCTGGAAATGGACATCCAGCGCACCAAGGATGGCGTGCTCATCGCCCTGCATGACGACACCCTGGCGCGCACCACCAATATCGCCGAGGTCTACCCGGACCGCGTGAAAGACCCGCTGAGCAGCTTCACCCTTGAAGAAATCAAGCGTCTGGATGCGGGGTCCTGGTTCAACAAGGCCCACCCTGATCGCGCCCGCGCCAGCTACGCGGGGCTGAAGATTCTGACCCTGGACGAAGTGATCGACATCGCCGAGGGCGGCAAGAACAAACCGGGGCTTTACATCGAAACCAAGGTGCCTGCGCAGTTTCCCGGCATTGAAGAAGACTTGAAGAAAAAGCTCGAACAGCGCGGATGGCTGAGTCAGCGTCCGGCAGCGGAAAAAGGTCATGTGAACGTGGCCCAGGGGCCAGGCCGCGTGGTGCTGCAGACCTTCGAAAAACCGAGCCTGGAGCTGCTGCAAAAAGCCATGCCGAACACGCCGAAGGTGCTGTTGCTCTGGCTGGGTGATGGCTACATTCAGGCCGCGTCCGACAAGACCTTCAAGGATTCGGGCGCCAAGGACAAGGCTGCCTTCTACGCCACGCAAGAGGTGAAATCCAAAGAAGAGTTCGCCGCGTGGATGGACTGGGCCAAAGCTCACGGCGCCATCGGCACAGGGCCTGCGGCGGCGCTGAAGAACGGCGGGGATCAGAGCTACATGGACCTGGTGCAGCCGTGGATGAACAAGATGGCCCACGATCGCGGCCTGATCATTCACCCCTATACGGTGGACGATGCAGTGGACTTCAAGGCCATCAGCGCGCGGGGCGTGGACGGGTTCTTTACCAACCGGGCCTCGGAATTGCTGAAGTTCGAGGGTCGGCCGTCGAAGGAGAGCATGGAGTCGACCTTGAAGAGGATCGGGTACTAAACGGCGGATGAAACTCTGTGGGAGCGAATTCATTCGCTCCCACAGGGACCTGCCGGGTTGCCGAAAATACTTACGCCAACTCAGCCACCACGGCCGCCAACGCCCTGGCCGGATCGGCCGCCTGGCTGATCGGACGGCCGATGACCAGGTAGTCAGAACCGGCATCCAACGCCTGGCGCGGGGTCAGGATGCGACGCTGGTCGTCCTGGGCGCTGCCCGCCGGGCGAATGCCCGGCGTCACCAGCTGCAGCGCCGGGTGCGCGGCTTTCAAGGCCTGGGCTTCCAGCGCCGAGCACACCAGGCCATCCATCCCGGCCTTCTGCGCCAGCGCCGCCAGACGCAGCACCTGCTCCTGCGGTTCGATGTCCAGACCGATGGCGGCCAGGTCTTCACGCTCCATGCTGGTCAGCACGGTCACGCCGATGAGCAGCGGTTTGGCGCCGCTGCGCTGGTCCAGCACGTTGCGGCAGGCTTCCATCATGCGCAGGCCGCCGGAGCAGTGCACGTTGACCATCCACACGCCCATTTCGGCGGCCGCCTTGACCGCCATCGCCGTGGTGTTGGGGATGTCGTGAAACTTGAGGTCCAGAAACACTTCGAAACCCTTGTCGTTCAAGGTCTCGACGATGCCCGACGCGCTGCTGGTGAACAGCTCCTTGCCTACCTTGACCCGGCACAGCTTGGGGTCCAGCTGATCGGCCAGTTTCAACGCGGCTTCGCGGGTCGGGAAATCCAGGGCGACGATGATAGGGGTCTGGCAGGCGGACATGAGCGGGTTCTCTGGCAAGTCGAAATCGGCGCGCATTGTAGCTGAACCAACTGCAGGGCGGGACCCGGTGATCGTAAAGTGTGACCACAGACGATGATGCGCCACACCCTGTGGGAGTGAATTCATTCGCGATGGGGCGTTATATCTGACCTAGCCCTATCGGATGTCCCGGCCTCTCGCGAATGAATTCGCTCCCACAGAGGGCAGCGTATGCGCATTATTCGTGCACGATCAGCGCCTGATCACCGAAAGAGCATCCTGCATACGACGCATTTCGAAACATTACGACACACCCGCCAACCGCTGGCATGACCACTGCAACGCACTCCCTCCCGATGATTCCATCAATCCAGGGAGTGACGCATGAATACGCAACTGAAGCCCACGCTGGGCACGCTGCATTTGTGGGGGATCGCTGTGGGTCTGGTGATTTCCGGTGAGTATTTCGGCTGGAGTTACGGCTGGGGCGTGGCCGGGACGCTGGGGTTTTTGCTGACGTCGCTGATGGTCGCGGCGATGTACACCTGTTTCATCTTCAGCTTTACCGAGCTCACCACCGCTATCCCACACGCGGGCGGGCCGTTTGCCTACAGCCGCCGCGCCTTCGGTGAGAAAGGCGGCCTGGTCGCAGGCCTGGCCACGCTGATCGAATTTGTCTTCGCCCCGCCTGCGATTGCTTTGGCCATCGGCGCCTATCTGAATGTGCAGTTTCCGGCGCTGGACCCGAAACACGCCGCGGTTGGCGCCTATATCGTGTTCATGGGCCTGAACATTCTGGGGGTGAAGCTGGCCGCGACCTTCGAACTGGTGGTCTGCGTGCTCGCTGTGCTGGAGCTGCTGGTGTTCATGGGCGTGGTGGCGCCTGCATTCAGCTTCAGCAACTTTGCCTTCAATGGCTGGGCCGGGTCTGACAGCTTTGGCGCGCCGGCGATTGCCGGGATGTTCGCGGCGATTCCGTTCGCCATCTGGTTCTTTCTCGCCATCGAAGGGGCGGCCATGGCGGCCGAAGAAGCGAAAGATCCCAAGCGCACCATTCCAAAAGCCTACATCAGCGGCATCATTACCCTGGTGCTGCTGGCCATGGGCGTGATGTTCTTCGCAGGCGGCGTGGGCGACTGGAAAGCCCTGTCGAACATCAACGACCCGCTGCCGCAGGCGATGAAAGCCGTGGTCGGTGAAAGCTCCGGCTGGCTGCACATGCTGGTGTGGATCGGGCTGTTCGGGCTGGTCGCCAGCTTCCACGGCATCATTCTGGGTTATTCGCGGCAGTTTTTCGCCCTCGCCCGAGCGGGTTACCTGCCGGCGTCGCTGGCCAGATTGTCGCGGTTCCAGACGCCCCATCGCGCGATCATCGCCGGCGGGCTGATCGGTATCGCCGCGATTTACAGCGATGGCCTGATCAACCTCAGCGGCATGACCCTGACCGCCGCGATGATCACCATGGCCGTGTTCGGCGCCATTGTCATGTACATCATGAGCATGTTGAGCCTGTTCAAGCTGCGCAAGACCGAGCCGCTGCTTGAGCGCACCTTCCGCGCGCCGGGGTACCCGATCGTGCCCGCAATCGCCCTGGTGCTGGCAGTGGTCTGCCTAATCGCCATGGCTTGGTTCAACGCCTTGATCGGGCTGATCTTCCTGGCGTTCATGGCCGTGGGCTTCATTTACTTTGGCATGACCGGCCGTGCGCGCTCGTCGGCGCCGGCCGATTCGATGTTGACGGGGGTCTGACCGCTATCAGTACCGGGGCCACCGGGCATCTCCTCCAATGGAACCACTGGGCAGCGCCGTTGCTCAAAGCGGTATCACAAGAAGGAGAGAGCCCCCATGCCCTGGTACGCCTGGTTAATTCTGGTCATTGCAATCGGCTCGATCGTGGGTGGTTTGCTGATGCTCAAGGATTCAGCGAAAAAACTGCCCCTGACCGAAGAACAGCTCAAACGCGTCCATGAGCGCAACGCTGAAATGGACGCCAAGGAAGCGCGGGACCGTTGATGTCAGCGGGCGGTGACACTGCCGCCCGCCTCCCCCGCTGCCCCCCTGCCCACGTCTCAATCCCGACTGTCGACATTATCCAGCGCAATTGCGTGATGGCTGGCCTGTGGCGTGACGGCGATACGGAAAGGCTGGAAGATCTTGAACATCTGGCCATTTTCGCGCAGCTGACGCAGCAGATCGGCAAATTGCGCACCGCTGATCGGCGCGTTTGGACGCAGCAAAGCGAAGTGCCGATAGACCTGATCCACCCGGTCCGAGACCAAAAATTGTCCGGCATCCTGTGGGTTGGCGGCCATAAACGTGCTCAGGTACGAGCGCGTGACCAGCGCGATGTCTGCCCGGTCGCGCAGCACCATCGCCAGATTGCTGTCATGGGAATAGGTCAGCGTGGCGTTGTAATTCTCGGCCAGAAACTTGGGGTCGGCATTGAAGTGGGCGAAGGCGTAGTGATAGCCGCTGAACAGCGCCAGCCGCTTGCCTCTGAGGTCTTCGAACCAGTTTTGCGTACGCCCCTGAACGCGATGGGCAACGAACACTTCAGCGTCTTCCAGGCCCATGTCGACATCCTCGTGGGGGATGTCCTTCCAGCCCCAGGCCGGGTTTTCGAAAATCGCCATATCGAACCGCTGCTGCTGGAAGTCGCGGAAACGTCGGGGAATCGAGGTCGGGACCATCTCGAAATGATAGTCGCTCTGCATGGCGTTCAAGGCTTCGACCATCTGTGGCAGCAACCCCGTGTCTTCACCGCGCTCGGGGCGAATCGTGTACGGCGGGAAGTGCGCCGCACCGATGCGCACCACTTGCGCCGCGCTCACCTGCCAGGCGCAGAGGGTGGTCGTTGCCAACAACAGCGTATTCAAAGCCATCCGCACCGGCGTGGACATCAAGACAAAGCACCTCTGGCGAATAGGAGAACGCGTAAGCTATGCATTCGCGCACAATTAGACAACGGTCAAATCGACTCAAATCCCGCTCTTTTCCCGGTCGGGGGATTTGAGCACCAACAGCAGCGCCTGTTCGGCCAGCGCTGAATCCCCGCCTCTGCCGCCGGATCGTGCACGGTCGTGCGTTCATAACCCTTGTGATGAAACAAATGCGCCGCAACCTGCAACAGCTTGCCGCGCGGGCTTTGGGGATCGGTCACAAGACCGCGCCCGACCAACCTGCGCATCACCGTCGAGTCGTCCACCACGAAGCCCCGAACAGATATACGAAAAAAGCCCTTACAAAAACGATCAGTCGCGCCGCAATTTATGCCGACCTCAACCACCAAGCAAGCGCTTGGCCGGTATTTGTGTCCCTTGTCCGATAAAAAAATGGCTGCCGCTGGCAAACCATCGCACTCAAAGCGAGTCCCAGCCTTGGAGCACGTGCGAACGAGGCGTTGGACGCCACCGGCGTAATGTGACTACGCTGCATGGCGGTGCCACGGTTTGCAAACTGGAGTTCGAGATGCCCCATTGGTTGGTGATAGATCTGGAGGCCACCACCGAAGAGGGCGGATGGCCAGTGGCAGAAATGGAAATCATTGAAATCGGCGCCTGCGTGGTTAACTCCGACGGACGGGAAATCGACCATTTCGAGCGCTTTGTTCGTCCCACGCGCAGACCGCAGCTGACCCCCTTCTGTCGGGAATTGACCCATATCCAGCAGAGCCAGATCGACAGCGCGCAAGCCCTGTCATTGATCTGGCCGCAATTGGAGCGCTGGATGAGCCACCATCGGGCGCGCTTGGTGGGTTGGGTCAGCTGGGGGGATTACGATCGCCAGCAATTGGAGCGGCAATGGCAGCAGCACCAGTTGACCAGCGAGTTGAGCAGCCTGCCGCACATCAACCTCAAGCAGCGCTTCGCCGACGCCCGGCAGCTGCAAAAACCCTGTGGCCTCAATACCGCGCTGCAACTGGCTGGCATGCACTTCAACGGCCAGCAACACCGCGCGCTGACCGATGCGAGAAACACCGCCCGGTTGTTGCCATTGGTGATGCCCGGCTGAAAGTGACGCATTTATCAAAGCGGATGACGGCCTTTTGTACGTTAGGCATACTGGCCGACCTTTTTCAGCCCTTTCCAAGGAGATCAGCCATGTTCAAGGTCAACGAATATTTCGACGGCACCGTCAAGTCCATCGCCTTCCAGCAAGCCGAAGGCGCGGCCACCATCGGTGTCATGGCTCCAGGAAAGTACAACTTCGGCACCGCTGATCGCGAAATCATGCACGTGGTCTCGGGCTCGCTGAAAGTGCTGCTGCCGGGCGCCAGCGACTGGGAAACCTTCAACGCAGGCGATCAATTCCGCGTGCCGGCCAACAGCAAATTCGACCTACAAGTGAGCGTTGAAACCGCTTACCTGTGCGAATACCGCAAGGACTGATCCAGCTAAACGCGAACACCTGTGGCAGTGAGCTGGCTTACCAAGCGGCGGTGGACTCAACGCAATCCTTGCGTCTGAAACGGCGCGTTGGTGAGCAAGCTCACTCCCACAGACCAGCCCACTCCCACAGACAAAACAACATCACCCCAACCGGTCCACTCCCGCATTGAATTGCAACGCCGCCAATCGCGCATACAGCGGGTTGCTGGCGATCAATTGCTGATGCGTCCCCACCGCCACCAGTTTCCCCTGATCCATCACCGCAATCCGGTCCGCGTTCTGCACCGTGGCCAGCCGGTGGGCGATCACCAGGGTCGTGCGGCCCTTCATCAATGTCGGCAACGCCTGCTGAATCAAATGCTCGCTCTGCGCATCCAGTGCGCTGGTGGCTTCATCGAGTAGCAGAATCGGCGCGTCGGCCAACAGCGCGCGGGCAATGGCCAGGCGCTGGCGCTGCCCGCCCGAAAGCCCCATGCCGCCGTCGCCCAAGTGGGTCTGATAGCCCTGAGGGAGCAGTTCAATGAACTCATGGGCGTGGGCGATTTTCGCAGCGGCCTGCACCTGCTCGTCACTGGCCTGCGGATTGCCGTAGCGAATGTTGTCTTCAACGCTGCCGAAAAAAAGCGCCGGCGTCTGCGACACCCAGGCAAAGCAGCGGCGCAAATCCTGCGGATCAAGGCGCTCGGCCGCGATACCCTCGGCCAGTACGCGGCCCTGCTGCGGATCGTAAAAACGCAGCAGCAGGTCGAACAATGTCGATTTGCCCGCCCCCGAGGGCCCCACCAGCGCCAGGGTTTCGCCCGCTTCGATGCTTAGACTCAAACCCTCCAACGCATTGCGCTCGGGACGTGACGGGTAGGCAAAGCTGACGTTTTCCAGCGCCAGACGCCCGCTGACCCGCGCAGGCAACGTCAGCATGTCGCTCTGGGGCGGCGTGATTTCACTGCGTGCCTGCAACAACTCGGTGATGCGCTCGGCGGCACCGGCGGCCCGTTGCATCTCGCCGATCACTTCGCTGAGGGTGCCAAAAGCGCTGCCGACGATCAGGCTGTAGAACACGAACGCCGCCAGCTCGCCTCCCGAGATGCGGCCGGCAATCACATCCATGCCGCCGACCCAGAGCATCACCCCGACCGCGCCCAGTACCAACACGATCACCAGGGTGATCAACCACGCGCGCTGCAGAATCCGCTTGCGCGCCGTGTCAAACGCGCCTTCAGCCGTTTGCGCAAAACGTTGTCGGTCCTGTTCCTGATGGTTGTAGGCCTGTACCGTCTTGATCTGTGCCAAGGCTTCAGAGACATAACTGCCGACATCGGCCACGCGGTCCTGGCTCTCACGGGAGAGACTGCGCACCCGACGCCCGAAAATCAGGATCGGGGCCACCACCAGCGGCAGCGCCACGACCACGATGCTGGTCAGTTTGGGGTTGGTGAAGAACAGCAGGATCACCCCGCCAATCACCATCAGCGCGTTGCGCAGAAACATCGACAAGGAGGAGCCGATGACCGATTGCAGCAGGGTGGTGTCGGCAGTCAGGCGCGACTGAATCTCGGAGCTGCGGTTGTTCTCGTAAAAGCCGGGATGCAGGCTCACCAAGTGGTCGAACACCTCCTTACGCAGGTCAGCCACCACCCGCTCGCCAATCCAGGACACCAGATAAAACCGCGTGAAGGTGCCGACGGCCAGTGCAAGCACCAGCACCATGAACAGGCCGATGCTTTCGTTGAGCAACGTCGGGGAGCGGGTGAGAAATCCCTGATCGACCATCAGGCGGATGCCTTGCCCCATGGACAAGGTGATCGCGGCGGTGACGATCAACGCCACCAGTGCGCCAATGGCCTGTTTGCGATACGGCGCGATCATCCGCAGCGCCAGACGAAGGGCATGGCGCTGACGCCCGGAAAACACTGCAGCCATGAAATACACCCGATAGACGACTCAAGCGCCAGAGCCTACACCCGCACATGAAGGTACGCTCGTCGTCTTTTGCTGAACTCAACGCCCAGATGCCAGTCAGGATACAAGTGTCCACGTTTTGCCGCGCCGCGTTATGACGCTAATCGAGGACGGTTAGAGTGGATCGGTCTAACCGATGGCTGGCGACTTTCTCGCCCATCTGTTGGACTGAAAGGACGCTTGAAAGCGTCCAGGGATGTCATGGCGTGGTCATCAAGCGTGGCTAAATTGAAGCGCACAACCTGATGAGGAGACAGGCCATGAGCTTGCAGAACAGCAGCAATCAAGAACCCCTGGTACGGCCGCAACCCGACGCTCAACTGGGCGGAGCCATTCTCGACCAAGACGGGAATCAGATCCTGATTACTGAGGAAATGGTTCAGGCCGCATGTCAGGAATGCGAGAAGTATTGGGTCAAACCTGAAAAACAAGATTGATGAATAGACGCCTTCAAAACCCGGCCCCCTCGCCGGGTTTTTTATGCCTGCAAACGATTCAAACCGGCAAGAGCAACATTCGGCAATAGACTACCCGCACAAGCGGGTTGCACGCCTCTCGATCCTCCGATTACGTCCACGGCCGTAAACCGTCAAATGACGTTATCCAAGGAGGATCGAAATGTCCGCTTCACGTTTCAGCTATACCCAAGCCGAATTGCACACCGTTTACACAGCACTGGAAAAGACCCTGTTCGATGTGCCCCGCGACATCGGCGAGGATGGTCAGCCCGCGCCGAAAATCCTCGTGGTGGCCGGGGTTCAGGGCTCGGGCAAGACCTACATGCTCAACAACACCCTGCTCAAGCAAGCGCGCTACGACAACTTCGTGCACCTGTATTCCGAAGGCCTGCGCGAACTGCACCCCCGCTATGCCGAGTTCGCCGATCAGGACGTCACCAGCCGCTACAAGCACACCGAGTCATTCATCTGGGAGTTGTGCAGCCTGATCTTCACCCATGCCCACCAGAACAAGTTCAACATCGTCATGGAGACGGCGCTGGACACGAAAGCGTTCGCCACGGTGATCACCGGGCCGGAACTGGCCGATTATCAATTTGATGTGCACCTGATTGGCTGCAAGAAGGATTTCGTGCACCTGTCGACCATCAAGCGTGCCCTCAATGCGCTGGAAAAAGGCACCCTGGAGCGCTTCGTCGACATCGCCACCATCGAGACCAGCATCGAGAACGCCGAGGTGATTCTCAACGCGTTCGAGACTGCGTGCATGCGCGTCAGCGGCTCGAGCATCAGCATGTACGAGCGCGGCTTCGGCGCGCTGAAGAACCGCAAACAGCTGTGCAGCAGCCGTTGCGAGCGGATCAACACGCTCACGCCTTATGTGTTCACCGATGAGAGCGGCGCCAGCATTACGGTGCAGGAGCAGACCCATCGCATCGAACGCAGCGAAGCGCTGCCGGTGCCTTGCAGTTACGCCAGCTTCATCGCACTGGTCGAGGCACCGATCACTGGCCAGGATCGTCACGAAGCTTGGCAAGAGGCTTACGCCGCGCTGGCGCGCATGCGCGGGTTCTGGAAACAGATCCCGCCGCGCCTGCCGGAAACGCTGTGGGGTTACATCAAGAAATACGTCGAGTGATCACGCGCTGACCATGACCGCACCCAGCGCCTGAATGATCTGCTCCAGCTGCGCGGACTGACCGTTGAGGCTCACTGGCAGGCCTTCGATTTCCCGGCGCGGCGGGTAATGCTTGCGCAAGGCATCGAAGGCCAGGCGCTGGCTCGCCGCGTCGCCCACCAGACTGCGGCGAAAATCCGCATCGTCGCGGCGCGGGTCATAAATGCCTCGACACAGCATATTCAGTGCCCAGGTCGGATCCGTCTTGGCATCAAGGGAAACCTGCGCCAGCCACGGCTTTGGCAGCAGGTCTTGCAGTTCGATGGTGGCTGGCTGGACAAGGTGCGCGCACAGCGCCCGATAAATCTGTTCGGTGCCGCGCTGCCGGCCGTCGAGACTGTAACCGGCAATGTGCGGGGTGCCGATGACGCACAACTCGGCCAGCTCGACATCGACCAGCGGCTCTTCTTCCCAGACATCGAGCACGGCTTGCAGGTCTTCACGTTCAAGCAACACTTCACGCAGCGCGGTGTTGTCCACGATCGGGCCGCGGGCGGCGTTGATCAGCCAGGCGCCGGGCTTGAGTTGCGTAAGACGCGCGCGGTCGAACAGGTGCCAGGTCGGTAGCTCGCCGCCCTTGTTCAATGGCGTGTGCAGGCTGATGACGTCGCAGTGGGCGATGATTTCGTCGAGGCTGACGTAATCCCCGCCCTCAGCGGCCTGGCGCGGCGGGTCGCAGACCAGCACCTTCCAGCCCAGCCCGCGCAGCACGTCGATCAGACGACCGCCCACCTGCCCTGCGCCGACCACGCCGTAAGTGCGCTGGTTGAGCTCGACACCTTCGATTTCAGCCAGGGTCAACAGACTACCGAGTACGTAATCCACCACACCACGGGCGTTACAGCCCGGCGCGCTGGACCATTGAATGCCCGCTTCGTTGAAGTAGTCGAGATCGAGGTGATCGGTGCCGATGGTGCAGGTGCCGACGAACCGTACCGCCGTGCCTTCCAGCAGTTCGCGGGTGACTTTGGTCACCGAGCGCACCAGCAGGATGTCGGCATCGGCCACGGCAGCGCGGTCGAGGGTGCGGCCGGGGTAACGACGGATGTCGCCGAAACCTGCGAAGAAGGCGTCGAGCAGTGGAATGTTTTCGTCAGCAACTATGCGCATGGTGAGCTCCCTGAAGTGGCGGCAGTGTAGGCGCTGGCACACGAGGGGGCCAGCGCTGCGGCCGTTTCAGCGGTGAGCTCAGGCGAGTTTCTTGCGAATCCAGTACAGGTAGACGCCGTCGGCTGCCTGCTTGTCGACCAGTTCGTGGTCGAGGAAGACGCAAAACTTGGGAATGTCGCGCTGGGTCGACGGGTCGGTGGCGATGACCTTGAGCAGGCCGCCCGCCGGCAGATCGCGCACCTTCTGGTGCAGGATCATCACCGGCTCCGGGCAATTGAGGCCCGTCGCGTCGAGAACGGCGTCAACGGCAAGGCTTTCGATGGAATCAGACATGGGGCACTCCGGAAACTGGCGCGCATTGTCGCTTAAATGAATAGAGTCGCCAATCGTCGTTGGTCTTGCTGACCCTGAGCACGCCGCCGGGCACGTGCCGAACACCGTTACTGTGGGAGACAGTCTGAGGTTACGAAGGCCACGAAGGCGGTGGGTCAGACGACTCATGATTGACTGTTCTACCGCGTCGCGGGCGTCGCACAGCTCCAGCGGCTCCTACAAAAGTTCAGTTGATCAACCTTCCGCGTTCACAGTGGTCAACTACGCTGCTCCCTGACGACTTTGTAGGATTCTGCGACATCTTGGCGGTTGGTGATGAACGACCCAGCCCGTATGATCCTTGACATTTATCCGCAGATTAGAAGCCTATGTCCCTGATAGTTCTACTGCTTCTGCCTTTCATCGGCAGCTGTCTGGCGGCGCTTTTGCCGCACAACGCGCGCAACACCGAATCCCTTCTGGCTGGCCTGATCGCCCTGATCGGCGCGATTCAGGTGGCGCTCTGGTACCCGCAAATCGCCCATGGCGGCGTGATCCGCGAAGAATTCTTCTGGTTGCCCAGCCTGGGCCTGAATGTCGTCCTGCGCATGGACGGCTTTGCCTGGCTGTTCTCGATGCTGGTGTTGGGCATCGGCACCCTCGTCTCGCTCTACGCCCGCTATTACATGTCGCCTGACGATCCGGTCCCGCGATTCTTCTCGTTTTTTCTCGCTTTCATGGGCGCGATGCTCGGCCTGGTGATGTCCGGGCACCTGATTCAGATCGTGTTCTTCTGGGAGCTGACCAGCGTATTTTCCTTCCTGTTGATCGGCTACTGGCACCATCGCGCCGACGCCCGACGCGGCGCCTACATGGCCCTGATGGTCACCGGTGCGGGCGGGCTGGCGCTGCTGGTGGGGGTCATGCTGCTCGGCCATGTGGTCGGCAGTTACGACCTGGACCGAGTGCTGACCTCAGGCGATGCAATCCGCGCTCACGCGCTTTATCCCGTTCTGCTGACCCTGATCCTCATCGGCGCGCTGAGTAAAAGTGCGCAATTCCCCTTCCATTTCTGGCTGCCCCACGCCATGGCCGCACCGACGCCTGTGTCGGCGTACCTGCACTCAGCGACGATGGTCAAGGCCGGCGTGTTCCTGCTCGCGCGGCTGTGGCCGGCGCTGTCCGGCAGTGAGCAATGGTTCTGGATCGTCAGCGGCGCCGGGGCCTGCACGCTGGTGATCGGCGCCTATTCAGCGATTTTCCAGACCGACCTCAAGGGCCTGCTTGCCTATTCCACCATCAGCCACCTGGGCCTGATTACCCTGCTGCTGGGCCTCAACAGTCCCCTAGCCGCGGTCGCTGCGGTTTTTCATATCCTCAACCACGCGACCTTCAAAGCCTCACTGTTCATGGCCGCCGGCATCATCGACCACGAAAGCGGCACGCGCGACATTCGCAAACTCAGCGGCCTGATCAGGCTCATGCCCTATACGGCCACTCTGGCCATGGTCGCCAGCGCAGCAATGGCTGGCGTGCCCCTGCTCAACGGTTTTCTGTCCAAGGAGATGTTTTTCGCCGAAACCGTATTCATCACTTCCACTGCCTGGGTCGAAGCCGCGCTGCCGGTGATCGCGACCATCGCCGGGACCTTCAGCGTCGCCTATTCCCTGCGCTTCACGGTGGATGTGTTCTTCGGCCCGAAAGCCACCGACCTGCCCCACACGCCCCACGAACCGCCGCGCTGGATGCGGGTTCCGGTGGAGCTGCTGGTGCTGGCCTGCCTGATCGTCGGAATCTTCCCGGCGCTCTCCGTCGGCCCGTTGCTGGCCGCCGCCGCGCAGCCTGTAGTGGGCGGCACCTTGCCCGAATACAGCTTGGCCATCTGGCACGGCTGGAACGCGCCAATGATCATGAGCCTGATCGCCATGGCGGCCGGGATCGTGCTCTATCTCTTCCTGCGTCCGCATTTCAAACGCGAACGCTTCAAGCGCACTCCGCTGATCGGGCGCCTGAACGGCAAGCGCCTGTTCGAAGCGGTGCTGGTGACCAAACTGCGCGTGGCGCGTGGGCTGGAAGGCCTGCTGACGACCCGACGCCTGCAAGCGCAACTGTTTCTGATGGTGTTCGTGGCACTGGTCGCAGGCTTCGTGCCGATGTACGAAGGCGGCCTGACTTGGGGCGACCGACCGAAAATTCCGGGCTCTGGCGTGTTCGTCATGCTCTGGTTGATCGCCATCGCCTGCGCCCTCGGGGCTGCCTGGCAGGCCAAATATCACCGGCTCGCCGCGGTGACCATGGTCGGCGTCTGCGGCCTGATGACCTGCGTGACCTTTGTCTGGTTCTCCGCGCCGGACCTGGCCTTGACCCAGTTGGCCGTTGAGGTGGTCACCACCGTGCTGATTCTCCTCGGGCTGCGCTGGCTGCCACGCCGGAATGAAAACGTCGTCCCGCCACCCCGCTCACGCAATCGCGCACGGGCCCGACGGGTGCGTGACTTCGTGCTGTCGGTGGCTGTTGGTGGCGGTATGGCGCTGCTGTCCTACGCCATGCTGACCCGCCCGACGCCCAACGCGATTTCCGAGTTTTACCTCAGCCGCGCGTTGGCCCAGGGCGGCGGAACCAACGCGGTCAACGTGATGCTGGTGGACTTCCGCGGTTTCGATACCTTTGGCGAAATCACCGTGCTGGCGGTGGTCGCGCTCACCGTTTTCGCCCTGCTGCGACGCTTCCGCCCACCGAAAGAAAGCATCGCCCTGCCCGCTCAACAACGCCTGCTGGCGCGGGATGTGGTGACTGACCTGGTCAACCCGCGTCACGCCCAGGACACCGCGCTGGGCTTCATGATGGTGCCCGCCGTGCTGGTGCGTCTGCTGCTGCCGGTGGCGTTCGTGGTCTCGATGTACCTGTTCATGCGCGGCCACAATCAGCCCGGTGGCGGCTTTGTCGCAGGGCTGGTGATGTCGGTGGCGTTCATTCTTCAGTACATGGTCGCGGGCACGCAGTGGGTCGAGGCGCACATGAGCCTGCGCCCGCTGCGCTGGATGGGCACCGGGCTGTTCTTCGCTCTCGCCACCGGCCTGGGTTCGATGGCGCTGGGCTATCCGTTCATGACCACCCACACCGCGCACCTGCATCTGCCGTTGCTGGGCGACATGCACATCGCCAGCGCGCTGTTTTTCGACATTGGCGTGTACGCCGTGGTGGTCGGCTCGACACTGCTGATCCTCACTGCGCTGGCTCACCAATCGGTACGTAGCCATCGGCCGACCTCGCTGCCGCAGCCGATCGAACCTGCGCCCGCCTCTTCCCAAGGAGCCCTGTGATGGAAGAAGTCATCGCGATCGCCATCGGCGTGCTCGCCGCCTCCGGCGTCTGGCTGATCCTGCGCCCCCGGACCTTCCAAGTGGTCATGGGCCTGTGCCTGCTGTCCTACGGCGTCAACCTGTTCATCTTCAGCATGGGCAGCCTGTTCATTGGCAAGGAACCGATCATCAAGGACGGCGTGCCACAGGATCTGCTCAACTACACCGACCCGCTGCCCCAGGCGCTGGTGCTCACGGCCATCGTCATCAGCTTCGCCATGACCGCGCTGTTTCTGGTGGTGCTGCTGGCCTCGCGCGGCCTGACCGGCAACGACCACGTCGACGGCCGGGAGAGCAGTGAATGAGTCTGATGAATCAACTGATCATCGCGCCGATCCTGCTACCGGTGCTGACCGCCGCACTGATGCTGTGGCTTGGCGAGAAACATCGCCCGCTCAAGGCGCGCATCAACCTGCTGTCGACAGCGCTGGGCCTGGCCATTTCGATCAGCCTGATGATGTGGGTGCAGAAGACCGGTACCACCGGGTCCATTGGCGTTTACCTGCCGGGCAACTGGGAGTCGCCGTTCGGCATCGTGCTGGTGGTCGATCACCTGTCGGCGCTGATGCTGGTGCTGACCGGTATCGTCGCCTTATGCGCCCTGCTATTTGCCCTGGCCCGCTGGGACCGCGCGGGCGCGAGCTTTCATGCGCTGTTCCAGATTCAACTGATGGGCCTGTACGGTGCATTTCTGACCGCCGACCTGTTCAACCTGTTCGTATTCTTCGAAGTGCTGCTGGCGGCGTCCTATGGCCTGATGCTCCACGGTTCGGGACGCGCGCGAGTGTCGGCGGGGCTGCATTACATCACCATTAACCTGCTGGCTTCGTCGTTGTTTCTGATTGGCGCCGCGCTGATTTACGGCGTAACCGGCACCCTGAATCTGGCCGACCTTGCGGTCAAAATCCCACAAGTCTCCGAGGCGGATCTGGGCCTGTTGCACGCAGGCGCAGCGATTCTCGCGGTGGCGTTTCTGGCCAAGGCCGGCATGTGGCCGCTGAACTTCTGGCTGGTTCCGGCCTATTCCGCCGCCAGTGCGCCAGTGGCGGCGCTGTTCGCACTGATGACCAAGGTCGGCGCCTACACATTGCTGCGCCTGTGGACCCTGCTGTTCTCCGGGCAGGCGGGAGCGTCGGCGTTCTTCGGTGGCGACTGGCTGATCTGGGGCGGCATGGCGACGCTGGCGGTGGCGGCGATTTCCATCGTCGCGGCCCAGCGGCTCGAGCGCATGGCCAGCCTGAGCATTCTGGTGTCGGCAGGGATTCTGCTGTCGGCCATCGGTTTCGGTCAGCCAAGCCTGACGGCGGGCGCGCTGTTCTATCTGGTCAGCTCGACCCTGGCCCTGAGTGCATTGTTCCTGTTGGCTGAACTGGTCGAACGCTCGCGCTCGGCCAACGAAATTCCTCTGGAGGACGACGCCGACCAACTGCCCAAAGCGCTGGAATCGCTGCACCCGGTGCCGGGCACCAACCTCGACGACGAACAAAAAGCCGTGGTCGGTCAGGTGATTCCCTGGACCATGGCGTTTCTGGGCCTGAGCTTCATCGCCTGCGCGCTGTTGATCATCGGTATGCCGCCGCTGTCGGGCTTTCTCGGCAAACTGACCCTGATCAGTGCCCTGCTCAACCCGCTGGGACTGGACGTGGCGAAAGACGAAGCGATCCGCGCCGACAGTTGGACCCTCGTTTCGCTGCTGATCGTCTCGGGGCTGGCCTCGCTGTTCGCCTTCGTGCGTGTCGGCATCAAGCGCTTCTGGACCGCCCAGGATCGCCCATCCCCCGCCCTGCGCCGCAACGAATGCATCCCCATTGCCTTGTTGCTCGGCGCCTGCATCGTGCTGACGTTCAAGGCTCAGGCGCTGCTGCATTACACTCAGGACACCGCCCAGGCCCTGCATGACCCGCAGCAATACGTGCTGTCGGTGATGGCCGCCAAACCGGTGCCTTCGCCAAGCACAGCCAGCGTGGAGGTGCAGCCATGAAGCGCCTGTTTCCTGCGCCACTGTTGTCGCTGTCGTTATGGGCGCTGTGGCTGCTGCTCAACCTGTCCCTGAGCGCGGGCAACCTGCTGCTCGGCGCGCTGCTGGGCTTTCTCGCGCCGATCCTGTTCGCGCCGCTGCGTCCGCAACCCGCGCGAATTCGCAAACCGGGCGTGGCCCTGAAGCTGTTCTTTCGGGTGGGGCGCGATGTGCTGTCCTCGAACCTGCAGGTGGCCTGGGGTGTACTGCGCGCCGGGCAGAAGCCGCCGCGCTCGGCCTTCGTCAAAGTGCCGCTGGACCTGCACGACGCCCATGGACTGGCCGCACTGTCGATGATCTGCACCGTGGTGCCGGGCACGGTCTGGTCGGAACTGGCGCTCGATCGCAGTGTGCTACTGATGCACGTGTTCGACCTGGATGACGAGGTGCGCTTCATCGAGCACTTCAAGACCACCTACGAACGCCCGTTGATGGAGATCTTTCAATGAGCCCGCTGTTGACCAACGCGATTTTGCTCAGCCTGTCGCTGTTCACCGTCGCGATGATCCTGACCCTGATCCGCCTGTTCAAAGGCCCCTCGGCGCAAGACCGCGTGTTGGCGCTGGATTATCTGTATCTGCTGGCGATGCTGATGATGCTGGTGCTGGGGATTCGTTATGCCAGTGACACCTATTTCGAGGCGGCGCTGTTGATTGCGCTGTTCGGGTTTGTCGGCTCGTTCGCCCTGGCGAAGTTCCTGCTGCGCGGCGAGGTGATCGAATGAATTCGCTGCATGTGCTGCCGTTCTGGGTGGAGGTACTGACGGCGCTGTTGCTGGTGGCGAGCAGTCTGTTCGCGCTGGTGGGGGCGTTCGGGTTGTTGCGGATGAAGAATTTTTTCCAGCGCATGCATCCACCTGCGCTGGCGTCGACGATCGGGGCGTGGTGCGTGGCGTTGGCGTCGATCGTTTACTTTTCGGCGTTGAAGGAAGGGCCGGTGTTGCATGCCTGGCTGATTCCGATTCTGTTGGCGATTACGGTGCCGGTGACGACGTTGCTCTTGGCCCGGACGGGGTTGTTTCGCAAGCGCATGTCGGGGGATGAGGATGTGCCGCCAGAGGTTTCTGAGGGGCGGCATGAGGGGAAGTGAGGTTTGGGGTTTTATGGTTTTTTGAGTGTGGTGTGTATATCCGTTTCCTTGGTAACGGCTGATTAGGGTTCCGCTTTTACAGCGGGTTCTGCCTAACGGCAGAAGCGTTTCGCCTTCGGCGAGTTACTTGAAAAGACACCAAGTAACCAAAGCCAACGCAATACCTGTAGGAGCAGTCGGAGGTTACGACGGCCGCGAATGCGGTGGGTCAGATAAAACATTTGTGCCTGAAAGTCCGCTTTCGCGGCCGTCGTAACCTCCGACTGCTCCTACAGGGGAGATCGGTGGTGAAGCCAAGATAGGTGTTCGCTTTTGATTTTGATCTTCATGCACGCCAGCCCAGACGCCGCAAAACGCGACTTGGGTGCAGGCCGAACGCAGGTGGCGCTCCGTGGGTCGAGCGGCATGGATGCCGCGAGAGCGCCGCTAGGACATGGATGTCCGTTCGGCGCGGGCCCACGGAGCGTCACCCGAGTGAGGGTATTCCGACGAAGGAGGAATCCAACCAGGAGCAAGCACCTGGTTACTTGGGGGTGGTGCGGCATTCCGACTTTTCCAAGTAACCCGCCGTAGGCGGAACGCTTCTGCCGTTAGGCAGAAACCGCTGTAAAAGCGGAACCGTAATCAGCAACACCCGCAGCAATGGATATACACACTCCCCCCAAAAAAACAGCAGCGCCAATTTGTCGCACCGCGTCCATCGCATCACTTCTGATACATTCCCGCGCCATGAAACTGACCCGCGCAGACCGCCACCTGATCGCATGGATGCTCTACTGCTGCGTCCTGTTCAACGTGTTTGCCTGCAGCATCGGCCACGGCCAAATGGTCGGCATGCAACTCAACGGCATCGGCGGCGAGTTCTGCTCCACCGATGGCCGCGCCCTCACCACGGTCGATCCGTTCAAACCGGGTGAGCAGAAGCTGCCTACCCTCTCCGCCGCTTTCGGATGCCCCCTGTGCTCCACCGGCGGCATGGGTCCGGCGCTGAATTCCAGCCTGACCCTGGCCATCCTCCCCGAACAACACAGCCCGCCACCTGCGGTGGTTGCGTCCTTTGATCCCCCCTCGTCTTTCCATTGGCCCACCGCCAATCCCCGCGCACCACCCTTCGCCTGATCTGACTTCAGCCCCTTAACGTTCCCGTTTTTTCGGATACCTGTTTGCGTGGCCGACACACGTCTGTCGCAAACATGCGCCGAAGACTTGGGATTCGCTCGACCTCATTTCAGGTTCCCACCATGCAACGTATCCCCCTGCTCGCCGGTTTGATCGGCAGCCTGTCTCCTGTGGCCTACGCACAGCCCATCGATCTGGCCCCGGTCACGATCAACGATGAAAACATCACTGACGCCACCGGCCTGAACCTCGAACAACAGCCCACCAGCGCCAGCCATCTGGGGCTGACCCTACGCGAAACACCGGCCTCGATCGCAGTCGCCAACCGCGCGGACATCGAACGTCGTGGCGCGCAAAACTTTCAGGACGCTGCCAACACCCTGCCCGGCGTCAACGCCAGCGCACCTCCCGGTTTCGGCGGGTTTATTTCCTATCGCGGTTTTACCAGCAGCCAGGTGACGCAGATGTTCAGCGGCATCAACGTCGCGACGGGGCTGGCACGGCCGGTCAACAGCTGGATTTATGATCGGGTCGAATTGCTCGGCGGGCCCTCTTCCGTGATGAACGGCGCAGGCTCCGTGGGCGGCTCGCTGAACTACGTCACCAAGCTGGCGACCCGCCAGGAGCAGGCCGCCGAAGGGCGCGTCAGCTATGGCAGTTTCGATACCACGCAAACCGCGTTCGGCGTGAACCATGCGCTGAGCGACCCGACCTCGGAGATTCAACACTACGCCCGACTCGACGTCAGCCACACCACCAGCAAGGGCTACATCGACCGTCAGGAAAACGATGCCTGGAACGTGGCCTTTTCCCTGCTCAGCGACATCACGCCGGATCTGTCCCACACCCTGGCCCTGGAGTATCAGGACGAGCACGAGGACAGCCCCTATTGGGGCACGCCGGTGCTCAACCCCAAGGCCGGCGAATTGAAGATCGACAAACACAACCGCTTTCGCAATTACAACGTCGACGACGGGCTGTACGAACAGCGCACGAAGTGGATTCGCTCGATCATCGACTACCGCATCGACGACGCCACGGCCCTGCGCAACACCCTGTATCACCTGGACAGTCAGCGCGATTACCGCAACCTGGAGACCTATCAGTACAACGCCGACAACAGCGCAATCAATCGCTCCACCGCCTATCTCGTTCGCCACGAAGGCACGCAAGGCGGCGATCAGTTCGAGCTGCGTCATGACAGCAAACTACTGGGCATGGCCACGACCTGGGCGGGCGGTTTCGAGTACAAGGTCAACAGCACGACCAGCAATCCGTGGAATGTGCCCGCCAACAACAGCGTCGACCCGGATCACTTCGACCCCGGTCATTTCTATGATTTGCCAGGCACGCGACAGGGCTTTGTGAAGGACAAGACCAATCAGGTGACGACCAGGGCCGTGTTCGTGGAAAACCGCCTGGCGCTGAGCGAGCAGTGGTCGCTGGTGACCGGGCTGCGCTATGACGACATCGATCTGGACGTGACCAATCATCGCGTGGTGACGGCCAGCAACCCTCGGCATCTGCGTCGCGACTGGCAGCCGGTCACGGGCCGTGCGGGGCTGACCTGGCAGTTTTTGCCCAGCGCCAACGTGTATGTGCAATACAGCACGGCGGCTGAACAACCGAGCGGCACGCAGAATTTCGATGTGTCGACGGGCAAGCAGTGGGAAATCGGCAGCAAGTTCGATTACCTGCAAGGGCGCGGCTCGGCGACAGTCGCGGCCTACACCATCGAACGCAAGGACTTTGCCGTCACCGATCCGCAGGACCCGACCAACACCATTGCAGTGGGTCAGCAATCCTCGCGGGGCGTTGAGCTGGCCAGTGCATTGCGGATCACGCCGAGTCTGTTGCTTGAGGGCAATGTGGCCTGGGTCGACGCGCAGTACAACGAGTTCAACGAAAAGAATGCCGTTGGAGTCGTGGTCTCGCGCAAGGGCAATACGCCCACCAACGTGCCGGACAGGGTCGCCAATCTGTGGCTGACCTACGACTTCACGCCCAGTTGGCAAGGTGGCGTGGACGCGCGTTATGTGGCGTCGGTGTATGCCGACAACGCCAATACCCAGACTGTGCCGTCCTACACGCTGTATGGCAGCTTTCTGACCTTCAAGGTCGACTCTCACACCTCGATCACCGGCCGCGTGCGTAACCTGACCGACGAGGTCTATGCCCGCTTCGCCCACGTTTCGCCGGCGTACTACCTGGGCGAACCCCGTACGTTCGAGCTGGCGGTACAGACGCGCTTCTGATCCGGTGATGCTTCAGGGCTGGCGGATTACTCGCTGGCCTTGAACGTCAATTCGCCCTTTCGCCACTTCGCGGCCTTGGCGGTCGCGGCCTTGAGGATTTTGCTCAGGCCCAGCTGAATCTGCTCATGGGCGGCGAACACCATGAACACGGTGTGGGATTCCTTGAACACGATGCCATGACCTTCCGGCACATCGACAAAGGCATACTCGCCCAGGCCGTAGATGGTCATCTTGATCTCGCGAAAACGGATTTCGAACTTGCCGCCTTCACGGCTGGGCAATACCGCGGCGCGGAAATGGTCACCCACTTTAAGCTCCAGACGCGGCTTGTCATCGACCACCATGGCGCCCTCGGTGTCGATTTCGGACATGTAGATGCCCTCGGGAGACTGCTCGATGACATAAACGAAACGTGCCTGGAACTGCTTCACCAACTTCGCGCGCAAATCCCCCAGCACGAATAACGCATGGGTATCCAGATTACTTACTGCCAATGTACAAACTCCCAACCTGATAGGAACTCGCCTGGCTATCGGCCAGACAAGGAAAAGACGAGATAAACGGTGCGTCCCGGAGGCCGGACGCTGGCACGAGCACGGATTCTACCGGCTGAGAGTCTATATGGGATATATGCCTTTCGTCCGTAATGTCGCGGTTTTTGTACACGACATTGCCGTGACGGCTGTGTGCAATCGTATCCGCGCCCTGAACGCGGCAGCTGAATCGTTATGGCAAACGCTTAGAACTCTGGCGCACCCAACGCACTCAGATGCTACACAGCGTTGATGATCGACCACACCAGACAGGGTCCTTGACCCGCCAGGGAGACACCATGGAAATTACTACACCCACACTTGCCACACTGTTCGAGCAACTGGGGCTGGATTCGGATCAGGCCAGTATCGATGCATTCGTCAGCCAGCATCCACTGCCCGACGACGTGAAGCTGATCGACGCTGAATTCTGGACGCCGCAACAGGCGCGATTTCTGAAGGAAGAACTGCGGGTCGACGCCGAGTGGGCGCCGGTGGTGGATGAACTCAATGAGCTGTTGCATCCGCGCCACTGATCAAGTTAGACAGCAGGCAAGGGCGGCCCTGTTCAGGCCGCCTGTATCAAAGCGGATAGCCCGGCTGGCTGAGATTTAGAAAATGCTCACGCCCGTCGGCGGCGGGAGCGTGAAGAAACAGGCTGTCCAGTAAGGCTCCTCGGCGACCGATCGAACCATTCCAGTGCGCCGAACAGTGAATGTAGCGGCGATACAACATGCGCAGCTCCTCTGCCGTCAAAGGCTCACCCTGCCCGCGGGCGTAGGCGATCAATTTGACGGCCACCCCGCGTAGCTCCGGCGGCAGGCTCAGGTCCGCTGTATCGGGAAGGTCAATGAACGGCGCGCCCTCATCACAGGCCAGCGCGTGCATGACCCGCAGATAAATGCGCGATAGATGTCCGAACACCCGCCGCTGCAGCTTGACGCTCGCCACCACGCTCTTCATGCCCGGCCCGCGCTGGGCAATGCGCTCGAAACATTCGACGCTGAGCGACGCATTTTCATCATCAGGATCGATCCAGCGCTGGGCATTCAGAGTGTCCAGCTCGGCATGGGTCTGCAACCAGGCATCGGTGGTGTCGTAGGGCGTGTCGGCGCTGACCAGGCAGCGCCTGGGTCGGGTCAATGACACGATCTCCATGCTTTGCGGCGGGTAGCCGCCACCGATGTCCGAGTGACTGCCGGGCAGGATGATTTCTCGCGGCCAGTCAGGCGCCACTCGATTCAGGGCAAAATTGCGCCGATGCTCATCGCCGGCCACCAGATGCAGCACCTGCTGCGCACACCCGGGAGGCAGGAACAGATTGACTCGCGCGTTCACGGCATCGCGTACGTTGCCGAAATCGGAGATCCCACCCACCGCCGCAACAGTGTCGAACAACCCGATCACTTTCAGTCGAACGCTGCCGCAGGCCCAGGAAAACCCCGTAGCCAGCGGTAATCGTCCCTGCTTGAGCAGAGGCCCCAAGGCGCCACGGGACTGTTTGAGAACTTCATTGGCCAAATGACGCGCCGCTGCAGCCCCGCGACTGAAACCGAACAGATCGAACTCCACTGCGCCGATCACGTGTTGCGGGTTATGCCCGGCGAAGGCCTTGAGTACCCCATCTATTTTTTTGATACCGCGGCCGACCTTGGCCAGAACACCGGTATTGCCCCGACCAAAGCCCTGGCCTGAAACAAAAGAATCCCGCCCACCGGACGTGGTCCCGACGCCGCTGACATAAATAGCTTGATAAACTTTCAGGCCCTGCCCGTCATTTCTGGCAATCGGTTGATTGCGATAAAGATCTACAAGTTTCGCGATATTGGTTAGATCATTGCTGTAACTGCTGTTGGGGTCCGAATGTCGACCGCCACATTCCTTGATATGGGCGCCCTTGTAGATTTCGGCCATGGCCTGGCAGTCGGCGCCGATCTGGCTGTTGATACGATTATTGCCCGTACCGTCGAAGAAAACACCAATACGGACAGTGACATTCAGCGCGCCGACAACGCCGTTTGAACCTGCAGCTGAGTGAAGTGCTGTCATAAAAAACACCTGTGAGTGCGGTTAAAAACCCAGACAGTTTTAATATCTGGACACATAACCCACAGAATGCTTGCCCGCACAGCACCGTCAACACAGGTATTACACTTTCAGAAATATCCCACTGAGATATCAGACCGTTATTCAAAGCCTGCTAATTCTTCTTACAACAACCTTCTTTAAAACCCACAAATCACCAGAACACGTAAACAACAAACACGCGCCCGAGCAATAATTAAATATATTTATTCACCCCATTGATTAGTCGCATTAACGGAGCGCACGCCCTGGCCTGGCGCTCCGTTATCGGCAGCTCGCCTTCAGACCTGCCTGCCGGTTCCACCCTCAGGTTTGTAGCCCAGGCGCAAACCGCCCCAGTGCCTGCCCTTGACCATGATCGGCACGGACAGGTCGTGCATCAGCTCGCCGGTATCGCGGGTGTAAGTCTGCAGCAACACCGGTTGCTGATGGCTGCCGCAACGAATCCCGGTGCGATCCTCGAACTTGCGCTTGGTGCGGTTGTGCACGGTGTCGACAGCCGCGTCTCCCGTCAGTGGCTGGCTGAACGCCTGGTTGTGAGTGGGCACATAACCTTGCGGCGTGCAGGCGATGGCGAATACCAGACCTTCGTGACGGCTCAGCAACGGCTCCTGAATGGCGGGCAGCACCTGATCGGTGTAACGGTCGAACCGCGTCTGATACTTGACCGGCGAGGTGTTGGCGATGGGCTGATAACTGCGGTCGAACAGGTCTTCCAGACTCACGCGGCGCTGGTCGATGTCCTGCTCGAACTGCTGGGCGATGCGGCTGGCGCCTTCGCGCGCCAGGTCGTAGATACGCTGGTGATAGTCATCCAGCCCGACCTGGGCCAGGCGCTCGCTGATGCTCTCCGCCTGCCCTTCCATCTGCACGGCGGATTTCGCCAATTGACGGGTCTGGTCATCGCTGATCGCCAGGTCGCTGCGCATCTGCTCGACCGCAACGAACAGGCTGCTCAGCTGCGTCTGGTTGGTTTCAGCGCCCGAAGCGATTTCGCTGACCTGCCCTTCAACGCCCGCCGCCAGTTGCGCGATGCTCGCCAATTGGCTGCCAGTCATTTCAACCTGCGCCACGCCACCGCTCAGGTCACCGGAAAGCTGGCGAATCTGTTCGACCACCTGGGCGGTGCGCTGCTGAATGTCGGCAACCATTTGCCCAACCTCGCCCGTGGCTGTCGCGGTGCGCCCTGCCAAGCCACGCACTTCATCGGCGACCACGGCAAAACCTCGGCCATGTTCACCGGCCCGTGCGGCTTCGATGGCGGCATTGAGCGCCAACAGGTTGGTCTGGCTGGCGATCGACTGAATCACCGCCGTAACCCGCTGAATGTCTTCGCTGCGCTGGCTCAAAGCCTCGATCAATTGACGGCTGCTGTCAGCGCGCTCGCTGAGCTGGTGCATCAAGGCGATGGAATCATTGAGCACGGTCAGGCCCGCATCGCTGCTCTGGCGCACTTCACTGGCAGCGCTCAAGGCCTGCTGACTGAGGGAGGAGGTCGCGCGCTCGGTGGTGATCATCACATCGGCGCTGCTGACGATCTGTTCGGCGGCATCGACCTGAGACTGCAACCGGCTCGCCAGTTGCCTGACCGAAAACGCCACATCGGCAGCGGACAGCGCGTTATGGCTGGTACTGCGCGACAGGTCGCGGGTCAGGCGCTCCAGGGCGTCATCCTGCTGCGCGACCGGCGCGACCGCTGCCCGAAACGTCAAAAGACGAGGCAGCCACAGCGCCAGCAAGCCCAACGGCAAGCAGAGGTATATCGATGCGTCGCCCCAGGCCATGGCGGCGAACAGCAGGCAAAGTGCAAGACTCTGCAGCGAAGTCGTCAGCCAGTGAGCGCCTGCGGCGGGCGCGACAATGACCGCCGCGGGTGTTTTAGGGGAAAGCGTCCCTGGGTAACTTGCGTTAGCAGCCATATCCTTGACCCACCCTGCTTATCATTATTTTGCAAGCATTAAACGTCAGATAACGGCCATGCGCCATGAGCCGAAGGTGGTAGTCGGTCGGATTTTCTGCGAAAAGGGTCAGGCGTTTTTACACAAACTGCAGACGACAAAAAGCCCGACGGCCTCGGCGAAGGCAATCGGGCATTTGAGTCACGTTACCGAATCAGGCCTGACGCTGGTGGCGGTCGATCTGTTCGTGACGTTCCTGGGCTTCGATGCAGTACTTGGTGGTCGGGCTGATCAGCAGACGCTTCAGGCCGATAGGCTCACCGCTGTCATCGCACCAGCCGAAGGTGTCTTCAGCGATACGGGTCAGGGCCATTTCCAGCTGCGGCAGCATACGCTGGTCGCGGTCGATGGCGTTCACCAACCAGTGACGCTCTTCTTCAACCGAAGCGGCGTCCGCAGGGTCAGCCGGGCTGTCCAGGCTTTCGATAGCGATACGGCTCTGCTCGATGCGCTCGTGGATTTCCACTTTCATGGCCTGCAGCAGTTCCTGGAAGAAAGCGTGCTGCTCGGCGTTCATGTAGTCATCGGCCGGCATCGCCAGCAACTTTTCCTTGGTCATTGATTTCTCTATAAAAAAACGTGCATTAAGGCGAATCAAGGGAGCGCCTTGGCCCGATCGTAAAATGTAACGAGATCATCCGCGCCGTCGTCGCCAAGCGCCACCTGGCACTCAATTTACGAGGGGCGGCAGTCTAAGGCCGGGGTTCGTACTCGGCAACATAATTGAACAAGATTCGCTCAACAAGCCCCCAAATCCCCGGCGGTGTTGAGCCAAACGGGTGTTTCCATTCATTGCTGCGCAACGTTTGCGCAGGAGCGCGCTTGCCTGCGATAGAAACAGCCCAGTTCGTCGGGCGTGCCGCATCATCGTTTCATCGCGGGCAAGCGCGCTCCTACAGGAATCGTTGAAGACGGTCTCTGACCGATCATCTCCATTTGGGTTCAACCCATGGAAAAACGAAAAGGGCCCTGAATCAGGCCCTTTGTCGGTGTTTCTCGAATCCTCAGCGCTTGAGCTTGCGCTTGTTGCGGTATTGGTCGATGACCACCGCGACGACGATGATCAACCCTTTGATGATGTCTTGTACATAGGCGTCGACCCCCACGAAGGTAAATCCGCTGGCCATGACCCCGAGAATCAGCGCGCCGATCACGGTGCCGGTGATCCGCCCGACGCCCCCGGCCAGGCTAGTACCGCCGATCACCGCGGCGGCAATCGCATCCAGCTCATAGGAAACGCCCATGCCCGCCTGCCCTGTCGCCGCCCGTGCCGAGGCCACCACGCCGGCCAGGCCCGCCAAGAGACCCGCGATGCTGTAGACGATCACCAGATGACGCTTGACGTTGATCCCCGAGGTGCGCGCCGCCTGCATGTTGCCGCCAATGGCGTAGGTGTATTTGCCGTATTTGGTGTAGCGCAGGGCGATGTGAAAGATCACCGCGACCACCAGGAAGATGATCACTGGCATCGCACCCTGACCAATGGCGGTGTAGGAATCGTTGAGCATGCTCACAGGCTGGCCGCCGGTGTAAAAGCGCGCCAAGCCCCGGGCCGACACCATCATGCCCAGGGTGGCGATGAACGGCGGAATCCCGGTGATGGCGATGATGCTGCCGTTGATCGCCCCGGCCAGTAGCCCCACCCCGAGCCCGGCAGCAATCGGTATCCATACCGGCAGGTCAGTGAGCGACGGAAACACGGCGCGGGTGTAATCCGACGATTGCGCGAGACTGGCGGCTATCATCGCCGTGAGCGCCAGCACCGAGCCTGATGACAAATCGATGCCGGTGGTGATGATCACCTGGGTCACGCCGATAGCGATCAGGCCGATGATCGACACCTGCAGGATCATCAGCACCAGACGCTGGGAGTTCATCAGAAAGCTCTGATCGCGCACCACCCAGCCGAAGATCTCGAAGATCAGACCGATACCGATCAGGACCAGAAAGATGCTCAGTTCGGTGGGCATCCGGCGTTTGTGCTTGGTCGGTGCCAAGGCAGGTTTGTTTTCCAGTATCGCGTTCATCTTCATATGTGCCTCTTGTTCTACGCCCTCTAAAGGGCCATTGGCCTTTAGTGGATCGAGTTGCCGGACGCCAGGTGCATCACCCGCTCCTGGGTCGCGTCTGCGCGGTCGAGGGTGCCCATCATTTCGCCTTCGTGCATGACCATGACCCGGTCACTCATGCCCAGGACCTCCGGCAGTTCGGAGGAAATCATGATCACCGCCATGCCTTCGCTGGCCAGCAACGAGATCAGCCGGTAGATCTCGGCCTTGGCGCCGACATCGATGCCGCGGGTCGGCTCGTCGAGAATCAGCACCCGCGGGTTGGTCATCAGCCAGCGTGCGATCAAGGCCTTCTGTTGATTACCACCGGACAGCGTGTCGATGCACTGCTCCAGCGACGGCGTCTTGACCCGCAGTTTCTTGCACATGTCTTCGCACAGGGCGCGCAATGCTTTCTGAT
Organism: Pseudomonas sp. GW821-FHT02A11; assembly: GCF_059421985.1. Classification (NCBI taxonomy): domain Bacteria; kingdom Pseudomonadati; phylum Pseudomonadota; class Gammaproteobacteria; order Pseudomonadales; family Pseudomonadaceae; genus Pseudomonas; species Pseudomonas sp. GW821-FHT02A11. Next base: position 44,439 of record NZ_JBWKWB010000017.1, read on the forward strand.
GCACGAAGCCATTGCCGACGTAATGGGGCAGCACCGCCATTTCCATGTTTTCCAGCACCGAAAGACAGGGAAACAGGCCGCTGAGCTTGCGGTCTTCGGTCAGCAAGGCGAAGCCTTTCTCGATGGCGAAGTGCGGGTCGCTGACCTTGATCGGCAAGCCGTCGAGCTGAATTTCACCTGCCGTGCAGGGCGTGATGCCGAAAATGGTTTCGGCAACGTTGGTGCGCCCGGAGCCCATCAGACCGGCGATGCCCAGCACCTCACCCGCATGCAGATCGAACGACACACCCTTGAACACGCCGTCCAGAGACAGGTTGCGCACCGACAGCAACAGCTTGCCAATCGGTGTGTCACGTTCAGGGAAAAGCTGTGTCAGTTCACGACCGACCATCATCGAGATCAGGCTGTCACCGTCCATGCTGTCGGCACGTTGCAGGCCGATGTAGGCACCGTCTCGAAACACCGCCACTTCGTCGGCGATGGCGAACACTTCGTTCATTTTGTGGGTGATATAGATGATGCCCTTACCCTGCGCGCGCAGGTCGGCAATGATCGAGAACAGGTGGGCGACTTCCTTCTCGGTGATCGCCGAAGTCGGTTCGTCCATGATCAGCACGTCGGAGTCGTAGGACACGGCCTTGGCGATCTCGACCATCTGCCGCTCGGCGATGCTCAAGTTGCCCACGTGTTCTTCAGGGTCGAGGTTGATGCGCAGCCGGTCCAACAGCTCCTGGGTGCAGCGGTGCATGGCGCGGTGGTCGACCATGTGCAGCCCGTTGAGCTGCTCGCGACCGATCCAGATGTTCTCGGCGATGCTCATGTGCGGCATCAGGTTGAGTTCCTGGTGAATCATCGCAATGCCTGATTGCAGCGCCGCCAGCGGCGATTCGAACACCACCGGTTTGCCCCGCAGGCGAATCTCGCCGGTGTCCGGCTGGTAGATGCCGGCAATGATTTTCATCAGCGTGGACTTGCCCGCGCCGTTTTCGCCCATCAGCGCCAGCACACTGCCGGGACGCACGCGCAATTGCACGTTGTCCAGCGCCACCACGCCAGGAAAGCCTTTGCTGATATTGGTGATTTCCAGCAGGTAGGGATGCTCGGCGGGGGTGGTCGCAAGGTCGGCGGTTGCGCTGGCCTGGACGGTGGAAGCAGTAGCAGAAGCGAACATGGTCACAGGCTCCTCACGTGACGTCGGAGCAGAGGGGAATGGCCCGCCTCTGCGTCCGGTCAGTTGTCGTGGTGTGAACGTTATTTGAAGGTGCTGACGTTTTCAGGGGTGATCAGCTTGAACGGGATCACGATGGCCTGTTGCGGCAGCGCTTCCTTCTTCACCAGCTTCACGGCTGCGTCGATGGAACCCTCGCCCTGCCCTTTGGCGTCCTGGAACACCGACACGGTCAGGTCGCCCTTCCTGACGGCGGCCAGGCCGTCCGGCGTGCCGTCGACACCCGCTACAAGCACGTCACCTTGCTTCTTGCCCGCCTGCTTCAGCGCCATGGACGCGCCGATGGCCATTTCGTCATTGTTGGAAAGCACGGCGCTGAAATCACGACCCTGGGTCAGCCAGTTGTTGGTGATGTCCATGCCTTTCTGACGACCCCAGGCGCCCTCCTGTTCTTCGGCAATCTTGATGTCCGGGAATTTTTTCAGGACCTCTTTGACGCCCTCGGTGCGGTCGCGGGTCGAGTTGTTCGACAGCTCGCCCAGCAGGATCACCACACTGCCTTTGCCGCCGAGCTTGTCGGCGATGTACTGCGCCTGCAGGCGACCGGCTTCCTTGTCGTCAGAGGTCACTGACGCCACGCCTTCAGGCAGCTTCGGATCATCAGGACGGCGGTTGACGTAGACCAGCGGGATCCCGGCAGCGGTGGCTGCCTTGGTGATGCGCCCGGTAGCGGCGGTGTCCACCGGGTTGACGATCAGGGCGTCGACTTTCTTGCCGATCAACTCCTGAATCTGGTCGAGCTGTTTGTTGACGTCGTTGCGGGCATCGACGTATTGCAGGTCGACGTCACCCATTGCCTTGGCCTTCTTGCTCATGTCTTCGCGCATATAGGTCAGGTAGGTGTCATCGAACTGCGACATGGCCACGCCAATTTTCAGATCGGCCGCCAGAGTGGCGCCGCTGCCGAGCATCAGGGCCAGTGCCAGGGAGGTAAAATGGGCTTTGGTGTTCATGTACGGTCTTTCTCCAAATTCTTGTTGTTGTAGTGAATTGGCTAACGACTGCAGCGGTTCAGAGCGTGTTGTGAGGGGTGGAAAATTTCGGGCTTGGAAAGTGCGCCACCGACACGCCCGCCGGACCGCAGACCATCACGCCACTGCTTTGAACGCAGAGGACGCGGGCAACGGTTTCCAAGGTTTTGTCGAGAGAGTGGTTGAGGAACTGGCGCGACAGCGCACGGAAGGGAGCAAGCAGAGAACGTGATGCAGAGCGGCGAACCTTGGCGGCTTTGTTGAAAATGTTCATCGACGGTACCTGTCTTTTTGGCTTTCTTGTTTTTGTTTCGTTCGTCCGGACCGTGCAGCTTGGTATCGGGTCTGAACGTCGAGATTCGGCAACCTGAGAACGACTCTATTGGAAAATAATTTCTACTTCAACCGTTTTTAGAATTTATTTCTATTTTCGTTTTCTATCTGTGTGACACCGCGTCTCGATGGGCTGGACATGGCCACGGTGGGAGCGAATTCATTCGCGATAGGGTTTTCGAGCCAACGCATGGTTGTCGCCTGATACATCTTTCGCGAATGAATTCGCTCCCACCGTTTTTAAACCCGGCGTGCCTGTTACAGCGCGACAACCCGCCCTTCCAGCGCGCTGATTCTGGCCGCATCCAGCACTTTCGCCGACGCCACGGCATCGCGGGCATCCACCGGATTGCGCCCCTGATTCATCACCGCGTTCTGTAACTGGCGATAGAACTCGGGCCAGCAGCCGCGCTCGGACGGCACACGCTCGCGGTGCTCGCCCTGTTCGAACCAGCCCCAGCGTCGATGCTCCTCAACACCCCAGCGCTCGCCCTCGGATTTGGGCGACAACCCGGCCAAGGCCGACGCCTCCTGGCCATCAAGGCCTTCAACGGTATAGCAGCCTTGCGAGCCGTTGACCCGAAAGCGGGGTCCTTGAGCGTTTTGCAGGCAATTGCCCCACAGGTGCGAGGTCACGCCGCTGGCATGGATCAGCGACACGAAGAAGCCGTGATCGACCTTTTTCTCGGGAGTCGCGAACTCCAGTTCCGCATACACCCGCGTTACCGGGCCGAACAGCAGCAGCGCCTGGTCCACCAGATGGCTGCCCAGGTCGCGCAGGATGCCGCCGCCGCTTTCCTTGCCCACCGAAGACGGCGAATAACGCTCGACCCGGGATTCGAAACGGCTGATTTCGCCCAGCACGCCTTGATCGATGAGCTTGCGCACAGTGAGAAAGTCCGAGTCCCAACGACGATTCTGATACACGCCGAGCAACACGCCACGGCGTTCGGCGGCGTCGACCAGCGCTTGGGCGTCTTGGGCTGAAGGGGCAAAGGGTTTGTCACTGACCACGGGCACACCGAGTTCGATGGCCTCCAGAATCAGCGCCCGACGGGACGCCAGCGGCGTGGAAATCACCACCGCATCGACGCCGGCCGCGACCAGATCGGCCAGGGTGTCGAAGGCCGGGACCTTGGGGTAATCCTTGCTCAGGTCCTGGCGGCGTTCAGGGGAGCGCGTCACCACCCCCGCAAAGGTGCCGCCGGGGAGGCTGGCCAGCAGCGGGGCGTGAAAGAAGCGTCCGCCCTTGCCGTAGCCGATGAGTCCGATTTTCATGTGAGCATCTCCTCGTCCTGTAGGAGCGCGCTTGCCCGCGACGGCGGTGTGCCAAGGGTTAGCGATGTTCCAGACACACCGCATTCGCAGGCAAGCGCGCTCCTACAGGTTGTTGTTTGTCAGTACTTCCGGGCCTTGGCCAGCATCGCTTTCTGCCGTTCGTAGGCCTCCGCGGTCTTGTCGCTGGTCGACACTTCGGCCACGCCCACGCGCCACCACGACAGGTAACCGTGAATCATGGTCTTGGGCAGGACCTTGATGTCGATCAGCGTCGACACACTCTGCTTGCGCGCATCGGCCAGTGCCGCTTCCAGCTCCTCCACGGTTTTCACCTTGTAGGTCTTGCAGCCGTAGGCCGCGGCGCTCATGGCGAAATCCACCGGCACGAACTCGCCGTCCAGCAGCCCGGTTTCCGGGTTGCGATAACGGAACTCAGTGCCGAAGCTGCCCATGCCGTTGCCCATCTGCAGGTTATTGATGCAACCGAAGGCCATATTGTCGAGCAGCACCACGTTGATCTTGCGCCGCTCCTGGATCGAGGTGGCCAGCTCCGAGTGCAGCATCATGTAGGAACCATCGCCGACCAACGCATAGACCTCACGCTCGGGCGCGGCCATTTTTGCACCCAGTGCGGCGTTCACCTCATAACCCATGCACGAATAGCCGTACTCGACGTGGTAACTGTCGACGCTGGTGCTGCGCCAGGCGCGCTGCAAATCACCCGGCAAGCTGCCTGCCGCCGCCACAATGACCGCATCGTGGGGCAACTGTTGATTGAGCACGCCGAGCACGCGGCTTTGGGTCAGGCACGAGCCGGTCATTTCGATGAAGTCGCGCAGTACCTGAGGGTCCAGATGACCGGGAACTTCCGGCTCGAAATCCTGAGTCTGGTATTCAACGGCGTACAGCCGATCGACTTCCGCATCCAGCGCCGCGCGGGCCTGGCGAGGCTCTTCACCCCATTGCGCGCGGTAGTCGCCAAGGCCCTTGGCCAGCTCTTGCAACGCCAGTTGCGCATCGGCCAGCACTTGCACGCCGTCGAGCTTCTGCACATCGAACGCGCCGACGTTGAGGTTGAGGAACTGCACGTCCGGGTTCTGGAACAGCGATTTGGAACCGGTGGTGAAGTCGCTGTAGCGCGTGCCGACGCCGATGATCAGATCGGCCTCGCGCGCCAGGGTGTTGGCCGCCAGCGAACCGGTCTCACCAATGCCCCCCATGTTCAGCGGGTGCGCCGAAACGATGGCGCTCTTGCCTGCCTGGGTTTCGCTGAATGGAATGTCGAAACGCTCGGCGAACGCCTGCAACGCTGCCGCCGCGCCGGAATACCGCACGCCACCGCCGCAGATCAGCAGCGGCTTGCGCTTGCCCTTGAGCAGCGTCAAAGCGTCCTTGAGCATGGCCTGAGTCGGCGGACGGCGGTCGATGCGGTGCACGCGTTTGTGCAGGAAAGAATCGGGGTAATCGTAGGCTTCGCCCTGCACGTCTTGCGGCAAAGCCAGGGTGACCGCGCCGGTTTCGGCAGGGTCGGTGAGCACGCGCATGGCGTTGAGCGCGGCGCTCATCAGTTGTTCGGGGCGGTTGACCCGGTCCCAGTATTTGCTAACGGCCTTGAACGCATCGTTGGTGCTGATGCTCAGGTCGTGGAATTGCTCGATCTGTTGCAGCACCGGATCCGGCTGACGGCTGGCGTAGACATCCCCTGGCAGCAGCAACAGCGGAATGCGGTTGGCCGATGCGGTGGCAGCAGCGGTGATCATGTTCGCCGCGCCCGGGCCGACCGAAGAGGTGCAGGCGTAGATCTGGCGGCGCAGGTGCTGCTTGGCAAAGCCCATGGCTGCGTGGCACATGCCTTGCTCGTTGCGGCCCTGATGCACGACCAGATCGCCGCTGTCCTGCTCCAGTGCCTGGCCCAGACCCAGGACGTTGCCGTGGCCGAAAATGGTGAACACCCCGGCGACGAATTTGCTCTGCACGCCGTCGACTTCGACGTACTGGTTATCGAGAAACTTCACCAGGGCCTGGGCCATGGTCAATCGTGTCGTGGTCATGCTTGCACCTTGTTTTTATGGGAGGTGTCTCGGATCAAGGGGGTTTTCTGTGGGAGCGAATTCATTCGCGATGCGACAGGTCAGCCGATGTAGGTGTCTCGGATGTGCCGGCCTCTCGCGAATGGATTCGCTCCCACAGTTGATCGCATTCCAGCAGGCGAATAGCGCTTACTTCGCCGTCGGCATACTGAACTCAGCGCCCTTCGCAATGCTGTCCGGCCAGCGCTGCATCACGCTCTTGTAGCGGCTGTAGAAACGCAGGCCTTCTTCGCCGTAGGCATGGTGGTCGCCAAACAGCGAGCGCTTCCAGCCGCCGAACGAGTGCCAGGCCATCGGCACTGGAATCGGCACGTTGATGCCGACCATGCCCACCTTGATGTTGCGGGCAAAGGCGCGGGCGATGCCGCCGTCGCTGGTGAAACACGAGACCCCGTTGCCGAATTCGTGAGCGTTGATCAGCGCCACGGCAGAGGCAAAGTCCGGCACGTGAACGATGCCCAGCACCGGGCCGAAAATCTCTTCCTTATAGATAGTCATTTCGGGAGTGACATCGTCGAACAGCGTTGCCCCGACGAAGAAGCCGTTTTCAGCGCCTGGCACCTTGAAGTTGCGGCCGTCGACGATCAGCTTGGCGCCTTCTTTCACGCCCTGCTCGATATAGCCCTCAACCTTGGCCTTGTGCACCGCCGTGACCAGCGGGCCCATGTCCGAATCCTTGTTCATGCCATTGCCGACTTTGAGCGAGTCGATGCGCGGCAGCAGTTTGTCGATGAGTTTCTGGCCGACATCGCCCACCACCACGGCAATGGAGATCGCCATGCAGCGCTCGCCGGCCGAGCCGTAGGCCGCGCCGATCAAGGCGTCCGCAGCCTGATCCAGATCGGCATCGGGCATGACGATCATGTGGTTCTTCGCCCCGCCCAGCGCCTGAACGCGCTTGCCGTGGGCCGTGCCCTGCTGATGAATGTACTCGGCAATCGGCGTCGATCCGACGAAGGAAATCGCCTCGATGCCCTTATGTTGCAGCAGTGCATCCACCGCAACCTTGTCACCCTGCACGACGTTGAACACGCCGTCCGGCAGACCGGCCTGTTGGAGCAGACGCGCCATCAGCAACGAGGCCGAAGGGTCGCGCTCGGAGGGCTTGAGGATGAAGCAGTTGCCGGTGACCAGCGCCATGGGAATCATCCACAGCGGCACCATGACCGGGAAGTTGAACGGCGTGACGCCTGCGCACACGCCCAGTGGCTGACGCAGGTTCCAGTTGTCGATGCCACCGCCGATGTTGTCGCTGAAATCGCTTTTCAAAAGGCTCGGCGCGCCGCAGGCGAACTCGACGATTTCGATGCCGCGCACCACTTCGCCGCGGGCGTCGGAAAACACCTTGCCGTGTTCACGGCTGATGATTTCGGCCAGTTCGTCGTGGTGCTGATCGAGCAGTTCCTTGAACTTGAACATCACCCGCGCGCGACGCAGCGACGACTGATCGGCCCACGCCGGGAACGCTGCCTGGGCCGCAGCCACGGCCTCTTCGACGGTTTGCAGTTCCGCCAGCGCAACCCGGGCCTGGACCGCGCCGGTGGCCGGGTTGAACACATCACTGAAACGCTCGCTGGCGTCCTGCACCTGGCCGTTGATGTAGTGGCCGATAATCGGGGCGTTGCTCATTGCCTGCTCCTTAAAGAATGCGTCGAACTCAAAGATCCAGCAGCCACTGATGCTGCGGATCGTTGTGAAATTGCCAGGCGCGTTTAGGCCCGGCCATCACGTTCAGGTAATAGGATTCGTAGCCATACGGCACGCTGACCGGGTGATAACCCTTGGGCACGGTCACCAGGTCGTTGTTCTCAACCGCCATGGCCTGATCGATGCTGCGATCGTCGGTGTAGACGCGCTGAAAGATGAAGCCCTGAGGCGGGTTGATCTGGTGGTAATAGGTCTCTTCGAGAAAGCTCTCGTGGGGCAGATCGTCTTTGTCGTGCTTGTGCGGCGGGTAGCTGGACGAATGACCTGACGGGGTGCGTACCTCGACGACCAGCAGCGAATGCGCAGGCTCGGTGTCCGGCAAGATATCGCAGACGTAGCGGGTGTTGGCCGCCTTGCCGCGCACGCTGCGTTTCATGGTATCGGGTTTGATCAGGCGCGCAGGCAAGTCTTTGGCAGCATCGCCGGGGGCGGCGCATACGGCGATCTGCACGGCGCTCAGGGCCACGACCTGGGCCTGACTGTAGGGCGGCAGGTAAACGGCGAAGGGCGATTTGTCTTCGAAGACCGATTGCCGATCGCCGATGTTTTCCCAGCTGAAGCTGCCTTGCCCCGGCGCTTCGCCGCTGACACTGACCCGACCGCTGAGCAGCACCAGGCACAGCTCTTTGTCACCGGAGTTGACCGGCAGGCGCTCGCCCACACTCAGGCGATGCGCGGCAAACCCGACGTACTCCAGCACGCCCTCGCCCAGTGCCACGACATCGCGGCCGCTGGCGTTACTTTTGACCAGGAGATTCATGTTCACAGGCTCCTTTGTGCAGGGTTCGACTCTTGTGCGGCAGCCAGCAGATTGCGCAGCGTGTCATAACCTTTCTTGGCATAGACATAGCTCGGCGCCACCGCCGGGTCCTGTTCGGCTTCGACCACCAGCCAGCCTTCATAACGCGCTTGCAGCAAGACATCCAGTAGCGCGGCGAAATCGATGTCGCCATCGCCCGGCACGGTGAAGGTGCCATTGACGATGCAGTCCGGGAAACTCCACAGGTTGTTGCGCGCCAGTTGCACCACCGGTTTGCGCACATCCTTGAAATGCACGTGGCAGACCCGGTCAATGTGCTTGCGCAGCACCTGCAGCGGGTCGCCGCCGCCCATGTAGCAATGGCCCGAATCGAACAGCAGGCCGACTTCACTGCCGGTCAGGGCCATCAGTTTGTCGATGTCGTCAGGGGATTCGACATACGCGCCCATATGGTGGTGGTAGGCCAGACGCACGCCTTGGGACAGGGTGAAACGCGCCAGTTCCGTGAGCTTGTCAGCGTACTCCTGCCAGGCGCTGTCGCTGCGAAAGCGCGGACGCTCCACCAGACGAATGCGCGAGCCCTGAATCGAGTCGGCGACTTCGCCGTACACCAGCACCTTGGCGCCGTTGTGTTTGAGCAGTTCGACGTGACCGGCGATGGCTTCGATCTCTTCGGCCACCGAACGCTGGGCCAGACGGCTGGAATACCAGCCCGACACCAGCGCCAGGTCATAGGGTTGGAGCACGTCGGCGACGCCTCTTGCGTCCTTGGGAAACTTGCCGTTGAGCTCGAAACCTTCGTAGCCGATTTCCTTGCCTTCGCTGAGCGCTGTGCTCAGCGGGGTTTCGCCGCCCAGGGCCGGCAGGTCGTCGTTGCTCCAGGAAATCGGGTTGATGCCAATTCGGATTGCGGAAGCGGGCATGGCTGCACCTTTATTGTTCTTGTCGCTTTGGAAAATATTCACTAGGGCCAAACGCTAAAGCGCAGCGGCTCAGGCTCGTGCCTCGCGCCAGGACTCGATCAGGAAACCAAAAGTGCTCTGCACCCGACTGATCAGCCCGGCGTCGTCGATCTCGCCTTCCAGCCACGCGCGGCTCGGTTCGTGGAAAATCGTGCGACCGACGGCAAAACCGCGGCAGGTCGTGCTTTTGCTGGCTTCACGGAACCCCGCGGCCAGGGTTTCGGCCGGGGCGTTGAGGCCCAGCAGCACCACACCGCGGCAGTACGGATCGCGCTCCTGAATCAGCGCATCGAGTTTTTCCCAGACCTCAGCGGATTGGGTTTCGATCTTCCACCACGCCGGGTAGATGCCGAGGTTGTACAGGCGTTTGAGCGAGCGGTAGATGACATCCGGATGAGCCGACGGGTGATCCTTCGGCGGAATGACTTCCAGCAGCAGCTCGTGACCACTGGCCTGGGACGCCTGATACAGGCCCATCAACTGCGCTTCCTGCTCCAGCCGCAGCATCGGCTCGTCATCCGGGTGGTATTGCACCAGGCACTTGATGATCTGCTCTTTAGGCCAGGCCACCAGATTGCTGCCCACCGAACGGCCGTGCTCGAAGGCCAGGGGACGCGAACCCTGCACTTCCACAGGACGGGCAATCCACCAGTTGCGCCCGGTCGCGGCGTTCAGCGCGTCCTGCCCGAAACGCTGGTCAGCGAGCAACCCGACATCGGCCTGAATACCGCGTTTTGCAAGGTCCGTCTCGACCCGCTCCACCGCCTGAATGAACAGCTGCTTGAGCTGACCGATGCAGCTCAGGTCACGCCCGGCTTTCTGTGCCAGCTCGACCAGTTGCCCGCGATGATCGAAGGCAAAAATGAACAGTTGCTTCCATTCCTTGCGCGGCACGCTGACCTGATGCAGACGCTGCAGCACGACGTCCTGATCCGGTCGCGTGATCGGCACCGGGCTACTGAACAGGTAATCCAGCTCGGCCAGGGTCGGCATTGCCGGGGCGCAAGCGTGACGGGAAACCACCAGCCCACCACAGGCATTGGCCAGCTGGCAGCAGCGCTCGTCGCTTTCGTCGTTGAGCCACCCCTTGAGAAAGCCCGACATGAAGGCATCGCCCGCGCCCAGCACGTTGAGCACTTCGACGCGCACGCCGGGGTAGATCGCGCCGTCTTCCAGGCGCGAAGGGATTGCGCCATGAATCACGGTGCAGCCCTGCGGGCCCAGCTTGACCACCAGCGTCGCGGCGGTCAGCTCGCGCACGGTGCGCAAGGCGCTGAGCAAGTCGGTCGAGCCGCCTGCGATGAGGAATTCTTCTTCGGTGCCAACGATCAGGTCGAAGCGCGGCAGGATGCGCTGCACGTGCTGGCTGACATTCTGGTTGGCAACGAATCGGGTCTCGCCGTCGGCCTTGCCGGTCAGGCCCCAGAGCACCGGGCGGTAGTCGATGTCGAGCACGCGTTTGACGTTGTGCTTCTCGGCGTAGTCCAGTGCCTGGCTGCTGGCCTTGAACACCTGATCGGTGGAGAAATGCGTGCCGGTGATCAGCAGCGCCTTGCTCGAGGCGATCTGCGCTTCAGAGATGTCTTCGGCGCTCAGCGCCATGTCGGCGCAATTCTCGCGGTAGAACACCAGCGGGAAGGTTTCGCGATCCTTGATGCCCAGCACCACCATGGCGGTCAGGCGCTCGGCATCGATCTTGATGCCACTGACGTCACAGCCTTCGCGGGCCAGGGATTCGACGAGGAAGCGACCGCCGTGGTCGTTGCCCACGCGGGTCAGCATGGCGGATTTGACGCCCAGGCGCGCGGTGCCAAAGGCGATGTTGGCGGAGGACCCGCCCAGGTATTTGGCGAAACTGCTGACGTCTTCGAGCCGCGCCCCGACCTGCTGCGCGTAGAGATCGACGCCCAGGCGTCCGAGGCACACAACGTCCAACGGACGTTCACTGGCAAAACGAGTCTGGCCCATATTGGCTCCTGTTATTTTTATCAGCCTGCGCCGCACAGCGTGTGTACGAAACGCCCTTTGTGGGATGCAGACTAGAACGCTCTAGCCTCACGATCAACGATTTTTTCTAATTTATTTTCATGTGGAACTTTTTTTCTATTTTCACAAATGCGGGTCGGTCGTGCTAAACAGGCAGGATATAAATGTGAAGCCCTGTAAACTGCGGGCCATAAGAAAAGCTTGAGGAATCCGACCGTATGTCCAGCACTGATCAGCCATCTCTGCCCGAGACCGACGACACCCCTGCGTCGCCCATCACCGCACCGGACACGGCTGACGCCCTGCTCAAGCTGATCACCACCGAATACGAAAGCCTGCCGCGCCAGCTCAAGCGCATCGCCAGTTACATGAGCCAGCAGAGCGACCGGATCATGGTCGACCGCATCAGCGACATCGCCCGCGAGTGCGAGGTGCACCCTTCGGCGATCGTGCGCTTCTCCCAGCGTTTCGGGTTCAGCGGCTTCAGCGAAATGCAGGCGCTGTTCCGCGAGGCCTATACCCACAAAGCCACGCCGGTGCAGAACTACCAGCAGCGCATCCGCAGCATGATCGCCAACAAGTCGCAGAAGGCCAGCGGCGGCGACCTCGCCCGCGAATGCGTGAACGCCACGCTGTCAGGCCTTGAGCGGCTGGCGCTGGAACTGGACGACGAAGCCTTCGAAAAAGCCGTGGATCTGGTGGTCAACGCCGACAACATCTATGTGGTGGGGGTGCGGCGTTCCTTCGCGGTGGCGGACTATCTGGTCTACAACCTGCAGCACACCAACAAGCGCATCCACCTGATTTCGGGGCTGGGCGGCAGTTATCGCGAGCAGATGCGCAGCGTGCGGGCCAATGATCTGGTGATCGCGATCAGCTTTACGCCATACGGCAAGGAGACTCAGCACTGTTTGCGCATTGCTCAACATCATCAGGCCAAGACGTTGATCATCACCGACAGCAATCTGTCTCCCCTGGCCAAACGGGCGAATTCGGTGTTGCTGGTCAATGAGGGGAGTTCGTTTGCGTTTCGGTCGTTGAGCGCGACGTTGTGTTTATGTCAGGCGCTGTTCATCGCGGTGGCGTATCGGTTGGAGTTGAAGGTGGATGAGATGTCGGAGCAGGTTGGATTTGAGGATTAGGCCTTTTCTTTTTTGATTCTGCCTAACGGCAGAAGCGTTCCGCCTACGGCGGGTTACTTGGAAAAGTCGGAATGCCGCACCACCCCCAAGTAACCAAGGGTGCTTGCTTCTGGCTTGGCCTCTCCTTCGTCGAGGTTCCCTCAGCTCTGGCCTGCACCCAAGTCGCGATTCGTGTCGTCTGGTCTGTCGCGTATGAAGATCAAGATCAAAAGCGAACGCCTGTCTCGAATCCTGCAAAACCTGTAGGAGCTACCGGAGCTGTGCGACAGTGGCGAATGCGGTGTGTCAGGCAATACCTCTGCAGCTGACCCACCGCTTTCGCCACTGTCGGAACCTCCAGAGCTTGTACAGGTACAGCGTCAGCCTTGAGAAACTTGATTTTGATCCTGCCTTGCTCTGGCCTTTGATTTTGATCTTCAACCGAAAAATTGCAGGCGCCGCAGAACGCGACTCGGGTTGCAGGGAACTTCGACGAAGTCGAAGCCAACCAAGAGCAGGGTCTTTGAACTGCCCCCCCAAAAAAACCAAACACCCAGAAACCTGTACAAAACCGACGAGCTGTACAATATTTGTGTAGCTTTTTGATATTACGTTTGTGATGATCTGTGCACTGCAGATGGACATCGCAGGTGAGTATTGACACGCGCTCGATCGGCCATGGAACGAGGTCCCTAAGTTGTTCCACTTGCCAGAGCCGCCATCATGTTTTTCGACTCTTCCAAGAACAAGACCATCCAAAACCTGCAACTGACCGTTTCCCACCAGGCCAGTCTACTGGACGCCATCAGCCGCTCCATGGCGAGCATCGAGTTCGACCTCAATGGTGTCGTACTCACCGCCAATGACAATTTCTTCAAGACCATGCGCTACCGCCCTGAACAGGTGATCGGCAAGGAACACCGCATGTTCTGCACCTCCGAATATGCCCGCAGCAACGAGTACGCTCAACTCTGGTCGCGCCTGCGCAATGGCGAGTTTGTCTCGGCGACGTTTCAACGCGTGGCCGGCGACGGCAGCACGGTGTGGCTGGAGGCCAGCTATAACCCTGTCTGTGACGCCAATGGCAACGTCGAGAAAGTCATCAAATACGCGACGGACGTCACCGCAAAGCTGCAGGCCGAAAGCGAGACCCGCAACAAGCTGCAGGCCATCGACCGCGCCATGGCGGTGATCGAATTCGATGTGGACGGCCGCATCATCGCCGCCAACGACAACCTGCTGCGCCTGTTGGGCTACAGCCGTCAGGAGTTGCTGGGCAAGAGCCACAAGCTGCTCTGCCCCGCCGAGCTGACAAGCGGCGCTGATTACAAGGATTTCTGGAAACGCCTGAACAAGGGCGAGTTTTTCAGCGGCCAATTCAAGCGCATCGGCAAGCAGGGTCAGACACTGTGGCTGGAAGCGTCCTACAACCCGGTTTATGACGCCTGCGGCAAGCTGAGCAAGGTGGTGAAGTTCGCCTCCGACGTCACCGCACGGATCGAAAAGCACAAGCAGGACGCCCACAGCGCCGCGCAGGCGTATCACATCTCTGTGCAGACTCAGAAAGTCGCCGAGCAAGGCACGCAAGTGATTCAGCAGGCGGCCAGTGAAATGCGCCAGATTTCGCGCAACATTGACGATTCATCGCGGATCATCGGTCAATTGGGCGAACGCTCGGAGCAGATCACGGCCATCGTCAACACCATCCACAGCATCGCCGATCAAACCAATCTGCTGGCCCTCAACGCCGCCATCGAAGCGGCTCGCGCGGGGGATCAGGGTCGCGGATTCGCCGTGGTGGCGGACGAAGTGCGGCAGCTGGCCGGGCGCACCAGCCGCTCGACTCAGGAGATTTCAGAGATGATTCAGCTGATCCAGAACGAAACCCGCCAGGCCATCGTCAGCATGGACAACACCCGCAACAACGCGATCAAGGGTGTGGATCTGGCGGATCAGGCGGGTTCGGCGATCGTGCAGATCAGTAACGGGACCAACGATGCCGTGGATGCCGTGCGGGTGTTTGCCGGCAGGGATTGATATCGCTACCCCAACCTGTGGGAGCGAATTCATTCGCGAAAAATAGTTCGGCCAATACATATCCGTTGGATGTACAGGCCTATCGCGAATGAATTCGCTCCCACAGGGGGATCACCGTTGCAACCAAACCGTCGCGTTCATTAGGCCTTGCGCGCCTCGTTCTTGCTGCGCATGGCCTTGGCGCGCTTCTCCAGCACCACGTAGACAATCACCGCCAGCATCAAAGGAATCAGAAAATAAATCACCCGGTACCCAATCAGCGCCGCCAGCAGTTGCCCTTTGCTGAACTGGTGCTGCATCAAGGTAATGAACACAGTCTCCAACACCCCAAGCCCTGCGGGAATATGCGCAATAACGCCTGCGATGCTGCTGATCAGCAGAATCCCCAGCACTGCCGGATAAAACGCTTTTTCCGGTAGCAGCACATAAATCAACAGCGCCATCAGCCCCCAGTTCAGCGCGCCCAGTAACGCCTGGCGCAGCGCCTGATTGAGCGACGGCAATACCAGTTGCTGCTTGCGAATGGTCCACGTGCGGCGTTTGGAAAAACGGCACGCGAGGAAATAACCGAAGCACACCACCAACAGCACCACGCCGATCAATTGCAGCGTGGTGTCGCCGATCTTCCAGCCCTCGGGCAGGTCAATAAAACCTCCGGCAAAAACAAACCCCGCGAGCAGCATGTAGCCCAGCCAGTTGGTGATCAGGCTCAGGCTCAAGATGCGGGTGATGGTCGGCACGTCCAGCCCCAGCCGTGAATACAGCCGGTAGCGCAACGCAATGCCGCCGACCCAGGAGCTCAGGTTGAGGTTGAAGGCGTAGCAGACAAAGGTCACGGGCACGATCTGCTTCACCGACAGCTTGTGCTGGGTATAACGCCGCGCAAGCACGTCGAAGCCGCAATAGGTCAGGTAGCTGCCAAGCGCAATGAAAAAGCCCAGCACCAACGTGGTGGCCTTGTACGACTCCAGCGCATGCAGCACCTCGTTCCAGTCCAGATTCTTCACCAGCAGAAACAACATCACCGGCACGGCGATGAAAAAGAACAGGGTGAAGAGCCGCTTGGCCCAGGTCAGCCAGGGACGATTCTTGCCCGATTCAGCGGTTTTTTCCTGATCCGCCGACGCTTGCGATACCCCGCTCATAGCGATTTCTCCTGCTCGGTGGTCAGCTCGCGCTTGAGCTCCTGAGCCTCGGGCATCACGTCCGGCGCGCGCACCGGTTTCAGTCTTGGACCGTGCACAGGAAACAGCCCGGCGATGGCCGGAAAATGCCGCAGAAAGTGAAAGCTGAGAAAGATCATCGGCGCTCGCCACCATTGCCCTTTCGCCAGCCCTTTGAGGTTGGCCTGCTTGCTGTGGGCGGCGGCCAGTTCCTGCAAATGCTCATGCAGCTGCTGGTTGAGGGCACGATCGCGAATGAACAGGTTGGCTTCCAGATTCAGCGCCAGGCTCAACGGGTCGAGGTTGCTGGAGCCCACCGTGGACCACTCCTGATCGATCAGCGCGACCTTGCCGTGCAGCGCCCGCTGTTTGTATTCATGAATCACCACGCCTTCGCGCAGCAGCCAGGTATAAGTCAGGCGCGAGCACATGCGCACGAACGGCATGTCGGGTTTGCCCTGCAGAATCAGCGTCACCTTGACACCGCGACGCGCTGCATTGCGCAGTTCGCGCAGGAAGCGGTAGCTGGGAAAGAAGTACGCGTTGGCGATGGTGATGCGTTGGGACGCACTGCGCATGGCCAGCAAGTATTGCTCTTCGATGTCAGTGGTGTGGCGACGGTTGTCGCGCTCGGCCAGCAACATCCGCGCACTGCCCGCCTTGCGCGTGACCACGTCGAGGGGCGTGAACGTCTTGCGCAGCACAGGGCCGAGCATGTTCAGCGTGGAGCGATAGATATCGGCGACGATGGGCCCGCGCACCAGCACGGCGTAGTCCTGCTTGGCGGTGATGCCGGTGTCAGTCATGTGATCGACGCTGTAATTGATGCCGCCCATGAACGCCAGCTCGGCGTCGATGACCACCACCTTGCGATGCAGGCGACGAAACAGGTTGGTGCGCATGCCCATGAGTTTGGGGCGCGGGTCGAACAGCTGAATCTGCACCCCGGCAGCAATCATCGCCTGCACGAATGCGGTGCTCAGGTCGCTGGTGCCATAGTCATCGACTGTGATCACTACTCGCACGCCTCGGCTCGCCGCTTCGATCACTGCCTGCTGCAGCCCTTCGCCGACAGGGTCCTCGAAGATGATGAAGGTTTCGATCAGCACCTCCCGCTGAGCCGCGCGAATGCGTTCGAAGACCTTACTGAAAAAATCCTCGCCATTGATAAGCAGCTCCACGGAATTGCCGTCCTGCCAAAGGCCGCATCGATCGCTGAACGCCTTCATAACGTGACCTCCACCGCCAGCGGCGCGTGATCGGAAAGGTGAGACCAAGGCCGGTTCGACAGCACTTTCGGCGCACGAGCCTGCACGTTGCGTACGTAAATCCGGTCCAGACGCAGCAGCGGGAAACGCGCTGGAAAACTTTTGGCCGGCGCCCCGAATGACTCGACGAACACCTCCCGCAGCCCGATCGATGACAGCGCCGCGTCGGCCTTGAGTCGCCAGTCATTGAAATCCCCGGCGATGATCACTGGCGCGTCCTCAGGCAGCTTCGAGACGAGCTCTGCCATCAATGCAAGTTGCTGCTGACGGTGCACTTCCTTGAGGCCAAGGTGCACGCAAACGGCGTGAACCTCGCCGAAACGCGGCACATCCAGAACGCAATGCAACAAGCCGCGCTCTTCAGTGCCGAGTATGGAAATGTCGAAATTTTCGTGGCGCAGGATCGGGTACTTCGACAGCAGCGCGTTACCGTGGTGGCCGTGGGGATAAACCGCGTTGCGGCCATAGGCGAAGGCGTCCCACATGCTGTCGGCGAGGAACTCATACTGCGAGGTGGTCGGCCAGTCCTTGACCTTCTGCGCGTGGTTCTGATGCTCGCCGTGCACCTCTTGAAGAAACACCACGTCCGCCGACACGCTGCGCACCGCATCGCGCAACTCCGGCAGGATGAAGCGCCGATTGAGGAAGCCGAAGCCCATGTGCATGTTCATCGTCAGCACATTGAGGGTGACCTCGGTGGTGGCCGCCTGTCGCGGGCCGGCAATGTCTTCAGGGGTGAGAACAGTGGTCAAAACGTCACTCCTTGTAGATCGCCCGGTGCGACTTCCAGGTCTGCGGTCAAGTCAAAACGGGTAAGCAGCGTGCGGGCATCAAACGGCGCGCGCACTTTGATGTCGTTGTCGAAATAGCAGTAAACATCGCGGGATTTGCGCGCGCGGGGCGGTTTTTCGTTGGCCAGGTGCGCATCCTCAGGCTGCCGGCCCTGCCGCCACAACTCGATGCGATCGCCCCATCGCTTGAGCGCCTTGGGTGTGTAGCCGCTGGCGTAAAGCGCTTTGTCGCCGTGCAGGCGCAGGTACATGAAATCGCAGGTCAGGTCTTCCAGATAAGGCCACTTACCTGCGGTATCGGCCACCACCAGCGCCACTTTGTAAGTGCGCAGCAGGGCGATGAATTCCGGGACGGCGAAGCTTTCATGGCGGATTTCAACGGCGTGGCGCAAACGCGCCCTGGCCGCAATATCGAGGTAGCCCGGCTTCTCCATGCGCGCCGCGCAGCCTTTGGCGCAGGCTTTGGCGGCCTTGCCATCGTGGGGCAGCAACTTAAGAAAGGCCTCGAACTTTTCCGCGTCGAATTTGAAGCTCGGTGGAAACTGCCAGAGGATCGGGCCCAGCTTTTCCTTGAGCTGAAATATCCCCGAAGCAAAGAAATTGGCCAGCGCTTCTTCAATGCCGTTCAGGCGTTTGACGTGGGTGATGTAACGCGGCGCCTTGACGCTGAAGACAAAGCCCTTGGGCGTGTCGGCGTACCAGCGGGCGTACAGGTCCGGCGACTGCAGGGAGTAGAACGAGCCATTGATCTCAATGCTGTTCACAGCCCTGGAGGCGAATTTGAGTTCGTTTTTCTGGGCCAGGCCTTCCGGGTAGAAATCACCGCGCCACGGCACATAGCGCCAGCCCGATATGCCGATGCGGATATCGCTCATGCAAGTGCTCTCTGTGCTCGCCGTCACGGCGGGGGCCGTGACAGTCCTGAACTAGAGATATGAAGCCTGTGAGCCGGCCAGGTTCCATGATTTTTAGCCGGGGCTCATCTTCAGCCCGGCAGGCGCACGGTGCGCTTGGCGCCGGTGAACAACCCCCAGGTCGACATGAACAGTGCCGCGATCATCGGCCCGATCACGAACCCGTTCAGGCCGAACACGGCCATGCCGCCCAGGGTCGAAATCAGAATCAGGTAATCGGGCATCCGCGTGTCCTTGCCCACCAGAATCGGCCGCAGTACGTTATCCACAAGGCCAATCACAAAGACCCCGAACAAGCCCAGCACCACGCCTTGCCAAAGCATGCCGCTGGCCAGGAAATACACCGCCACCGGCGCCCAGACGATGCCCGCCCCCACTGCCGGCAGCAGCGACAGAAACGCCATAGCCACGCCCCAGAGCAAGGCGCTGGGGATATCGAGAATCCAGAAGATCAAGCCGCCCAGCGCTCCTTGAGTCACCGCCACCACGATGTTGCCTTTGACGGTTGCCCGCACCACCCGGGTGAACTTCAGTTGCAGTCGACGCTTCTGTGGCTCGGCCAGCGGCACGGCGGTGCGGATGCGGCGCACCAGCTCCGGCCCGTCGCGCAAAAAGAAAAACAGCAGGTACAACATGATGAAAAAGCTCACCACGAAATCAAAGGTGCCTTGGCCGAAGCTGAACGCTTGAGTGGCCAGGTACTGGCTGCCTTGCATCGCGGCCTTGGAGATTTTGTCCTGCAGCCCGTTGAAATCCCCGACACCCAGGCGATTGAGCCAGTGCTGAATCGACGTCGGCAGCAGCGCCTTGAATTCGGCGAGGTATTTGGAGATGTCCAGCTGGCCGCTTTCGACGTTCTTGTACAGCGCCGTGCCCTCCTGAACCATCAGCATGCTGATGATGATCACCGGCAGAATCGCGATCAGCAGGCAGACCAACAACGTGCACAGCGACACCGCATTGCGCTTCCAGCCGAAGCGCGCCAGGAACCGTCGTTGCAGCGGCGCGAAGATGATGCCCAGGATCACCGCCCAGAACACGGCGCCGTAGAACGGCAGCATGATCCAGATGAAGGCGATGGTGACCAGCACTAGCAACAGCATGAGGGTTTTGTTTTGCAGCGCAGTATCGTTCATGTTCCTTCCATGTCAGTGAGCCCCGCTGAGCACGAGGCCTAATGATTAGTCCGCCGATTGCGACAGGAGTGCCGCCTGTAACGCAGACGAGAAGAGGCATGGAATTGAACGAGGGTCAGGACGTGGCGGGTCGTAATGACCCGCCTTGCTGGCAATGGATGCCCTCGTCAGATGCGGAATTGCCCGACCAGTTGGCCCAGACGATGGTTGAGGTCCGTCAGGCTGCGCGAGGTGTTGGCGCTGTGGCGGGTTTCGTCGGCGACGCTTTCCACCGCAACGGCGATTTGATGCACGCTGCGGTTGATCTCCTCGGCCACGGCCGTCTGTTCTTCCGCGGCGCTGGCAATCTGCGCGTTCATCGAATTGATGGTGCCGATCAACTGACCGATGGTGTCCAGCGAGGCCCCGGCTTCGTTGGCTTTGGCAGAGGTGCCGTCGCCCGCTTCGCTTGAGCGACGCATCGCCGCCACTGCGCCCTGGGTGCCCTGTTGCAAGCGATCGATCATGCCCTGGATTTCCTGGGTGCTCTGCTGGGTGCGACTGGCCAGTGCGCGCACCTCGTCGGCCACCACCGCAAAGCCACGACCTGCCTCCCCCGCTCGCGCCGCTTCGATGGCCGCGTTGAGGGCCAGCAGGTTGGTCTGTTCGGCGATGGAGCGAATCACCCCCAATACGCCGACGATGGAAGTCACGTCGTTCTGCAGGCTGTCCAGCGAGGTGCCGCTGTGGCGGATGTCATTCACCAGTGCATGGATCTGCTCAATGCTGCCATCGACCACACGCTTGGCGGCCTGGCCCTCTTCGTCGGTCTGCTGCGCAGCCACCGACGCACCTTGCGCGCTCTTGGCAACTTCCTGAGCCGCTGCCGACATCTGATTGATGGCGGTCGCGACCTGATCGGTCTCGTGGCGCTGACGCTCCATGGCCTGTTCGGAGCGTTGCGCCTGATGGGTGACCTCGCCGACCAGCCCGGTCAGTTGCGAGGTCATTTCGGCAATCTGGCGCACCAGCCCGTGAATCTTGTCGACGAAGCGGTTGAACGAGCCTGCCAGTTCGCCGAGTTCGTCTTGCGAGGTCACGGCCAGCCGGCGCGTGAGGTCACCCTCGCCCGCCGCGATGTCGTCCAGATTGGCCTTCATCAGACGCAGCGGCCGCAGGATGCTGCCGGCGATCCACACGCCGATCACGGTAATGATCACCAGTACCAGCACGGCGATGCCGATGATGGTCATCAGCATGTCTTCCATGCGCTGGGTGACGGCCTGACGGACTTCGGCGACCTTGGCGTCGATGTTGTCCAGATTGACCGACGAGCCGACCGCCATATCCCACTTGGCGAGGTATTCGGTGTAGCCAAGCTTGGGCACCAGTTCGCTGGAGCCCGGCAGCGCCGAGGAATATTCGAGAAAATGGGTGCCATTCTTGGCGACGTCCACCAGGCCGGCGTTGACATAGACGCCATTGGGGTCGCGCACGTCCTTGAAGCTCTTGCCGATGCCATCGGGGCTGTCGCCCTTGAACAGGCGCACGGCCTGGGAGTCGTAGCCGAAGAAGTAGCCGTCTTTGGCGTACTTGACCTGAGAGAGCATCTTGATGACTTGCGCGCGGGCCTCGATGTCGCCCGGCGCCGAGGCGTCGTACAGCGGCTTGATCGTGCCCATGGCCACGGCGACGTAGCTTTGCAGGGTCGCCTTGGCTTCTGCGAGCAGATGCTGACGGGTTTCTTCGACTTCGCGCCTGGCCTGTTCGCGCAGCATGAACACCGTGCTCACGCTGATGATCAACGCGAACAGCAGCACCGGAAGCACCGCCAGGGAAAGGACTTTGGCTTTGAGATTTAGCCGCATAGGTACATGACCCTTTTATTATTGTGTACGTTGGCCCGTCGGGCTCCTTATCGGTTAACGGCGCGGCACGGCAAAAGTTGAGGTCACAACGGCGCTCGTTCCGTTAATGGATGCCCGGTTGCGAGGCCTGTCGTTCGGGCAGATCGATACGCACCTGCAAACCGCCGAGCGGGCTTTCAAGCAGTTGAATCCGCCCGCCCCAGGACTCGACGATGTCCTTGACGATGCCCAGCCCCAGGCCATGGCCGGTCACCTGTTCGTCCAGCCGGTTGCCGCGCCCCAGCACTTCTTCGCGCTGCACCTCGGGAATGCCCGGGCCATCATCGTCGATCAGCAGGCAGTAGCCGTCCGGCTCACGGGTGATGCACAGGCCTACCACGCTGTCAGCCCATTTGCAGGCGTTGTCCAGCAGATTGCCCAGCAGTTCGAGGATGTCTTCCCGGTCCCACGGCAGCACGAGGCCGCGGGGGACGTGATTGTTCAGCTCAAGGTGCTCGCCGTGGATCATCTGCAAGGTGGAAAACAGCCCCGGCAGCTCGACATCGCAGTCCAATCGCACGCCGGGCAAGGCATCGCCCGACAGCCGGGCGCGATTGAGCTCACGCTCCAGACGCTGCTGAATCTGCTGCAACTGCTCGCGCAAGGTCTCACGCACTTGCGGGTGGCCGGCCAGTTTCGGCCCTTGGGCGAGGCTCATCAGCACCGCCAGCGGGGTCTTCAAGGCGTGGCCGAGGTTGCCCAACGCATTGCGCGAGCGCTTGAGGCTGTCTTCGGTGTGGGCCAGCAGGTGGTTGATCTGCGCCACCAGCGGTTCCAGTTCCACTGGCACTTGTTCATCCAGTTGCGAGCGCTGGCCTTGCTGCAGTTGCTGAATTTGCTCACGGGCCTTGTCCAGCGGGCGCAGGGCGCGGCGTACGGTGATCCGTTGCAGGATCAGGATGAGGATCAAACCGCCCAGCCCCAGCGCCAGACCGATGCGCTGAACCAGCGCAAAACTGGCCTGCACCGGCGTGTAGTCCTGAGCGACGGTGATGGAAATGGTTTGGCCGAACTTGCGGTATTCGGAGTGCAGCAACAGCAGCGACTGCTTGGTCTTCTCCAGCTTGAAGTCAGCGTGCAGCCCGGTGTCGTCAGGCTGCGGCAGTTCCAGATCCCACAAGGATCGCGAGCGCCAGTGCCCGCCGTCGAAGTCGATGCGGAAATAATGGCCGGAATAGGGGCGCTGATAACCCGGCGACAGACGGTGCTCGTCCAACTGCATTCCCGCAGGGCCGCGAACGATGGCGACCAGCAGCAGTTCAGCGTCGTTGCGCAGTCCGGATTCCAGATAGCGTTGCATGCCGACCTCAAACAGCCAGAGGCTGACCTGCGCCAGCACCAGCCCGATAATCAGCAGCACGCTGATCAGGCCCAGGCTCAAGCGTCGCTGTATCGACCTCACCCGCCCGTCCCGCCGAACCGGTAGCCCTGACCGCGACGGGTCTCGACCACCGCGCGCCCCAGCTTGCGGCGCAGGTGGTTGACGTGCACTTCGATCACGTTGGAATCGCGCTCGCTTTCGCCGTCGTATAAATGCTCGGCCAGATGGCTTTTGGAGAGGATCTGCTCGGGGTGCAGCATGAAGTAACGCAACAGGCGAAATTCGGCGGCCGTCAGCTGGATTTCTTCGCCGTCGCGGATCACGCATTGACGACCTTCATCAAGGTGCAGGCCCGCTGCTTCGAGCTTCGGCTGGTTCGCCAGCCCACGCGCCCGACGCAACAGCGCCTGAATGCGCAGTTGCAGTTCTTCGGGGTGGAAAGGCTTGGTGAGGTAATCATCGGCGCCGGCTTTGAGGCCTTCGATCCGTTCGGCCCACGAACCGCGAGCGGTGAGCACCAGCACCGGCGTCGAAAGCCCGCCAGCGCGCCACTTTTGCAGCACTTCAAGGCCCGGAACGCCAGGCAGGCCCAGGTCAAGAATGATCAGATCATAGGGTTCGCTTGCGCCCTGATGTATGGCATCACGGCCATCGGCCAGCCAATCCACGGCGTACCCCTGGCTCAAGGCGCTGAGCAGCTCGTCGGCCAGGGGAACGTTGTCCTCAACCAGTAACAGGCGCATCAATCATCTTCCTTGTCTTCGAGCAGACGGCTGTCGCGCGCGTCGAACTTGAGCTCGCGCACCACGTGATCGGCGGTAACCAGCTCGATCTCGTAGACCAGCACGTCGTGTTTCTCTTCCAGCTCCGCTTCCAGGAGCTTTGAACCGGGGTAACGTCCCAACGCTTGTTCGATGAACTGCTCCAGCGGCAGGATCACGCCGCGCTGACGCAGCGCCAGCGCTTCATCCTGATCCAGATCCCGCGCGGTACAGACCGTGCAGGCCATGACTGCGCAGGTTGCAAGCAAACCGCAAACCAAACGTGCATAGGGACGCTTACCGGCGATCATTAGGTGTCCTGGTGATCTTTGAGAATCTGGCCGTTGGTGGCATCGAGTTCGACGTCCCACTCGACGCCCTTGGCATCGCGCAGTTCGACCTGATAGACGTATTTGCCATATTCCTGTTCCAGTTCGGTCTCGGTGATGGTCGCGCCTGCGTGCTTGGCCAGCACGGCGGCGTTGAGTTTTTCAAAGGACTGAATAGTACCTGCATCTCGCAGACGCAGGGCTTCATCCGGGCCCAGATCCTTGGCTTGTACGTAACCTGCGGTGACAGCGAGGGCAGCGGTGGCGAAAAGGGCAGTGAAAAATTTCATGATGAATCTCCGTTGAGTTCGTCGTTTTGACGCAAACAACGATATCGAAACGAACTTAATTGAAGCTGAATTCTCTGGCTACATGCCATTATGTTTGGTACTAACCGCCGCTTTCTGATCCCGCGTCGGTGGCTATAATCCGCCTCTGTTCAACGCTGGAGTGCCCATGAGCGCCATTCGGATCAAGACGCCCGCACTGACGATCAAGGCCGGCGCGCGCGCATTGGCGCGCATTCGTGACAATGGCCTGTCGCCCGCCGACGTCGGCACCATTCCCGGCGCAGCGGGAGGGCCCAAGGCCCTTGGCATTCAGGGGCTCGACCTGGCCCTGTTCGGCGAATGGCTGCCGCGCGTTGAACGCGAGCGCTCGCTGATCGGCGCATCCATCGGCTCCTGGCGCTTCGCCAGCGCCTGCCTGCCCAACCCCGTCGAAGGCATCGAACGGCTGGGCAAGCTCTATAACGAGCAGAGCTTTGCCAAAGGCGTGACCATGGCCGAGGTCACTCTGAGCTGTGTGAAGATGCTCGACGACCTGTTACAGGGCCACGATGCCAGCGTGCTGAGCAATCCCCACTACCGCCTCAACATCATGATCGTCAAAAGCCACGGCCTGCTGGCGCTGGACCATCGTGGTGGTCTGGGCCTCGGGCTCGGCTCGGTGATCGCCAACAACCTGATCGGCCGCGCCCGCCTGTCGCGCCACTTCGAGCGCCTGATCATGCACGACGCACGACTGGCCCCGCCGGTGCTGGCGCTGACTGATTTTCCGTCGCGCTGCCTGCACCTGGACACCGGCAACCTGCGCCATGCCTTGCTCGCCTCGGGTTCGATTCCGATGGTCATGCAGGGCGTCATGGACATCCCCGGCGTCGGCCCCGGGACCTTCCGCGACGGCGGCCTGCTGGACTACCACCTCGACCTGCCCTACAGCGGCAGCGACATCGTGCTTTACCCGCATTTCACCGACAAAATCATCCCCGGCTGGTTCGACAAGACCCTGCCGTGGAGGCGTGGTGATGTGGGTCGTTTGCAGGACGTTGTGTTGCTCGCGCCCGCGCGGGACTACCTGGCCACCCTGCCCTACGGCAAATTGCCGGATCGCAGCGACTTCAAGCGGTTTGTCGGCAAGGACAAGGAACGCCAGCAGTATTGGCGGACCGCGATGGAGCAGAGCCGACGATTGGGCGATGAATTCATCGAGCTCGTTGACAGTGGACGGCTGGCCGGGAGACTCCAGCCTCTGGTTTAAGGGGCTCTGATTCAACGGCGCGGGTTTTAACCAGGCGGTCAGGTTCTGCCTGTCCCCCGGCGATCCATTGCTGATAAACTCGCCGCCTGTATTTTTTTGTCCAGGCGATCGCCACTTTTCAAGGCCCTTACTACCGTGGAAATCTTCAAGGAATTTACATTCGAATCCGCCCACCGCCTGCCTCACGTCCCGGAAGGCCACAAGTGCGGCCGTCTGCACGGCCACTCGTTCCGGGTCGCAATCTACCTGCAGGGCGAGCCTGATCCGCACACCGGCTGGATTCGCGACTTCTCCGAGATCAAGGCCATCTTCAAGCCGCTGTATGAGCGTCTGGATCACAATTACCTGAACGACATTCCCGGTCTGGAAAACCCCACCAGTGAAGTACTGGTGAAGTGGATCTGGAATGAGCTCAAGCCGTTGCTGCCTGAGCTGTCGCAGATCCGTATTCACGAGACGTGCACCAGTGGGTGTGTTTATCGCGGTGAGTGATGTTATTTGAGGAGCGGTGGGTCCTGACGACCGAACCGTTTCGCCTTCGGCGACTTGCGTAAACAAGGCGCAATGCCCGCCCAAGGCGCAGGGTGCTTGCTGCGGGTTGGGCGTTGACTACGTCAAAGCGCTCACGCCGGCGATGTTCCGTGGCACGCCGCACTGCTACAGCGTCAGAACCGGTAGTTCAGCGCCAGGCTGGACAATACGGTTCTGCTGGCTTGAGAGCCTGCTTTCCCCCCGTAATACCGGCGCTCACCATCCTTCATATCCTTGACCAGCGTGCTGCCTTTGGCCTCGGCATAGGTCTGATAATCAACACCTGCCTTGAGCGAGAGCTGCGGGTTGAAACGATAAGACAGCCCCAGCGCCAGGCTTTGCATGCGGCCTTTGTTGCCGTTGTTGCCGGTAAAGGTGATGTCGCGCAGGTGATGCTGGTCATGGTCTCTGGCCTTGACCCACTGGCTGTATTTGAAGCGTCCTTCCAGTGTCCAGTCTTTATAGGTGTAAAGCCCCACCAGTCCCACGTACGGGGTTTCGTAGCTCTGTTCGTAGGTGATGCCTTTCACGCCTGCGGGGATTTTTCCCGAGATATCGCGAAAGCCTTCGTCCGATGAATAGGTCAGGCTGCCGCCTCGGGCCTGCCAGCCGAACTCGTTGCGCTGGTAACCCAGCAGGCCCCCCAACGCCAGATCGTCGCGCTTAAGTGCCCAAAGCGTGGCCGCAAATTCTGCCTGCCAGGCTTTCTGAATGCGCGTGTCGGGATGGTCTGAATAGTCGCTCCACCCGGCGTGCTCATCGCTGAGCCAGTCGTAATCCTTCATGTGCCCGTCGCCCTTGGCGATTTTCGTCCAGCCGCGGGCTTCCAGGGTCAGCGAGTCGTTTGGGTGGTAGGCCAACCCCAAATGAAGCGTGGGGACTCGCTTGAGGTCCCAGTTCAGTTGGCTGATTTTTTTGCCATCGTAGGTGTCGTACACCTTCTCCTGCGCCTGACCGTTCAGCAACCCCGCCCCCAGGCTCAACTCAACGCCGCCGAGCTGGAACTGTTGTTCGTCCTTTATTTGTGCGTGGGCGAGTGATTCTTGCGCGAGCGCTGCAAGTGTCAGCAATACCAGCGTTTTGCTTGCCTTCATAAACTGTTTAGTACCTTCCGCTTGAAGAGATGCCTGTGGTTTGGCAGGTGGCGAAAGGGTGACTTTTCCGGCGGGATGTTTCTGTCAGGTGACTCTTGTGTTGCGGTGTGAAAGCGGGAAGTCTGGGATGGGAAATGGACTACAAGCTTGAAACTCTGGAGGTGGCGACCGTGCGGGCCGCGATTGGGCGTAGACGGTGGCCAGGTAAAACACCGGTGTCTGGAGTACCGCTTTCGCGGCCGTCGTAACCTCCGACTGCTCCTACGAGAGATTGGGGCGTAACCCACATCAGCGTTCGCTTCTGGGTTCATGCGCGGTCAATCAGACGAATACCCCCGTCCCGAAAAACCAAAAAAGGGCCGCCCGCTCAAACGGACAGCCCTTTTCACCCAAGCCCGCGAAAATTACGCCAGGCTTTTACTCACGACTTCATACACATCCGGCGACAACTGCCCCGACGCGCGAATCCGCTCCAGCTCGCCCCTCATCAGCGCCTGGCGCTTGTCGTCGTATTTGCGCCAGCGCGTCAACGGCGCCAGCTGACGCGACGCGATCTGCGGGTTGAAGCTGTTCAGCTCGATGACCAGATCCGCCAGGAAGCGATACCCCGAACCATCCGCCGCATGGAAGTTGATCAGGTTCTGCCCGGCAAACGCACCGATCAGCGCCCGCACCTTGTTCGGGTTCTTGAGGGTAAACGCCGGGTGCTGCATCAGCGCCTTCACCCGCTCCAGACCGCCCGTTAGGGTGCTGCCAGCCTGCACACTGAACCACTGATCCATGACCAGGGCATTGTCCTTGAAGTTTTCGGCGAACACCGCCAGTGCCTTGGCCTTCTCGTCTTCGAATGGCGAGTTGACGAGCACCGCCAGCGCGGTCAGGCGTTCGGTCATGTTGTCGGCGCTGTCGAACTGTTCGATCGCCGCCGCCAGCACTTCTGGCTTGCCAGTGAGCATCAGGTACGACAATGCGATGTTTTGCAGCGCGCGGCGGGCGAAGTGTTCGGATTCAGCCACGTAGGCCGTGGCCTTGGACACCTCACGATTAGCCACGTAACGCTTCCACAACGCGTCGCTCAGGCTGTTCGCCAGTTGCTGACGAGCGAACTCGCGAGCGGCGTGGATGGCATCGACATCGGCCACTTCGCTGATTTCGGTGAGGTACGCCTCGCCTGGCAGCGAGAGCATTTCGGCGACCATCGCCTGATCCAGAGACTCATCCGCCAGCACGGTGCGCAGCGCAGTGGTCAGACGCTGATCCAGCACCAATGCCTCGCCCTTCTGATGCTGAGCAATCAGCTCCTGCAGCACCTGCACCGACAACTGCTGACCGGCATCCCAGCGGTTGAAGCCGTCGCTGTCATGCTGCATCAGGAACATCAGCTGGTCGCGGTTGTACGGGAAGCTCAGTTTCACCGGCGCGGAGAAGCCACGCAGCAGCGAAGGCAGCGGCTGTTCGGCGATGTCGACGAAGGTGAAGGTCTGTTCGGCTTCGGTCACGGAGATGACGCGGGAGGTACCGGATACCGAGGATTCATCCTGCAAGCGCAGCGCAATTTCCTGACCTTGCTTGTCCAGCAGGCCCAGCGATACCGGAATCACGAACGGCTTTTTCTCGTCGCCTGGCTGACCTGGGGTGGTCGGCGCGCTCTGGCGGAAGGTCAGGCTGTAGGTTTTGGCCGCAGCGTCGTAGGACTCGCTCACCGCCAGGCGCGGCGTGCCGGCCTGGGAATACCAGCGCTTGAACTGGGTCAGGTCGATGCCGTTGGCGTCTTCCATGGCCTTGACGAAATCGTCGCAGGTCACGGCCTGGCCGTCGTGGCGCTCGAAGTACAGGTCGCTGCCTTTACGGAAACCTTCGGCACCGAGCAAGGTGTGGATCATGCCGACCACTTCCGAACCCTTTTCGTACACGGTCAGGGTGTAGAAGTTGGAAATCTCGATGAAGCTGTCCGGGCGCACGGCGTGGGCCATGGGGCCCGCATCTTCAGCGAACTGGTGCGTGCGCAGGTACGCGACATCCTGAATGCGCTTGACCGTCGCCGAGTGCATGTCCGAGGAAAAGCCCGCATCACGGAACACGGTGAAGCCTTCCTTGAGCGACAGCTGGAACCAGTCGCGGCAGGTCACGCGGTTGCCCGACCAGTTGTGGAAGTATTCATGGGCGACGATGGCTTCAACACGTTGGTGCGCAGCGTCGGTCGCGGTTTCGGCGCGGGCCAGCACAGCGCTGGAGTTGAAGATGTTGAGGCCCTTGTTCTCCATGGCGCCCATGTTGAAGTCGTTGACCGCCACGATCATGAAGATGTCCAGGTCGTATTCGCGGCCGTAGACCTCTTCGTCCCAGCGCATGGATTTCTTCAGGCTGTCCATGGCGTGCTGGCATTTGTCGATGTTTTCCTGCTCGACATAAATGCGCAACGTGACCTTGCGTTCGGTCATGGTGATGAAGGTGTCTTCGATGCACCACAGATCACCCGCCACCAACGCAAACAGGTAGGCCGGCTTCTTGAACGGGTCCTCCCAGGTGATCCAGTGACGCCCGTCTTCGGAAGGGCCTGCCTCGATCGGGTTGCCGTTGGACAGCAGGATCGGGAAGTCCTGTTTGTCGGCAATCACGGTCGTGGTGAAGCTGCTCATCACGTCCGGGCGGTCGAGGTAATAGGTGATCTTGCGGAAACCTTCGGCCTCGCACTGGGTGCAGAACATGCCGCTGGACTTGTACAGGCCTTCCAGCGCGGTGTTGGTTTCGGGGTGGATCTTCACGCTGGTGTCCAGGGTGAAGGTCTCGGATTGGGGGTGGACGGTCAGGTTGTCCGGGGTCAGCTCGTAGTCACCCGCTGCCAGATCGACATCGGCCAGCTTGACCGACAGCAGTTCCAACTGTTGACCGTCAAGCACCAGCGGTGGCAAGGCGACTCCTTGTAAAGGCTGGCCCCGCTGCGGATTGCGGCGCATGACCAATTGCGCGTGCACCAAGGTGTGGTCGTCGAACAATTCGAAGGTCAGGTGCGTCTCGTCGATGAGGTACTCAGGCGCCTGGTAATCCTTCAGGTAGATCATTTTTGGCTGTTCGGTGCGCATGATGCTGTCCCTTCTTCCAATTCAGGCTACTGATGCACGGCGAGTTGATACGCCGTGTACTTGCGAATATTGATCACGCCCGTGTCGAAGATCAGGTACTGGCCCTTGATGCCCAGCAACGTGCCTTCGGCGATGGGGTCCTTGTCCAGGTTGAAGCTGACGATCTTCGTCGGATAAGCCTCGACCGGGTAGTTGATCTCGATGGGTTGCACATCGTTCAACAACTGGATCGCCTGCAGACCGAAGCGCGTTTGCAGTGACGCCAGGCCTTCGGCGCAAGACTCGAACAATTGCTGACGAATGGCCGTCAGGTCAACCGATGGCGCATCGCCTTTAAGCAGGGCCCGCCAGTTGGTGCGGTCGGCCACTTGGCTGCGGAACAGGTCTTCGACGAAACCCGACTGCTGACGGGTGGCTACGCGCACGATCGGCAACGCCTGGCTCGCGCCCTGGTCCAGCCAGCGTGTCGGCAGCTGGGTGGCACGGGTGATGCCGACTTTGACGCCCGACGAGTTGGCGAGATAAACCACGTGATCGGTCATGCAGAACTGCTCGCCCCACGACGGATCGCGGCAGGTGCCGTGTTCGTGGTGGCATTTTTCCGGGCTCATGATGCACAGGTCGCACTGGGCCAGTTTCTGCATGCAGGGGTAGCAATAGCCCTGGCTGAAGCTGGTCTTGGTGCGACGGCCGCAATGGCTGCAGTGAATGGCACCCAGGTATTCCAGGCGCACGGTCTTGCCGATCAGCGGGTTGACCGGAATTTCCGAGTCACCCAGACGAAACGCATATTCCACCTGCGTGGCATCGAGCCGGGCAGACATCTTGTTGACGGAGCCGCGACCAATCTCTATCAATGGATGGCATCCGACTTGAAGAGGATGTTCGGCACCGGCGCTGACTTGGAGGCGCACTCCTGCGGGCCCATGTAGCCGATGCGCTGTTCTTCGGGCACGTTGCGCACTTCCCAGGCGATCAGCGCCTGCAGCGACAGCTCACGTTGCTCTTGAGTCAGCTTGCGGCCATCGGACCACTTGCCGATTTCCACGGCCAGTTTCAGGCTCTCGTAGATGTCCGGGGTGATGTTTTCGATCATTTCGACAAAAGAGGACATTGGGCTCTCCCAGAATTAAGCGGGCAATTTTAATGCTTACGGCGCGCCAATGCACCGCCCACAAGACCTGTTGCACAACCGATGATCAGTCCGCCGACGTGGGCGCCGTTGGCGATTTCGCCAAAACCCAGCAGGCTGATCAGCCCGGACATGCACAGCACCAGCCACGCGAGCATCATCACCAGTACGCCGCGCGGCAAACGATAGATGGGGTTGGGTGCGAGCCATTGAAAGATCCAGCAGTGACCCAGCAAGCCATACAGCACTCCGGACAATCCGCCGAACAGGCTCGGGCCACTCCAGAAATACTGGCCGTAGTTGGAAAAGGCGCTGAAGGCCAGGGTCAGCCCCAGCAACTGCCAGCTGCCCTGGCGTACTTCGATACGCCGCCCCAGCTCCCAGAACCACAGGGCGTTCATCACCAGATGCAGCAGGCCGAAGTGGATCAACATCGGCGACACAATCCGCCACCACTGCCCCGCCGCCAGCGTGACATCGACCGGGGTGAACATCACGTAATCGCCGCTGACGCGGAAATCGTTGAAGGTCAGCCAGCTCAGCGCCTCGAAGTTGTCGCCCAAAAGCGTCACCCCCGCGACGATCAGGCACAGCAGCAAAAAGATGCTGGTCACCGGGCTGCTGCGCACTTGCAGCAACGGACTTGGGCGGCTTACGGCCACCACTTCACGGCCCGGCGGCAGCTGCGCGGTAGGATCGCCTTGCGGGTATTGCTCATAGAGACGCCGGACATCGTCGGCCAGTTGCGGCGCGTCGGGCACCCAGAGCACTTGCTCGCCTGCCTCCTCGCTGACCCGGTGCGGGACGTTGAGGCGGCGCAGCAGTTCGACGAAACCGCTCAGGTCGATGTTCAGGGGCAGACGCAGGACGGCGACCGGATTCATGGATTAAGGCTCATTTGGCAATCTCGGGCCGCGTGACATCGACCCAGACGAATTTGCTCGGGTCGATGCGGGTTTCTTGATCAAGGCGATACGCGGCCAGCTTGCCGTACAGCACGGCGCTGTAGTCCAGGCACGCCAGGTTCGGGCGAATCGGAGCGGGAATCCCGCTGCGCCAATAATGGCCGACGAACAGCAATGGCTCGTCCGCGCCATAGCGCAGCAACGCGCTTTTCTCGCTGTCCGACAGCGGCCGTTTGGCCACGGGCTCGGGCAAAGCGTCGGGCTGGAACACCACGTCGCCGTAGGTCTGCGGGTTGTCTTCCCAAAACTTGGTGCGGAACGAGGCTCGGGTCAGGCCATCACCACCGGTGAGCGTCATGCCGTGGGGCAGGCGCATGTCGGTGCCGCGCAACAGTCGGTCGAACACCGCGCTGGCGAAACTGCCTTGCACGGCAGAGGCCTGGACGAAGTGCTGATCGATGCGACCGTCGCCATGGGCGCTGCGCAATGGCTCGATCAGGTTGGTGTCCCAACAGGCGTGCACCAGCCGGAAACGCTCGGCGTCGATGAACAGCGGCAGCTCATAGAACCATTTGAGGAAGTCGTTCCAGTCGCCGGGATGCCCTTCGAACTGCGCCAGGGTTTCGCCCAAGAGGCGCGCGTGACGGGGCGTGTGCTCGCGCACGAACTGCTTGCCGCTTTCCGGCGGCGCAGGGGTCGACCAGCCCAAGGCATTGAACTCATGGTTGCCCATGATGCAGAACGCCTGCCCGGCCACGACCATGTCGTGAACGATGTGCAGTGCCTCGCGAATGCGCGGGCCGCGGTCGATGATGTCGCCCAGGAACAGGGCGATGCGTTCAGGGTGGCGCCAGACGCCGGCCTGAAAGCGGTAACCAAGGGTGTCGAGCAAGTGCTCAAGGGTCTGGGCACATCCATGCACGTCACCGATCAGATCGTAGCTACGCGCGGGATCGAGCATCAGTCGCTCCCGCCGCCGAGCCGACTGCCCCAACCGAGTTTGGTCCGGCAGACTTCGTAATAGTTGTGATCGAGGGGGTGAATCAGACGCAGTTTTTGCGGTTTCTTTTTCACGGTCACGGTGTCACCCGGCGCGCAGGTGAAGTGGTTTTGTCCATCGCAGGAGACCTGTGGATAAATCGTCATGTCCTTTGAGACAACGATTTTCAGCTCACTGTTGCCGTCGACGACAATTGGCCGGCCGGACAGGGTGTGCGGGTACATCGGCACGATGACAATGGCGTCCAGCTTGGGGTGCATGATCGGGCCGCCCGCCGACAGTGCGTAGGCCGTGGAACCTGTCGGCGTGGCCACGATCAGGCCGTCGGCCTTCTGGCTGCAGACGAACTGGCCGTCGATGTAGATCTCGAATTCGATCATGCGCGTGGATTTGCCGGGGTGCAGCACCACATCATTGAGGGCGTCGCCCTGGCCGATCGCTTCACCGTGACGGCGCACTTCGGCCTGCAGCAGGAAGCGGTTTTCCACCAGATAATGACCGTCGAGCACCTCGGCGACCTTCACTTCCAGCTCATCGGGGCGGATGTCGGTCAGAAAGCCCAGGCTGCCGCGGTTGATCCCCAGCACCGGCACGTTGTGCTTGGCCAGCGCGCGGGCGGCGCCGAGCAGGCTGCCATCGCCGCCGACGACGATGACCATGTCGCAGACTTCACCGAGCATCTTGCGCGAAGAGGTTTGCAGACCATGCCCCGGCAGGACCTCGGCGATGGTGTCTTCGAGGATCACATGCAGGTGCCGCGATATCAGGAATTTCTTGAGTCGGCGGACAGTCTCGAGCACTTGGGAACTGCCCAGGCGACCAATGATGCCGATATTACGAAATTGCTCCATGGGGCTCCCGCGGGGTTCATGCCTGTAAAGAACGCGATTATGGGCGAAGGGGTCGGTAGCGGCAAATCACGGTGCATGCCGATTGGTTTGCGGACGGCTCACTTCGCTCGGTAACCATCCCAATACCCGGCGACGTCAGCCCGAATCGCGTTGAACGGCGAACAAAAACGGCACGATCTGTAGGAAAACAGCCGCAACCTTAGAGGCTTTCGCTGACGCTCTCCCGGGCACGCCGTCACGCCAACCCCGTTCACCCTGCTCCACCTTACCTCTCCAACGCCCTTATCCATCGCCTGCATGGGGGAACGAGGGCAGCGTGCGAATCGACGTTCACACGTCGCACATCGCTGTGACCCACTCCAAACCGCACGGAAGCGTTTCTTTGACAGGATCCATTAGTGGCTAAAGGCTATTTCATTCGAAAAAACGATCGTACCGCCTGCGGTGGCGTTGTCCTGGACTCACACCCCGGGGTCAATATGTTTGGACAGGAACATTGCCGCGAAGGCGACAGGGTCACGTGCGGCGTCGATGGGCAGATCTACACCATCGAGGGGGGAATCTCGTATATCACGAGTCACGGCAAACGCGTGGCAGGGTCACTCGACAGCTACAGCACCTGTCCCTGCCGGGCGGAGCTCTGGCCCTCCTCCACCCAATCCTCCTATGTGAGCCGTTCCGATAATGGACCGAGCACATCGGACGCACGCAAAGCACCCGTTTATGCGGTTGCCGCCCGCTCCGTCCCACCCTCCACTTCGAAACATTCAAATCCCGATGCAAAGGTCGGCGTCAACGTCGAGGAACTAGAAGAAGAGGAAGAAGAAGTCGAGCAGCAACAGCTCATCACCCTGCGCATCGGCGTGTTCTTCGACGGCACCGGCAACAATCAGGCGAACAGCGAGACCGTCGCCGGGTGCATGGCCCGAGACGTTGGCTTGCAGGATCAGAGCGAGGACATCCGGCAGTTCTGCGCAACGTATGGCTATGGCGTGGATGGCAGTACGCCGGACAACAGCTATGGCAACGACACCAGCAATGTAGCGCGGTTGTATGAGCTGTATGTGGATCAGGCGGACATCAGCCTTGGGGCGGAGGACGAAGAGGCTTCGATTGCCGTCTACTTAGCAGGCATCGGGACCGTGAGTGGTGGCGACGATGATCGCTACGGTCAGGCGACGGGGCGTTGGGGAACGGGGGTGTTGGCGCGGGTGGAGCAGAGCTCTGAGTTGGTAACCGAACGATTGCAGCGGTTCAGACGCCATAATCCAGGGATCAAGGTCAAGCGCGTGGAAGTGGACGTGTTTGGCTTCAGTCGAGGGGCCGCTGCTGCCCGACACTTTGCCAACGACTTGCGCAACGCCCAAAAAAGTCTTCTGGCAAAAACCCTTTCCGCAGACCCGGCCGCGTTTGTCGAAGGCTTTGCCTGGCGACTGGAGCAGGATTTCTGCCTCAACTTCATCGGCCTGTTCGACACCGTGGCCGGAATCGTCTCGCCTCTGGCGGGTGATTTCAGCCCCGGCAATGCCCGCGTGTCAGGCCTGAACCTGGCACTGCCCGCCAACATCGCACGGAAGGTCGTCCAGTTCGTCGCTCGCGACGAACATCGCCTCAACTTCGCCCTGACCCGTACCGATCACGACATTCTGCTGCCCGGCGCCCACTCAGACATCGGCGGCGGCTATCTGCCACGCAGCCGCGAACGGGTATTAGTGAGTAAGCCACTGCACAGCCTGGAACACCTCTATCTGAGCCATGAGCGTTCATCCGCCTTTTACCAGTTGCGGACCAGCAACGATCCCTGGCTCCGGCACCTGGAGGCGAATGGCATTGAATGGGACATCGAAATCTGGTCTGTCGTACAGCCACGCAGCCGAGACGAACTGCACCCCATGCAACGCGTCTACGTGGCGCCCAAGGTCGAGCGCGAAGTGTACGGCGACCTGTCCAAAATCTACCTGCGCATCATGCGCGATTTGGGCGCACGGCACCGCGTTCCGTTCATCGCTCTCGATGATCTCGACGACCGTCTGGCACTGCCGAAAGAGCTGACCTCAATCGCCGAAAAGCTGCGGGCGTATGTCCTGCACGGCTTGCCCACCCCCAACCTAACAACCCCGGAAGAACAGTTGCTGCTCCAGCGATACATCCATTTGTCTGCGAACTGGAACGCCGTGATGAACTTCAGGAACAGCGATCTGGACCTCATTTTCATCAACCGTCCCACCCACGATCACCGGCGAGTGACCCATGCCAATCGCTAAATGGAGCCTGCTCGCTGTACTGGCTCTGCTCCCGCTGCTGGGCGCCTGTGGCACCAACCGCTACGGCGTGAACCTGCCCTACGACGGGTGGCGGCTGGGCTTTTTCGCGCCCAATTACATGGAGGTCTGGATCGAAACCGCCAACGTCATCGACATCAACGACCGTATTTTCAGACGCGCCATGAGCGGCATTGCTTCCGTTAGGTCGCCCCGCAATTTCAGGGGAAACCCGAATGGCTGGCCTAAAAATCCTGTCGATGGAAAAGGCAAGCATGTCTTCGGTGCGAATTTGCCTCAGCTGATCTATGTCCGTTGGCAATCACTGGCTGAGCCACGGACCTATGAGGCGTTTATCGAGATACCGAGTGCCGTGGGTCAAGAAATGCTCAAGGGAGAGCGGGCGTACTGCTACGGCGATACCTGGATAGACGACCACCGAAAAAATGTCGTTATAGGTTTGGCCCCCGGCGGCATCGCCAAAACCTGGATCATGGGCGTGTGCCTTGACGCAATCGAAGTCAGCCGCGTTCAAGCCAAAGTGGCTCCGAAAGGCCCTTACGAAGGCTTCTCGAACGGTCGGTATCGTGATCTGAACCCGGAGGCCAAGGCCTACATCGACAAATTCGGCATTCCCTTCGACTCATGGTGAAGCACCTCCCATCCATGCCTGCACAAAGGGAGGCTCGATGATTTTCGATCACTACGATTGCCAAGGCACCCAGTGCAAGCGAGTGACCCATGCCAATCGCTAAAGGGAGCCTGCTCGCTGTACTGGCTGTGCTCCCGCTGCTGGGCGCCTGTGGCACCAACCGCTACGGCGTGAACCTGCCCTACGACGGGTGGCGGCTGGGCTTTTTCGCGCCCAATTACATGGAGGTCTGGATCGAAACCGCCAACGTCATCGACATCAACGACCGTATTTTCAGGCGCGCCATGAGCGGCATTGCCTCCGTAAGGTCGCCCCGCAATTTCAGGGGAAACCCGAATGGCTGGCCTAAAAATCCTGGCGATGGGGCAGGCAAGCATGTCTTCGGTGCGGATTTGCCTCAGTTGATCTATGTCCGTTGGCAATCACTGGCTGAGCCACAGACCTATGAGGCGTTTATCGAGATACCGAGTGCCGTGGGTCAAGAAATGCTCAAGGGAGAGCGGGCGTACTGCTACGGCGATACCTGGATAGACGACCACCGAAAAAATGTCGTTATAGGTTTGGCCCCCGGCGGCATCGCCAAAACCTGGATCATGGGCGTGTGCCTTGACGCAATCGAAGTCAGCCGCGTTCAAGCCAAAGTGGCTCCGAAAGGCCCTTACGAAGGCTTCTCGAATGGCCTCTACTACCGAGACCCCAATCCAGAGGCCAAAGCCTACATCGACAAATTCGGCATTCCCTTCGACTCATGGTGAAGCACCTCCCATCCATGCCTGCACAAAGGGAGGCTCGATGATTTTCGATCACTACGATTGCCAAGGCACCCAGTGCAAGCGAGTGACCCATGCCAATCGCTAAATGGAGCCTGCTCGCTGTACTGGCCCTGCTCCCGCTGCTGGGCGCCTGTGGCACCAACCGCTACGGCGTGAACCTGCCCTACGACGGGTGGCGGCTGGGCTTTTTCGCGCCCAATTACATGGAGGTCTGGATTGAAACCGCCAACGTCATCGACATCAACGACCGTATTTTCAGGCGCGCCATGAGTGGCATCGCCGCCGTGCGGTCGCCCCGCAATTTCAGGGGAAACCCGAACGGCTGGCCTAAAAATCCTGGCGATGGGGCAGGCAAGCATGTCTTCGGTGCGAATTTGCCTCAGCTGATCTATGTCCGTTGGCAATCACTGGCTGAACCGCAGACCTATGAGGCGTTCATCGAGATACCCGAAGCGACCCGGCAGAAAATGCTCGAAGGCGGACGCACCTACTGCAAGGCCAGCAATATCTCGCTGGACGATTACCGAAACAACATTGCCATCGGCTTGGCCCCCGGCGGCATTGCCAAGACCTGGATAATGGGCGCTTGCCTCGACGCAATCGAAGTCAGCCGCGTTCAAGCCAAAGTGGCTCCGAAAGGCCCTT
Source organism: Pseudomonas sp. GW821-FHT02A11 (assembly GCF_059421985.1). NCBI lineage: Bacteria > Pseudomonadati > Pseudomonadota > Gammaproteobacteria > Pseudomonadales > Pseudomonadaceae > Pseudomonas > Pseudomonas sp. GW821-FHT02A11. The sequence goes on from NZ_JBWKWB010000017.1 coordinate 82,947, forward strand.
ACGAAGGCTTCTCGAACGGTCGGTATCGTGATCTGAACCCGGAGGCCAAGGCCTACATCGACAAATTCGGCATTCCCTTCGATTCATGGTGAAGCACCTCCCATCCATGCCTGCACAAAAGGCCGGGTCCATGACCTTGAGCAGCGGCGATTGCCAAGGCACTCAGCAGTGCAAGCGAGTGACCCATGCCAATCGCTAAATGGAACCTGCTCGCTGTACTGATCCTGCTCCCGCTGCTGGGCGCCTGTGGCACCAACCGCTACGGCGTGAACCTGCCCTACGACGGGTGGCGGCTGGGCTTTTTCGCGCCCAATTACATGGAGGTGTGGATCGAAACCGCCAACGTCATCGACATCAACGACCGTATTTTCAGACGCGCCATGAGCGGCATTGCTTCCGTTAGGTCGCCCCGCAATTTCAGGGGAAACCCGAATGGCTGGCCTAAAAATCCTGGCGATGGGGCAGGCAAGCATGTCTTCGGTGCGGATTTGCCTCAGTTGATCTATGTCCGTTGGCAATCACTGGCTGAACCGCAGACCTATGAGGCGTTCATCGAGATACCGAGTGCCGTGGGTCAAGAAATGCTCAAAGGAGAGCGGGCGTACTGCTACGGCGATACCTGGATAGACGACCACCGAAAAAATGTCGTTATAGGTTTGGCCCCCGGCGGCATCGCCAAAACCTGGATCATGGGCGTGTGCCTTGACGCAATCGAAGTCAGCCGCGTTCAAGCCAAAGTGGCTCCGAAAGGCCCTTACGAAGGCTTCTCGAACGGTCGGTATCGTGATCTGAACCCGGAGGCCAAGGCCTACATCGACAAATTCGGCATTCCCTTCGATTCATGGTGAAGCACCTCCCATCCATGCCTGCACAAAGGGAGGCTCGATGATTTTCGATCACTACGATTGCCAAGGCACCCAGTGCAAGCGAGTGACCCATGCCAATCGCTAAAGGGAGCCTGCTCGCTGTACTGATCCTGCTTCCGCTGCTGGGCGCCTGTGGCACCAACCGCTACGGCGTGCACCTGCCCTACGACGGGTGGCGGCTGGGCTTTTTCGCGCCCAATTACATGCAGGTGTGGGAACGATCAACGGGCGCCCCATAGTCCGGGCTTGGCGTAGGTTCAACCGGTGGAACCTACGCCCCTGTGGCAGCTTTCAGAGGAGTGCGCCCTGCTATCCTTCGCCCATGACCCCATTCCCGACCCTCACCGCCTTGCCCCTTCAACTGCGCACGCCTCAGGTGCGGGATCTGGCGTGGGTGATCCTCTCGCCGCCGATGCTGGCGCTGACCGAATGGCCGCAGCGTCATCCCTTGAGCGGCAGTGATTGGGTGCAGAATCCCGAGGCATTGGACGCCTTTTTGCGGGGTCTCGACCAGGACAGTGGCGTTCTCGTTGAATGGCTGTCGCGCCGTTCGATACGGCGTCTGGGGTTGTATTACGAACACCTCTGGCATTTCGCAATCCTGCACGCGCCGGGTGTGGAGATGATTGCCGCCAACCTGCCGATTCGAGTCGGCGGGCATACGCTGGGAGAGCTGGACATGCTGTTGAGGGACAAGAACGGTATTCATCACGTTGAATTGGCGATCAAGTTTTATCTGGGCGAGCGGGACACCGACCGCGCGGATCCGGCGAACTGGCTGGGACCCGGATCCCATGATCGGCTGGGGTTGAAGCTCGCCCACCTGAGTCAGCATCAGTTGCCGATGTCGGGGCGTGAGGAAAGTCGGGAAGCGTTGTCGGCATTGGGGATTGAATCGTTCAACGCGGCGCTCTGGCTGGGCGGTTATCTGTTCTATCCGTGGCCCGACACAGGTGCTTCCCCACAGGGCGTGCACGCCGAGCATCTGCGTGGGACATGGATTCATCACAAGGACTGGCCGGCCTTTGCCGCGCATCACCCCGAAGGACGCTGGCAACCGCTGCCACGCCACGCCTGGCTGGGCCCGGCGCGGTATGACGAAATCTGGAGTGAGGCTGAATTTCAGGCATGGCGAGAACAGCTCGACCCCATGGCCCAGGCGCAACTGCTGGTGCGCCTGACACAAACGCAGCAAGGCCACTGGCAGGAAGCCGAACGCGTGTTTCTGGTTTCAAACCTGTGGCCTGCGCTGGCGCCGGCCGACGAGGTCAGACACTCAGTCGCAGCACCAGCGCCGCCAGCGTGATCAACAACACCGGCAAGGTCAGCATGATGCCGACGCGCAAGTAATAACCCCAGCCGATGCTCACGCCCTTGCGCGCCAGCACGTGCAGCCAGAGCAAGGTCGCCAGGCTGCCGATGGGAGTGATCTTCGGCCCCAGGTCACTGCCGATGACGTTGGCGTAAATCATCGCTTCCTGAAGCGGCCCGTGTGCCTGACTGGCATCAATGGACAGCAACCCGATCAGCACCGTCGGCAGGTTGTTCATCACCGACGACAGCAACGCGGTCAGCACCCCGGTGCCCATCGCCGCGCCCCACAGGCCGTGCTCGGCGAAGCGATCCAGCCAGCCTGCGAGGTAGGTGGTCATGCCCTCGTTGCGCAGCCCGTAGACCACCAGGTACATGCCCAGCGAGAAAATCACGATCTGCCACGGCGCTTCTTTCATGACCTTGCGCGTGGAAATCTTGTGCCCCTTGGCCGCGATGCCCAACAGGATCGCCGCGCACACCGCCGAGATCGCGCTGATCGGAATGCCCAGCGGCTCCAGGGCAAAACAGCCGACCAACAGAATCCCCAGCACCCACCAGCCAGCGATGAAGGTTGCGCGGTCTTTAATGGCCGATGCCGGTTCATCGAGTTGGGAAGCGTCGAAGGTTTCAGGAATGTCGCGGCGCAAGAACAGCATCAGCACCGCCAGGGTCGCTGCGACGCTGACCAGATTGACCGGAACCATCACCGAGGCGTAGCGGTTGAAGCCGATGCCGAAATAGTCAGCCGAGACGATGTTGACCAGATTCGACACCACCAACGGCAAGCTCGCGGTGTCGGCAATGAAGCCCGCCGCCATGACGAATGCCAGGGTCGTGGCCGGGGAAAAGCGCAAGGCCAGCAGCATCGACATGACGATGGGCGTGAGGATCAGCGCCGCGCCGTCATTGGCGAACAGCGCCGAGACCAGCGCGCCGAGCAGCACGATGAACGCGAACAGCCAGCGGCCGCGACCCTTGCCCCAACGCGCCACATGCAGCGCCGCCCAGTTAAAGAACCCGGCCTCGTCGAGCAACAGGCTGATGATGATCAGCGCAATGAAGGTGCCCGTGGCGTTCCAGATGATGTGCCAGACCTGCGGGATGTCCGCCAGGTGTACGACCCCGAAAATCAACGCCAGCACCGCGCCGAACGTTGCACTCCAGCCGACGCCGAGGCCCTTGGGTTGCCAGATCACCAGGGTAATGGTGATCAGAAAAATAAGTACCGCTGTCAGCATCAGTGCTTAGTCTTCGGAAGCAAAATCGCCAAGATGCCCAGCAGCGGGAGGAAGGAACACACGCTGTAGACAAACACGATGCCGTAAAGGTCGGCCAGGTGCCCTAACAAAGCGGCGCCGATGCCACCAAAGCCGAACATCAGGCCGAAGAAGATCCCGGCGATCATGCCGACGTTGCCCGGCACCAACTCTTGGGCGTACACGACGATGGCGGAAAACGCCGAGGCCAGGATGAAACCGATGATCACGCTGAGCACGCTGGTCCAGAACAGATCGGCATACGGCAGCGCGAGGGTAAACGGCGCAGCGCCCAGGATCGAGAACCAGATCACTGCCTTGCGACCGATCTTGTCGCCGATTGGCCCGCCGAAGAAAGTGCCCGCCGCGACCGCGCCGAGGAACAGGAACAGGTGCAGCTGGGAGCTGGCGACGGACAGGTCGAAGCGCTCGATTAGGTAGAAGGTGAAGTAGCTGGTGATGCTGGTCATGTAGAAGAATTTGGAGAACACCAGAAACGCCAACACGGCCAGCGCGAAGGTCACCCGCGCCTTGGACAGACCGTGGGTCGCCGCCTTGCCTGCCTTGAGTTTGAACAGCGCCAGGTGCGATTTGTACCAGCGGCTGATGGCCCATAGCAGGCCCACGGAGAACAGCGCGAACAGGCCGAAATACGCCACGTGCCCCTGGCCGAACGGAATGATGATCGCCGCCGCCAGCAACGGCCCGAACGCCGAGCCGCTGTTACCGCCCACCTGAAAGGTCGATTGCGCCAGGCCAAACCGCCCACCGGAGGCCAGACGGGCAATCCGCGAGGCCTCAGGATGGAACGTCGACGAGCCGATGCCGATCAGCGCCGATGCGAGAAGAATCATCGGGAAACTGCCCACGGTCGAGAGCATCAACACGCCAATCAGCGTGCAGATCGAGCCCAGCGGCAGGACCAGCGGGTTGGGATGGCGGTCGGTGTAGTAACCGACCCACGGCTGCAACAGCGACGCGGTGATCTGGAACGTCAGGGTGATCAGACCGACCTGGGTGAAGGTCAGGCCGTAGTTGGCCTTGAGCATCGGGTAGATCGACGGCAGGACCGACTGGATCAGGTCGTTGATCAAATGCGCCAGCGCCACTGCGCCAATGATGCGCATGACCAACGGGCTGGATTGAGGCGTCGCAGAAGTCGCGGTCGAGGGGCTGGTGACGGCCATCTGGGTTCATCCATCGAACGATTAGATGTGCCGCACGCAAGTAGTTACAAAAGATGTCGGCGACACAAGGGGTCGTCAATGTGCCATTTTTTGGGGCGCAGGTGCCATGTTTTGTTGCGAAAAATGCATCGTTAGGAGCACGCTTGCCCGCGACTGCAGAGTGTGTGTGCCACGGGAGTGACTGACACATCGCTTCGCGGGCAAGCGCGCTCCTACAGAAATGAACGTGTCAGGCGATAGACCCTACGGCTGAACGCTGGCCCAGCGTGCCGTCCACTTCATCCAGCGCAACCCTGGAGGTTTCGCGCAACGCCAGGCCGCCCACCAACCCCAATAGGGCAATGGCGATCAGGTAAAACGCCGGGGCCAGGTTGCTGCCGGTCAGGCCAATCAGCCAGGTCGCCATCAACGGCGCTGTGCCGCCAAAGATGGTGTAGGCCATGTTGTAGGTGATCGCCGAAGCGGTGTAACGAGTGCGTGTAGGAAAGGTCTCCGACAACAACGCCGCAGTCACCACGTTACACAACACCGCGCCGGTGGCCAGCAGCAACACACCGATGATCGCGCCTGCGAAGGAGCCGGAACTGGCCATCAGGAAGGACGGATAGACCATCACCGCCAGCAGGACACACGCCGTGATCACGGTCACCCGACGCCCGACCTTGTCGGAGAATGCGCCCGCCATCGGGCACATCGCCGCCGCGAACAGCAACGCGATCAGCGACACCAGCAAGGCCGTGGCCCGGTTCAAGCCCCCCGCCACTTGCAGATAGGTCGTGAAATAGGTGGTGAACATGTAGAACGACAGCGCAGTCAGCGAGATGAACGCGCCCAGCGCCAGGATCGCCCCGCCGTGATGGCGCAGGGTTTCCTTGAGCGGCGAGTGGGCGACGGCGTGATCATCTTCAACGGCCTGGAACGCCGGGGTTTCGTCCAGCTTCCAGCGCAGGTACAGGCCGACCAGCCCCAGCGGCGCGGCCACCAGAAACGGCACGCGCCAGCCCCAGCTGTTCATGGCCTCTGCCGACAGCGAGGCTTCGAGCGCATAGGCGAAAATCGCTGCTGAGGCGAACGCCGCGAAGGTCGACACCGGGACGAAGCTGCCGTACCAGGCGCGTTTGCCTCGCGGCGCGTGCTCCATCAGATAGGCACAGGCCCCGGCGTACTCGCCCCCGGCGGAGAACCCCTGGGCGCAGCGAATGATGGTCAAAAGAATCGGCGCCGTGACGCCGATCGCTGCGTAAACCGGCAGCAAGCCGATGATCGTCGTGGCCCCGGCCATCAACAGAATGGTGAACGCCAGGGTGCGTTTGCGGCCGATCCTGTCGCCCAGCATCCCGAAGAACAGCCCGCCCAACGGGCGAAAGGCAAAGGCCACAGCGAACACCGCGAAGGTCTTGAGCAGCGCTGCACTGGCATCGCCACTGGGGAAGAATTGCTGGGCGATGGTGGTGGCGAGAAATCCGTAGACGGCAAAGTCGAACCATTCGACGAAATTGCCGATGCTGGCCGCGACGATGACTTTTCTCAAAGTGGCAGGATCGACCTGCTCAATGGCGGGAGTGGTCATGTAAAACCTCGGCGCGCGTAGGAAAGATCCGATTATCGGTACAGCGCCTGAGCCGCCTCACTCCAGAAGTGTCGTCGACATACTCAGGACCGACCTGTCGGGGTGACTGTTCCGCAGGATTCGTGCCAGAGGCATCAGGTGATGGCATCCACCTCAGATAGAGGGCCAAACGCGGAATCACTGTGGGAGCGAATTCATTCGCGATCCATTTTTCAGGCGACAGATGTGTGTCGGATGTACTGCCGTCTCGCGAATGAATTCGCTCCCACAGGGATGGAGCTACTGTCGAAGGTTGCTGTGGCTGTGGGTCTTCGTGCATGCCAGCCCCCATACCTCAGCAGGCCGCAGCTTCGCTTTGACGCCAGTCAGCGGGGGGGCGCGTTAGAAGCACAGTGAGAAGGTCGCGGATGTCTCTGCGCATGTGATCCCCTGTGGGAGCGAATTCATTCGCGAAGGGCCGGAACATTCAACACATAGGGTGTTGCCTGAACGATTTTTCGCGAATGAATTCGCTCCCACAGGGGGATGCATCGCGTGCTAGATCAGCGCCCGCTTGCCCTGCAGGCCACCGGTATGAACAAAGATCAATCGCGTGCCCTTGGCGAATCGACCAGCCGCGGCCGCTTGCCGTAGAGCCAGCAAAGCCTTGCCTGTGTACAACGGCTCAAGCGGCACTCCACTCTGGTCTTCGCTTAACGCGATGAATTCGAGCAACTCAGGATCGGTCTTGGCGAACCCACCGCGACTGGCATCCATCAGCTCATACCGGCTCAAACCCTGCGTGCCGACAATCCCCGCCACATTGCCCTCAACCCCATGCCCCTCAGGCACCGCCATCGCCCCGAACACCTTGCGCACCCCGTCTTCAGCCAGCACCAATCCCGCCAGCGTGGTGCCCGTTCCACATGCCAGCCACCAGCCGTCGTAGTCGCTCCAGCCGATGTCGGCGAGCTGGGCGCGGGCCTGGCTCACGATCTCGGCGCAACCCGACGCACCCTCCCACCCACCGCCGCCTTCGGGAATCGGGTGCAGCTGTGGATAACGTTCGCGCCACGGCACCCAGAACCCTGCTTCATGGCGAGCGCGATATCCGGCGTAACCGAGCCAGTGCAGTTCCATGCCGAAGGTCTTCAGATCGACCACCGTCGGGGTTTCAACCGGGTGCCCGCGCAGCAACCCGACGGTGGAAAAGCCGAATCGCTTGCCCGCTGCGGCAAGGGCATGAAGGTGATTGGAATGCGCGCCACCCAAGCTGATCACGCCGTCGGCGCCTGCGTGTTTGGCGGCGGCGAGGTGATGGGTGAGCTTGAACCATTTATTGCCGCTGATGAGCGGATCGATCAGGTCCAGCCGCAGGATGGCGACGTCGATGCCTGCCGAGGTAAGCCAAGGCAGGTTGAGGGGTTGGAGAGGGGCTTGGGGGAGCATGGTATGACGACATGGATAGGAGAACGTGAATTCTACACAGTCGTTCTTGCTTCTGGCTGAAGGCCGTGGGAGCCGGCTTGCTGGCGAATACAATCGATCTGACACATCGATTTTGGATGACACACCGCATTCGCCAGCAAGCCGGCTCCCACGCCTTCCGCAGAAGCTCAAGCCAAGGCTTACAACTCCGCCGCCAACCGCGAGCCCTGATTGATCGCGCGCTTGGCATCCAGTTCGGCGGCCACGTCCGCGCCGCCGATCAAGTGCACGCTCTGCCCCGCCGCCTGCAGGCCGTCATAGAGTTCGCGCAACGGGTCCTGCCCCGCGCAGATCACCACGTTGTCCACCGGCAGCAGCTTTTCCTCACCCTCGGCACCGATGCGAATGTGCAACCCTGCATCGTCGATCTTCACGTACTCGACACTGTTGAGCATCTGCACGTGCTTGTTTTTCAGCCCCGCGCGGTGAATCCAGCCGGTGGTCTTGCCCAGGCCGTCGCCGACCTTGGAGGTCTTGCGCTGCAACAGGTACACCTGACGCGCCGGCGCATGAGGATGCGGCTTGATCCCGGCCACACCACCACGGGCCTGCAACGCGCCATCGATGCCCCACTCTTCCCAGAACGCATCGCGATCCAGACTCGTGGCCACGCCCTGATGCACGAGGAATTCCGACACGTCGAAGCCGATACCGCCCGCGCCGATCACCGCCACCGATTTGCCCACCGGCTTGCGCTCAAGAATCACGTCCAGGTAGCTCAGCACTTTCGGGTTGTCGACGCCCGGAATGGCCGGCGTGCGCGGCGCGATACCGGTGGCGAGGATCACTTCGTCATAACCTTTGCCGACCAGATCATCCACCGAAACGCGCTGATTCAGACGCACATCCACGCCTGTGGTCTGCAGCTTGCGGCCGAAATAACGCAGGGTCTCGAAGAATTCTTCCTTGCCCGGCACGCGCTTGGCGATGTTGAACTGACCGCCGATCTCGCTCGCCGAATCAAACAGCGTCACCTCATGACCACGCTCGGCGGCCACCGTTGCCGCTGCCAGACCCGCAGGCCCGGCGCCGACCACGGCGATTTTCTTGATCTGTTTGACCGGCAGGTAATTGAGCTCGGTTTCGTGACACGCGCGCGGGTTGACCAGACAGCTGGTGAGCTTGCCGTCGAAGATGTGGTCCAGGCACGCCTGATTGCATCCGATGCAGGTATTGATCTCGTCACTGCGGCCGGCCGCGGCCTTGTTGACGAATTCCGGGTCGGCCAGAAAAGGCCGGGCCATCGACACCATGTCGGCGTCGCCTTCAGCCAGCACGGCTTCGGCAACTTCCGGGGTGTTGATGCGGTTGGTGGTGATCAGCGGGATCGACACCGAACCGCGCATCTTCGCCGTGACCTTGGCGAACGCCGCACGGGGCACCTTGGTAGCGATGGTCGGGATACGCGCTTCGTGCCAGCCAATGCCGGTGTTGATGATCGTCGCGCCAGCCTTTTCGATGGCCTGCGCCAGCTGCACCACTTCTTCCCAGGTGCTGCCGCCTTCGACCAGGTCCAGCATCGACAGGCGATAAATGATGATGAAATTGCGGCCCACGGCCTCGCGCACTCGACGCACGATTTCCACCGCCAGACGCATGCGGTTTTCGTAACTGCCGCCCCAGCGATCGGTGCGGTGGTTGGTGTGGGCCACGAGGAACTGGTTAATCAGGTAGCCTTCCGAACCCATGATTTCGACGCCGTCGTACTCGGCGGTCTGGGCCAGGGTGGCGCAGGTGACGAAGTCCTGAATCTGCTTCTCGATGCCCTCCTCGTCCAGCTCCTTGGGCTTGAACGGGTTGATCGGTGCCTGGATCGGGCTTGGCGCCACCTGCTTGGGGCTGTAGGCGTAACGGCCGGTGTGCAGGATCTGCATGCAGATCTTGCCGCCCGCTTCGTGCACGGCCTTGGTCACGATGCGGTGATGCTCGGCTTCCTCAGGCGTGCTCAGCTTGGCGGAACCGGCGTACACGCCGCCCTCAACGTTCGGTGCGACACCGCCGGTCACCATCAGGCCAACGCCGCCCCGGGCACGCTCGGCGAAATACGCCGCCATGCGCTCGAAACCGCCGGGCTTTTCTTCAAGGCCGGTGTGCATCGAGCCCATGAGGGTGCGGTTGCGCAGCGTGGTGAATCCCAGGTCCAGCGGAGCCAGCAAGTGCGGGTAGTGAGCGGCGGCCATAAAACAACTCCATCGAGCATCATCACGGAAAGCGCGAGCACTCTCCGGTGCCCGTCGACTCGTCAGGGACTACAAGCATAGCCCTGTTCATGACGCAGACATTAAACACCGCGGCGGTCACGCTCAATGACCGAAAGTGACAACTTAATGATCGTAGTGAGCAGCGCTTGGCCGAGCGCTGCTCGATTCGTCTCAGGCCACGGCGTCCGCAGCGCCGCCATTGGCCGAGGCCACAACCCGAGCACGCCACGCAAACCCCAGCACCATCAACAACCCCAGACCCGCCATCGCCGCGCCCGCCAGGGAAATCGCCGGATAGCCCAGGCCTGCATTGATCACCGCACCTCCCAGCGCGGCGCCAATGGCGTTGCCGAAGTTGAACGCGCCGATGTTGACCGCCGACGCCAGGTTGGGCGCGTCCTTGGCGGCTTCCATCACGCGCATTTGCAGGGGTGGCACCAGGGCGAAGCTCGCAGCGCCCCAGATCAGGATCGCCACGGCCGTGGGCAGCGGCCAGCGCATCAGCACGGCGAAGGCCAGCAGGACGACGATCAGCACCACCAGCGACACGATCAGGGTGCGATCCACCGAACGGTCCGCCGCCTTGCCGCCCCACATATTGCCCAGGGTCAGGCCGATACCGAACAGCACCAACATGGCGGTAATAAAAGTGGTGGAGGCGTGGGTTTCGCTGTGCAGGATCGGCGCAATGTAGGTGAACACCGTAAACATCGCCCCCGAGCCCACGACGGTCAGTGCCAGCGCGGCGAGCACCGGCCCACGGGCCAGCACCTTGATCTCGGCCAGCACGCCGTCACTTTTGGGCAGCGGCAGGTTGGGCAAGGCGAACCACAGCGACGCCATGGCGACAAAGCCTAAACCGGCAATGCCCCAGAACGCGCTACGCCAGCCCATGATTTCGCCGAACCAGCTGGCCAGCGGCACCCCGCCGATGGTCGCAAGCGTCAGCCCCATGAACATCGCCGCGACGGCCCCTGCCCTTTTCTCGGGTGGCACTACGCTGGCGGCAACAATCGAGCCGATGCCGAAGAAGGCGCCGTGGTTGAGGGAGGTCACGACCCGGGCGATGAGCAAGCTTTCATAGCTGGTGGCCATCGCCGACATCAGATTGCCCAGGGTAAAAATCGCCATCAGCCCGATCAGCAGATAACGCCGTGGAATCTTGCCGGTGGTCAGGGTCATCAGCGGCGCGCCGATCAGCACGCCCAACGCGTAGGCGCTGACCAGCAGGCCTGCGGTGGGGATCGAAACCCCGAGGTCGGCAGCAATGCCGGGCAACATGCCCATGGGGGCGAATTCGGTCACACCGATGCCAAAGGCACCGATGGATAACGCTACAAGCGGTGGATTGATACGCATGAAATTGGCTCCTTATCTATGCCGCAAATGCTACGATCCCGGCTCGCGCGGCGGTAGAGCCCTTTAGGTACAAGCACCTTTGCCCTGGAGGCACAAATGGATTTCAACGGCAGGTCGGGGGAAATGGAAGTGTTCGCCAAGGTGGCGCAGGCCGGAAGCCTGTCGGCAGCCGCTCGATCACTGGGGCTGACGCCTTCTGCGGTGAGCCGGATCATCGCCCGCACCGAACAACGCATCGGCACGCGCCTGCTGTTGCGCACCACGCGCGCTATCACCCTCACCGCCGAGGGCGAGGCGTACTTGCGGGGCGCGCGACGCATCCTCGCCGACATGGCCGAAGTCGAAGAAGCCATCGCCAGCCAAGGCGTGCCACGGGGTCGATTGCGGGTCAGCGCATCACTGGCTCATGGGCGTCTGGCAATCGTGCCGCTGGTGGCAGCCTTCACCGCGCGCTACCCGGAAATCCTCGTCGATCTGACCTTGGGCGATGAAGTGGTGGACATCCTCGCCGGACAAGCCGACGTCGCCGTGCGCTTCGGTTATCTGCCGGACAGCCCCTTGAGTGCGCGCTGCATCGGCGAAACCGGACAAGTGATCGTCGCTTCCCCGGCCTATCTGGAACGTCACGGCACGCCCCGTGAACCCGAAGACCTGGCCCGCCACAACTGCCTGCGCTTCAACTTCCGCCGCGCCACCCCCGACTGGCCATTTCGCCGCGACGATCAGGCATTCTCACTCAAAGTCTCTGGCAGCATCGAATGCAGCAGCGGCGAAACGCTGGCGCAACTGGCCAGGCTCGGCGCCGGCATCGCCCGCATCGGCGCCTTTACCGTAGTCGACGAGATCGAACGTGGCGAACTGGTGCCGCTGCTGGAAGCCTACAATCCCGGCGACCGCGAGCCGATTCACGCGGTGTTCGTCGGCGGCTCGACCATGACCGCGCGGGTCAGGGTGTTCGTGGACTTTCTGGTGGAGCACCATCGCGATTGGCGCTATGCCTTGCAACTCGCGGATCAGCTCGAATCCCCGCGTCATGCCCGCCCCCGATGATGTCGACGATAAGGTTGGTCACCGTCAGGTCGATTTCGATTTCCGGGTAGCGGTCGTTGAACACCGGCAGCACCGGGCCCAACAGCAGGTCGGCGGCATCGCCCAGAAGGTTAAGGCGAATGCGCCCGGTGGGTTCGTCGCGAAAGCGATTGAGCGCCTCGGTTGCCTGGCCGATGGCGTCCATCGGCTTGCTGATCACCCCGACCAGCTCCTCCCTCGCCGCCGTCAGCGTCACGCTACGCGTCGTGCGATTGAGCAGACGCACACCCAGCCTCGATTCCAGCCCCTTGATCGCATGACTCAACGCCGACGCGCTGATCACCAGCCCCTTGATCGCACGGCTGAAACTCTGGTGCCGGGCGATGGCCAGGAAATAGACGAAATCGGCGAGATTGGCACGGCTGACCTGCATGGGCGGGTTCCTGTGTGGGACGGACTGGAATGTTATCGCTTGAGCGATGCCGTATTGATCTGACGCCTACACATCCTTGTCAGACCTAACGTCCTACACTGTTGAGCGAATCCCCAGCACACGGACAAGTGCCCAATGCAACCTGTTATCCGAACCGCAACCCCCGCAGACGCACCTGCCATCAGTCATCTCATCATCACCACGCTGCGCGAATCCAACGCACAGGATTACTCCCCCGAGATCATCGAGCAGGTGCAGCAGCACTTTTCTTGCGAGGCGATGGTGCAGTTCCTGACCCAGCGTCAGGTGTATGTGGCGACCATAGAGGGCGAGGTGGTGGCGACGGCAAGCCTGGATCGCAGCACGGTGCGCAGTGTGTTCGTTGCTCCAAGTTATCAAAGGGCAGGCATGGGTCGGTTGTTGATGACGGCGCTTGAGTCAGCGGCCAGCGAAGCCGGGATCACGCAGCTACGCGTGCCCTCTTCGATCACCGCTGAAGGGTTCTATGCCGGGCTGGGGTTCACGAAGGTGCGGGACGAATTTCATGGCGCCGAGCGCACGATCGTGATGGAGAAGACGCTGGGGTCTTAGCGACGTGCAGATCAACAGCGGCGTTCTCGCCTCTGTTGGGGAGATCAGTGGCCCGAGAGCCCCAATCAAACGATACCGTGGTCAGTGCTGCCAGCAGGCTGCGTATTGCTTGCATACACCAAAACGCTGGTCCAGCTCCGCCAGACGCGCTTGCTGCGCACTGAGGGTTTCCTTGAGGAGTTCGCGCTGGGTGCGGTAGTAGTACTCCAGCATGGCATTGTTGGTGGACGCTGCCTTGCTGCGATCGGCCGTCGGGCTGTCAGGCAACAGCTCCTTGATATCGGGCGTCTCCAGCAGGCCCAGCTGGGTGCTGTAGTAATCCTTGTACAGCTGCAGAGAACGCGCCTTGGTGCCGGTCATCTCGCCTGCGAACCACTCCAGGTCCTGGCGATACTCGGTCCAGTAGGCATCCGGCAATGCCACGCCTACGCGCTGTTTGCGCTCTTGCACCGCCTTGTCGAGAAACGCTGGCTGGATCAACGATGCATCGTCGGCGTCGGGCTTCATCTTCGCGATGACACTGGCGTCGACGATGCTGGCGATCATGGCCGCACGCTCCGCTGACTGGGGCTGGGCCTGAACGGGTTTGGGGAACATCGGGTTGCTTCCGGCGCAGGCCGGCAGACCTTTGTTGGTCAGCGCGATGGGCGAACGTACAACCTTGCCGTCAATCTGGCGCAAGCGGTTGAGGGTGATCTGGCTGCGACCGATGTAACGGAAGTTGGCTTCGTACTCGCCGCCACTCTGTGGCGTGAAGTTGAACGCGACCGTACAGACGCTCCCGCTGCCCAGCGTATTGGCTCGCGCGAACAGCTCACGGCCAGGCTGCAGCCGCACCTCGAGCCAGGCTTTGGCATCGTCAGGCGCAGGGGCGCTCATGTCGGCGCGTCGACGGGTATTGGCTGAAAACAGGTTATTGAGCAGCCCCGTGGTCTGACCGCCACAGTGTTCTGCATCGAACAGATCGAGGGTGGAATTTTCATTGCTGCTGATGAAACGCAGCTTGGCTGCATCGGGCTCTCTGGCATCGGGAAAGGTGCCATTGAAACTGCATCCGCTCAGTAACAGCGCGGCAACACTGACGACGCCGGAACGGCCCGTCGGGAAAAATCGAACATGATGATGTATCGTCCTTGATGCACAGATAGGCGAAAGGCCATCATGCTAAAGAAGGCAGGCATCGCCGTCCAGCGCGTCTGCCACGTCAGTTTATTTTGATTGCGCTGTACTCCCCGAGGTAATGGAATGCTCGATACGCACCATATATTTGCAATTGGCTTGGTCGGACTCCTGGCAGGTTGCTCGTCAATGCCTCCTGAAATGGCACTGAATTCACCCGTTAACAACGCGCAAAACTCAGGCCTGGTGGTCGGTTCATTGATAGAAGGCGGCCCCTATGGCACCTATCTTGAGTTTCGCGACATCAAGAGCAACAAGACCTATGGCTGGGGCCCAAAGGACGACTATTCGGGCTGGCTGCCTGCCGGTGAATATGAGGTGAGCCGTCTGGGGCATCGCCGCGGGGTCATGGGGCCCTACTCCAAACCCCTGCGTTTCAGCGTGACTCAAGGGCAGCTCAATTACCTGGGGGAGATGGTCTATGGCTGTTCGGCCGTTGCTGAACCGGCGGCTGTGTACGGGGTCATGAACTGCGGCCTGCTCGCCCTTGGCGAATGCACGGTGCCCAGCCCCAGCGTGAACGTCTGCGTGGTTGACCGCGAAGATCAAGCCCTCAAGCTTTTTTTGCAGCAGCACCCGGAGCAAAACGGTTTGCCGGTGCATAACGCCGTCATGTCGCGGCGCTAGTTGTCATCCTTTTTTACGACAGGAAGTCTCTCGTGCAACGGATTGTGATTCTGGGCAACGCAGGCAGCGGCAAGTCCACGCTGGCGCGCCTGCTGGGCAAACGTCTCGACCTGCCCGTCGTGCATCTGGACACCTTGTTCTGGGAGCCCGGCTGGGTCGAGCCCGATGCGGTACGGTTCCGGGAACGGGTGCGCAACGCAATCGCCACCGACGCCTGGATCTGCGAAGGCAACTACGCCCGCCGCACCTTCGACCTGCGCCTGCCCCGCGCAGACCTCGTCATCTGGCTTGATACGCCTCGACTGACCTGCCTGATGCGGGTCTTGGTCCGTAGCGCAATGAACCGCCCACGGCCTGACCTTCCTGCGGGCTGTAGAGAAAAACTTGATCGCGCATTTCTAGCCTTCCTCAAGTTTGTGTGGCAGTTCGACCATGGCTATCGTCAAGGCATCGAAACAGCGCGAATGGCCATGGGCCCGGATGTGCCGGTGGTGCATTTGAGAGGAACGCGGCAGATCAGCGGTTTTGTTGAGGGGTTGGCCGAAAAGAGTTGATCCTGGATAACGACAAGACGCGTAATCAATGTATTCACGGTCTGAAGCAGGACGTTCGACGCCTGGACCATCGTTGGTTAAGCTCGGCTTTTTTCCGAGCAGAACATGACGTGAACAAGGTCTATCAAGGAAGTTGCCTGTGCTCTGCCGTCAGATATGAGCTGCTGAGTGCGCCAAAAGCCGTGAGTCATTGCCATTGCAGCCAGTGCCGGAAGGCGCATGGGGCCGCATTCGCCACGTATGGCAGCGTCCTTCGCAATGAACTGAAGATACTCAGCGGCGCAGATCGCCTCAGCGCCTATCGCTCCTCTGAATCAGTGCTGCGTGAGTTCTGCTCAACTTGCGGATCGACCTTGTTCTGGTCACGGGACAAGGGAGAGTTTGCCAATTGGGTTTCGGTGGCACTGGGTACGTTTGATACCCCCTTCATTCCCAGAAAGCACACGCATGTTCATCTCGAGTCTTCGGTTGATTGGTGCACACAATCACTCATAGCCAGGTAACCGCCCCGGTGACACTTAAAGAAGACATCTGGAAGACCTTCGGCCCTACGGTTTTCCATCGCCCCTTGTTTTACACCTACCCGGGCGGCCTGCGATTTGGGCTCTCTGAAACGGGAAGCGAACTCGAACAGTTTCTGCTGGCACTGCGTAAAGCAACTCAGATCTGTCGGGACATTTTCATCGAAGACTCGCTGGTCGTTTGTCTGCGAACGCACTCCACCGCAAACCATTTTGGTCACCGTGCAACTCTGGAGTCGTTGAGATCCGCCGGCATCGTCATTCCGGCATGGCGAGAGGTGTGGAGCGAAGCGATTGATCAGGAAGATTGGTACTGCGACTCGGTGCCCGAGTATTGGATCTACCTCGCATTCAAGGCGCCCGTCTCGCTGCTCGAATCCTTTCTGTGGTGTGCGTTGGCAAAGGACTTCAGGGCTATACAACCCAAGCCTGGATGCGACTTTTACCTCTTCAATATGCAGAAGAAAGTTCTCGCATTTCCTTATGACGACAGGGGCATGGACGTCGTAGGCCCGAATAAGAAATTGCTGTCAGCCCTGTATGAGGCGCATCGGCCGTACGTACTGGAATACGACCAGCGAGCCGACGACAAATGAGCTTCGAAGGTGGGGCGATCACTGCCCCACCCTTCTGTCAGAGCTTTTTCATTCCCCGCTCCAAGACCCACCCAACGCCGCCTGCAACTGCACGCTTGTCACCAACTGCGTCGCCACCAGGCTCAGCAACGTCTGTCGCTCGTTGAGACTGGTCGCCTGTGTCGTCGCGACATCCAGGTAGTCAATCACCCCCGCTTCATACTGATCGCGACTGACCGACGCGGAATCTTCTGCGGACTGTGCGGAGTGGCGGCGGGCTTCGAGCTCGGGTTGCAGGGTGCGCAGTTCGACGAGGTAGTCTTCGACTTCGCCCAATGCGCTGAGGACGGTCTGGCGGTAGGTGGCGACGCTGGCGTCATAGGCGTGGCGGGCCTGGTCGACGCTGGCTTTGGTGGCGCCGAAGTCGAGGATGGTGCCGGTCAGGCTCGGGCCGATGGACCAGAAGCGGTTGGGCAGCGAGAACAGGTTGCTGAGGGTCGAGCTCTGGTAGCCGCCGCTGGCGCTGAGGGTCAGGTCTGGGTAGTACGCAGCGGTGGCCACGCCGACAGCGGCGTTGGCAGCGGCCATTTGGCGTTCGGCGGCGGCGATGTCGGGGCGGCGTTCGAGCAGGCGGCTG
Organism: Pseudomonas sp. GW821-FHT02A11; assembly: GCF_059421985.1. NCBI lineage: Bacteria > Pseudomonadati > Pseudomonadota > Gammaproteobacteria > Pseudomonadales > Pseudomonadaceae > Pseudomonas > Pseudomonas sp. GW821-FHT02A11. The sequence goes on from NZ_JBWKWB010000017.1 coordinate 100,313, forward strand.
GGCAGGCCCAAGGGTACGTCGGGCACGTGGTATTGCCAGGCGGGGTCGGCGGCCAAGGCGAAGTCGGCGGGCGGTTTGCCCATCAGCAAGGCGATGGCGTGTTCGTACTGCGCGCGCTGCCATTGCAGGTCGAGCATGGAGGCTTGGGCGCTTTGCAGCTGGGTCTTGCCGGTGGCGAGGTCGGCGCGGGAGACGATCTGTTCGTCGTACTTGTTCTGGATGATTTGCAGGTAGCGCTGGTAGCCGTCGATGGTCTCGCGGTACAGGGCGATGCGTCGGTCAAGCAGGCGCAGCTGGAAGTAGTCCTGGGCCAGTGACGACTGCGCGCTCAAGGTCGCATTGCTCAGGTCGGCGGCGCTGGCCTGGGCGCTGGCGCGGTCCTGTTCGGTGGTGCGACGCAACTTGCCCCAGATGTCGGCTTCCCAGCTCAGGTCGAGGCTGGCGGAGTGCTCTTTTCTCACCCCGCCGCTGCTGCTGGTGCTGGTGGAAGATGACGAGCCTGTGGACGTCTCGCTGCGGGTGCTCGAGCCGGTGCCGGTGAGCAGCGGGAACTGGTTGGCGCGAGACTCACGCACCAGCGCCAGCGCTTGCTGATATTGAGCGGCATACACAGCGACGTTCTGGTTGTTGAGTTGCACCTGGGCGACCAGCGCGTTCAGCTGCGGGTCCTGATACAGCTCCCACCACGGGCCTTTGGGCAGCTCATCCTGGGGGCTTGCCGCCTTCCAGCCTTGGGCTTCCTTGAAGGTGGTGGAGATCGGCGCGGTCGGCTTGTGGTAGTCGGGGCCGACGGTGCAGCCGCCCAACACGCTGCTGGCCAGCAGCACGGCAACACACAAGCGGTTCAGCAGTGGAGCGTTCATTCATTCAACCCTGTCAGTCAGCCGGGCACGTGAGTGCGGCGGATACGCGTGTGCCAGAAATGCCGGGAGGCGCGGCTCAGGCGGTCTAGATAGAGGTACACCACCGGGGTGGTGAACAGCGTCAGCAATTGGCTCAGCACCAGGCCACCGGCAATGGCCACGCCCAGCGGCTTGCGCAGGTCGGCATCGCCGCCGCTGCCGAGGGCCAGGGGCAAGGCGCCGAAAAACGCGGCCAGAGTGGTCATCATGATCGGCCGAAAGCGCATGCGGCAGGCTTCGATGATCGCGCGCTCCGGGGACAGCTTGCGGTCGCGTTCGGCCATGAGAGCGAAGTCGATCATCATGATGGCGTTCTTTTTGACGATGCCGATCAGCAGCAGAATGCCGATCAGGGCGATCACCGTGAGCTGCATGTTCACCGCCTTGAGCAGCAACAGCGCGCCCACCCCCGCCGACGGCAAGGTCGAGAGAATGGTCAGCGGGTGGATGTAACTCTCGTAGAGCACCCCGAGCACGATGTACACCGCCAGCAGCGCTGCGGCGATCAGCCACGGCATGCTCGCGGCCAGCGCGGCATAGGCCTGGGCGGTGCCGGCGAAACCGTATTGCACGTCCCTTGGCAGGCCGACCTTGTCGACCGCGCGGTTGATCGCGGCCGTGGCCTGCTCCAGCGAAACGCCGTCCTGCAGGTTAAAGGCGATGGTGCTGGTGGCCGACTGACCCTGGTGGGCCACGGCCAGCGGCGCATTGTCCGGGCTGAAGGTGGCGAAGGCGGTCAGCGGCACCTGCTGGTTGTCGGCGTTGATCACGTACATGCGGTCGAGCATGGTCGAGTCGCTGGTGTAGACCGGATCCAGGCCCATGATCACGTGATACTGGTTGAGGGTTTTGTACAGGGTCGCGACCTGGCGCTGGCTGTAGGCGTTGTTGAGCAAGTTGTCGATGTCGCTGACGCTTACGCCCAACCGGCTCGCTGCGGCGCGGTCGATGTGCAGCTTGAGTTCCTGGCCGCCGGTCTGCGAGTCGGAGTCGATGCCGGTCAATTCTGGCAACGCCCGCAGCGCGGCTTCGACCTTGGGCGCCCATGTGCGCAGCAGGTCCAGATCATCAGCCTGCAAGCTGAACTGGTAGGTGGCATTGGCACTGCGCCCACCCACGCGAATGTCTTCGGCGGGCATCAGAAACACCTGAATGCCGGCGACCTTGTTGTTGGCGCGGGTCAAACGATTGGCGATGGCCGCCGCGCTGCTGGTGCGCTGGGTGTAATCCTTGAGTCGAATGAAGAAGTCGCCGGTGTTGCGCGACCCTGCCCGCCCGCTGCCGGTGGACGACATCACGGCCTCGACGTCGGCGTCGGCGGCCAGGTCGTGGGCGATCTGCATCAGGTGCGGCTTGAGGGCCTGAAACGAGATGTTCTGGTCGGCGCGCACGGCGCCCATCAGCACGCCGGTGTCCTGAGCGGGAAAGAAGCCTTTGGGCACCGTGGCGTAGAGGTAGACGTTGAGCACAACGGTGAGCAAGAGGCTGAACAGGGTCAGCAAGCGATGACGCATCACCCACGCCAGCGCGGCGAGATACGCGCCTTGCATGCGCGCAATCCCGGCTTCGATCCAGCGATACAGACGCGGCTCGCGAGCGTCGTGGGCAGGCTGGCGCAGGAGCATGACGCAGAGCACCGGGGTCAGGCTCAGAGAGACGATCATCGACAGGCCAAGCGCCACGCTCAAGGTCACCGCGAACTCCCGAAACAGCCGCCCGACGATGCTGCCCATCAATAGAATCGGGATGAACACCGCCACCAGCGACAGGGTCATGGACAGCACCGTGAAGCCCACTTCGCGGGTGCCCATCAGCGCCGCACGCAGGGGGCGCATGCCCATTTCCTGATAGCGCGCGATGTTCTCCAGCACGACGATGGCGTCGTCCACCACGAAGCCTGTGCAGATGATCAGCGCCATCAGCGACAGGTTGTCGAGGCTGTAGCCGAGCAGGTACATGATCGAGCAAGTGCCGATCAGCGACACCGGCAACACCACCGCCGGAATCAGCGTCGCACGCACGTTGCGTAAGAAAACAAAGACCACGGCGATGACCAGCAAGGTGGCGATCAGCAGGGTTTCTTCGGTGTCGTGCAGGGACGAGCGCACGGTAGGGCCGCGGTCGATCACGCTGATCAGTTGCACGTCGCCGGGGATCTCGCGCTGCAGTTCGGGCAGCAGCGCTTTGATGCTGTCGATGGTCTGCAGCATGTTGGCGCCGGCCTGACGGGTCACGCCGAGGGTGACCGAGGGCTGGCCGTTGTAGTAGCCACCGACGAAGGTGTCTTCCACCGAATCGTAGACGTTGGCCACGTCACGCAGGCGCACGGCGGTGCCGTTCTGGTAGGTGATCACCAGCGCCTGATAGTCGACGGCCTTGTCGATCTGGTCGTTGGCGTCGATCACCCAGCTTTGCCCGTCGCCCTGCAGGATGCCCTTGGGCTTGGCCTTGGTGGCGTTGTTGATGGCCGTGCGCACGGTCTCAAGGGAGATGCCGGCGTGGTTGAGCAGGTTGGGCTGAATGTCGATGCGCACGGCGGGCAACGCGCCGCCGCGCACCGACACTTCGCCCACGCCGTTCACCTGAGCGACCTTCTGCTGCAGCTTGCTGTAGGCCAGGTCGTAGAGCTCGCCGGGGCTGCGGGTCGATGAGGTCAGCGCCAGCATCAAGACCGGCGCCTCCGACGGGTTGGCTTTGCGGTAAGTGGGCAGCGACGGCATGGAACTGGGCAAGAGGCTGCGCGAGGCGTTGATCGCCGCCTGCACGTCGCGGGCGGCGCCGTTGATGTCGCGGTCCAGCTCGAATTGCAGGATCAGCGTCGTCGAACCCTGGCTGCTGGTGGACGTCATTTCGGTGATGCCCGCGATCTGCCCCAGGCTGCGCTCAAGCGGTGTGGCCACGGTGGCGGCCATGGTCTCGGGGCTGGCCCCCGGCAGCGAGGCGCTGACCATGATGGTCGGGAAGTCGACCTGCGGCAGCGGCGCCACCGGCAGCAGCGTGTAGCCCAGGATGCCGGCCAGGGTGATGCTCAGGCTCAGCAAGAGCGTCGCCACCGGGCGGCGAATGAACAGCCGTGAGAGGTTCATGCCTGGCCTCGACCGATGCGCGTGCTGCCCCGCTTGAAGCGCGCCTTGGCCCGTTCCGACAGGCTATCGAACAACAGGTAGATCACCGGCGTGGTGAACAGGGTAAGGACCTGGCTCAGCAGCAGCCCGCCGACGATCACCAGCCCCAGTGGCCGACGCAACTCAGCACCCGCCCCGGTTGCCAGCATCAGCGGCAAGGCACCAAACAGCGCGGCCAGGGTGGTCATCAAAATCGGTCGCAAGCGCAGCAGCGCTGCACGATGAATCGCCTCACGGGCGTTGAGGCGTTGGTGCTGGCGGCCCTCAAGGGCGAAGTCGATCATCATGATCGCGTTCTTCTTGACGATGCCGATCAGCAGAATCACCCCGATCAGGGCGATCAGGCTGAATTCAGTGCCGGTGAGCAATAGCGCCAGCAACGCGCCGATGGCCGCCGACGGCAGGGTCGAAAGAATCGTCACCGGGTGAATGAAGCTCTCGTAGAGCATGCCCAGCACGATGTACATGGTCACCAGCGCCGCGAAAATCAGCCACAGCGTGTTGCCGGTGGCGGTCTGGAAGGCTTCTGCGGCGCCCTGATAACGCAGGGTGATGCTGCTCGGCGCATCGAGTTCGGTCATCACCTGAGCGATGGCCTGCTGTGCCTGTTCAAGGGAATATCCGTCTGCCAGGTTGAAGGATACGGTCACCGCCGGGAACTGATCCAGCCGGCTCAGCGACAGCGAACCGGTACGCTGGCCGACCTTGGCGATGTCGGTCAGACGCACCATTTGTGCGGGCGTGGAAGTCGTGGTCGAGCCTGTCGAAGTGCTGGTGCTCGACGTTGTGCTGCTGGTGGTCGAGGTGCTTGTGCTCCCTGTCGCCGCGGCCAGGTAAATGTTGTCGAACGCCGCGAGGTTCTGCTGGAACTTGCCCGGCACCTGCAGCACCACGCGGTACTGGTTTGACTGGGTGAAGATGGTCGAAATCAGGCGCTGGCCAAAGGCGTTGTAGAGCGCGGTGTCGACGTCCGATGCGCTGATGCCGTAACGCATGGCAGCGGCGCGATCCAGCTCCACATAGGCCACCAGCCCCTGGTCCTGCAGGTTGTCGATGACGTCACGCATTTGCGCACGGTGCTGCAGCTTCTCCATCAGCTTGGGCACCAGCGCCGAGAGGTTGGCGCTTTCCGAATCGTCGAGGGTGAACTGGTACTGGCTGGGGGTCAGCTGGTCGTCGACGGTGAGGTCCTGGGACGACACCAGATTGAGCTGAATTCCCGCTACGGCGCTGGCGGATTTTTCCAGTCGGGTGATGACCTGTGTGGCGGTGTCGTCGCGGTCCTCGAAGGGCTTGAGTTCGATCTGCAGACGACCGTTGTTCAGCGAGTTGTTGTTGCCGTCGACGCCGATGGTCGATGACACCGATTCCACGGCCGGGTCCTTGCGCACCACCTCAACCATGGCCTGCTGACGGCGAGCCATTTCACCGAATGAGACGTCTTGCGAGGCGCGGGTGAAGCCTTGAATCAGACCCGTGTCCTGGGTCGGAAAGAAACCCTTGGGCACCACCAGATACAGAAAGCCGGTCAGTGCAACCGTGCCCACCGCCACCAGCAAGGTCAGGCGCTGGTGATCGAGCACCCACACCAGCCCGCGATCATAGGCATTGAGCACCTTTTGATACTGACGATCGCCCCAAGCTGCGAAGCGGCCCTTGCTGTCCTCCGGCACATGGCGCAACAGGTGTGCGCAGAGCATCGGCGTGAGGGTCAGGGAGACGATCATCGACACCAGAATCGCCACCGCCAGGGTGATGGCGAACTCGCGAAACAGCCGCCCGACCACGTCGCCCATGAACAGCAGCGGGATGAGCACGGCGATCAGCGAGAAGGTCAGCGAGATGATGGTGAAGCCGATTTCCTGGGAGCCCTTGAAGGCCGCGGCCATGGGCTCTTCGCCCTCCTCCAGGTGCCGGGAAATGTTCTCCACCACCACGATGGCGTCGTCGATCACAAATCCTGTGGCAATGGTCAGCGCCATCAGTGTCAGGTTGTTCACGCTGAACCCGGCCAAGTACATGACCCCGAACGTACCGATCAGCGACAGTGGCACTGCAAGGCTGGGGATGAGCGTGGCCGTCAAGTTGCCGAGGAAGGCAAAGGTCACCAGCACCACCAGGCCAATGGACAGCAGCAGCTCGATCTGCACCTCCTTGATCGATGCGCGAATGGTCTGGGTGCGGTCGCTGATCACGGTGAGCTTCACCGAATCCGGCAGCGCCGACTGCAAGGTCAGCAGCTTGGCCTTGATGCTGTCGACCACCTCGATGACGTTGGCGCCAGGCTGACGCTGCACGGCAATCACAATCGCCGGCTGTCCGTTGGCCGTGGCCGACAGGTACTGATCCTGAGGCGCTTCGGCGGTGGTGGCGACATCTTTGAGGCGCAGCGCTGCGCCGTTCTCGTAGGCCAGCACCAGCTCGCCGTATTCCACGGCATCACGCAGCTGGTCGTTGGCGTCGATGGTGATCGAATGCGCCGGGCCATCGAAGCCGCCCTTGGAGCCGTTGACGTTGGCGGCATTGACCTTGTCATAGACGTCTTCCAGGGTCAGGCCATGGGCCGCGAGGCTGGTGGGATTGACCTCGATCTTCACCGCCGGCTGCTGACCGCCCGCAAGACTGACCATGCCCACACCGGAAATCTGCGAAAGCTTGAGCGCCACCCGGGTGTTGACCAGATCCTGCACGCGGGTGAGCGGCAGGCTGTCGGAGGTGGCTGCCAGGGTCAGCACGGCGGTGTCGGCCGGGTTGACCTTTTTATAAGTGGGCGGGTTGGGCAGGTCGGTGGGCAACAGGCTGTTAGCGGCGTTGATGGCCGCCTGCACCTCTTGCTCGGCAACGTCCAGCGACAGGTCCAGAGAGAACTTCAGGGTGATCACCGACGCCCCGGCCGAACTGGTCGAGTACATCTGCGACAGGCCGGACATCTGCCCCAACTGACGCTCCAGCGGCGCTGTGACCGCCGAAGCCAGCACGCTGGAACTGGCACCCGGATACAAAGTACTGACCTGAATGGTCGGGTAGTCGACTTCCGGCAGCGCCGAGGTTGAGAGCAAGCGGTAGGCGAAAATGCCGGCCAGCATCACCGCCAGCATCAGCAAAATCGTGGCCACGGGACGCTGGATAAACAGTCGCGACGGGTTCATGGGGTGACGTTGCCGGTGGCGGGCTGAGTGGTTTTGCCCGAGGTTTTGCCGGGTGTTTGAGAGGCATCGCTGGCCGGTTTCTCGACCTCTACCCTGCTGCCGTCACGCAGGTGATCGATTCCCCGCGTGACCACTTGCTCGCCCTGCTCCACGCCTTTGCTGATGACTGTCTGATCGCCCATGACCGGGCCGACCGTGATGCTGCGGCGATTGGTTTTGCCATCCTTGACCACGTAGAGAAACTCGCCGTCGCTGCTCAGTTGCACAGCGGCGGACGGTACCACCACAGCGTTGTGCAGGATGTCGGTGGTCAGCTTCACGTTGACGAACTGATTGGGGTAGAGCTTCTCGTCGGGGTTGTCGAACAACGCCTTCAACTTGATGCTGCCGGTGGTGGTGTCGATCTCGTTGCTGATGAATTTCAGCGTGCCGCTGGCCAGCGTTGTGGTGCCCAACTGGTCAAGGGCCTGCACGCTCAGTGACTCACCCTTGCGCACTTTGGGCAGCAAAGCCGCCAGTTGCGCCTGGGGCAGGCTGAAGGTCACGGCGATGGGGTTGGTCTGGGTCACGGTGACGATGCCAGTGGTGCTGCTGGACGACACCACGTTACCCGGGTCCACCAGACGCAGGCCGACGTAGCCATCAATGGGGGAGACGATTTTGGCGTAGGTCAGGTTGAGTTTCGCGGCGTCGATCTGGCCTTGATCGGCCTTGACGGCGCCGGCGTACTGGCCGACGGTGGCCATCTGCGTATCCAGATCCTGCTTGGCCAGGGAGTCCTTGGCGAACAAACGCTTGTAGCGTTCGGCAGTCAGTTGCGCGCTTTTGAGCAACGCCTGATTCTGCGCCATGTCGCCCTGGTATTGATCCAGCGTGGCCTGATACGCGCGAGGGTCGATCTGCGCCAGCACCTGGCCTTTCTTCACGTACTGGCCTTCGGTGAAGTACACGGCCATCAGTTCGCCGTCGACGCGGCTGGTGACCGTGACCGAATAGTTGGGAATGGCGGTGCCCAGCGCCTGCTGGATCACCGGCACATCGGCGAGCCCTGCCGTGCCGACGGCCACGCTGACGGTGGCGTTGGTGTCGACCATGCCAGGGCCGGCATGACGCCCACCGGGGCCGGCGGGCACGGCGCTGGCATCGCTCTGCGTCGGTACGGAGGACGGGGTGTGCTTGATGTACACAAAGACAGCGCCAATGGCTGCGGCTATCAGGAGCGCGAATACAAGGCGCTTGCGTGAACGGGCTGCCGGGATCTGGGTCATTGGAAACTTCTGTGTGGGCAAGGGATAACGCGTGCAGCGGTGAAACGGGCGCCGCTGCACCGGACACATCACGGCTCAGCTTGGCGACACCTGTTGCAACGACCGGCAGAGGCACTCATGCAGACCGCAGACCGGCTGCAGGATTCAAGTGGCTGAAACGCTTGAGCGTGATGGGGCCATTTAGCCGCGCATCACCTGCCCGAACAAGCTGTAAAGACCACCTTTGCCAATTATTTACAAACACCTGAACATCGCGCAGCGCCTTGTACGGCGCTGCTTGCAGCCGAATCGAGCGATGTATCGACTTTGTCACCAGAGGGTATCGAAACGGCTACTCGAAACAGCCTCAGAAGCGATAATCAACACCCGCTCCGGCATACCACGACCTACCCGGTGCCGCTTCGTAGTAACGCGCATTGCTGTCGCCGACGATCACCGAGCCCACGTATTGCCGGTCCAGCAGGTTGTCCAGGCGCAGCAGTTGATGGAAGGTCCAGTGCCCGTAATCCTGCTCGAAACGCGCACGCCAGTTGAATACCGTGTAGGCAGGCGCCGCCTTGTCCTGATTGCTGTCCTCGACATACACCTTGCTGCGGTACTGCGCTTCAAGCCCGGTGCTGATGCCTGAACGCGGCTTCCACACCAACTCGCCAAACAGGCTGTTGAGCGGCACGCCCGGCAGCTGATTGCCTTTTTCGATGACCTTGCCGCTCTGGGTGAAGTCCTCGTCGTAGGTCGCATCCGTGCGGGTGTAGGCCAAGGTGGTCTGCCACTGCTCGCTGAGCTGGCTATCCAGGCTGATCTCGACGCCGCGACGCAGCGTCTTGCCGGCGTTGGTGTAGCTGGTGCGGCCGTCGGTGGAGCTGGCGACGACGATCTCATCGTCCGTGTGGATTTCAAACACCGCGGCATTGAGGCGAGTGCCCTGCCCCAGGCGCGCTTTCAGGCCTAGCTCGTATTGGGTGCTGGTGGCCGGATCGAGGCCAAAGTTGAAGCTCTCAGCCAGCCCCGGTGCGTAGGCCATCTCGGCCTGGGTCGGGGTTTCGAAGCCTTTGCCGACGCTGAAATAACCATGCAGATCCGGCGTGAACGCGTACATCACCGACAGCGAGGGCGTGTTCTGCTGGTACTTTTTCGACCCGCTGCCATCGCCGTTGGCCAGGTAGTGGTCGTTCACATCCATGGTCATGGTGCTGTGACGAACACCGGCTTCCATGACCCAGTTGCCCAGCGCCCAGTGGGCCTGCACGTAAGGGTCGAGGCTGGTGGCGGTGTCCTGCTCGTCACGGCGCAATTCGCCTTTGACGCCCATCTGGCTGCCGCTGAAATTCTGGTAGCCGCGACGATCATCCTGACTGCGATCGTAGTCGGCACCCACCGTTACCTTGAAGTCACCCGGCAGTGCAGACAACGGCTGAATCCAACGCAAGGTGCCGCCATGAAACTCGCGATCAAAATCCACCACCCCGCCGCCGCGCTGGCTGTTGGAAGCCACTGTGCGCGGAATCGACAGGTACTGAATGACGCTGCGCTGCCCGGCGTAAAGGTTGAACTGCAAGGTCGCGTCGCCGAAGTAACGCTCGTAATTCATGCCCAGTTGCTGGTGATCGATGCTCTTGCGGGTGTTGTAGGTCTCGGCGACCGAAGCCACCGAGCGCGGGTCGTGCTTGTAGGCATCCCAGGTCTGGCCGAGGGGGTCTTGCGTGTTGTTCTGCTCCAGGCTGCTGTAGATCAGCGCGAGGTGGGAGTCCTCGTCGGGGTTGAAGGTCAGCTTGCCGAAGGTCTGGTCGCGGCGCGCGGCACTGTGGTCGCGATAGCCGTCGGTGTCCAGGCGCGAGGCATCCAGCACGAAGCCTGCGGTGTCATTGCCGCCTTGCGCGGACAGGTGATTCTTGTTAAAGCCATCGCTGCCAAAAGTGGTCTCCGCGCCAACGGTCGCCGGGCCCTGGCCGTCGCGGGTGAACATCTGGATCACGCCGCCGGCGTTGCTGCCGTAGATCGTCGAAGCCGGGCCACGCAACACTTCGATGCGGTCCGCTACATCGAGGTTGAGCGAAGCCGCCTGCCCCTGACCATCGGGGGTACTGGCCGGGATGCCGTCGCTGAACAGCTTCAAGCCGCGGATACCAAAGGCCGAACGCGCGCCGTAGCCCCGCGAGGAAATCTGCAGATCCTGGGCGTAGTTCTGACGGTTCTGCACCACCAGCCCCGGCACCCGCGACAGCACTTCCGACAGGTTCACGCCCAACTGGCCGTCGGTGCCCTTGGACAGGTCAACGGTGTCGATGGAAAACGGCAGCTCGAAACTCGATGCCGGCGCGTAACTGCCGGTGACCACTGTAGGCTCGGCGATGTCGAGGGTCGCCGGGGTGTCCGCGTAGCCGAGGCTGCTCGTGCCCACGCCCCAGCACAACAGGGTCAGATTGAACGGGGCGCTCAGGCGCGAGCGGGTAAAGCGAGGTGACATCTGAAACTTCCTGTAGGCATGCATCGGTAGAAAGACATCATTTGAAGGCAAAAGCATGCCCCACGACACACCCTTTCGCGTACAGCATCAGACGTTCAATTCGGCCAGCACTTAAACACTCGTCGTGACCGGGCCGCATGGGTGCCTGCACAGATCGATCTCCCATTCCCCGACCACGCTTAAGGATTGAGCCCATCGCGCTGCTGCGCACTCCAGAGTTCGAGGTTGGCGGTGACCAGCGCTTGCGGCAGAGGGCTGGATACGATCTTCTTCATTTCATCGTTGATCTTGTCCTGCAGCGGCGGTTTCAGGCACTCCGAGCTGGGGGACAGCGCCAGATACAGCCCTTCGCTGCTGATCGGCGGCTCCAGCGCCTTCACCTCGGTGTCGACTCCCAGTTTCTTCGCCAGGGCGAAGCCCGGAAACTGCTCGAAGATCACGAAATCATTGCGCTTTAGGATGAGCTTCTGGAACGCTTGGCTGGCGGTGGGAACGGCCTCCAGCGAAAGGTGCGCCTTGGCGTAGTCATCGAAGGCCTGGCCATAGCTGTTATTGACCAGGGTGCCACCGCTGCGCCCGATCAGGTCGGACCACTGGTGATAGGGAAACGCGCTGTCTTGCCTCACCCAGATCATGCTTGAGGTAAACAGGAACGGAGGGCTCACGAAATTCAGCGTCCGCGCCCGCTCGGCCGTGAGGAAGTAGCCGACCAGCATATCGATGCGCCCCGCCCTCACCTCTTCCTGAGCCCGCGACCAAGGCCCGCCGTAGACCACCTTGATGTCCAGCCCCAGCCGGGTTCCCAGCTGTTTGATCAGGTCGGCATTGGCGCCGATCAGTTGCTGAGGGTTGTGCGGGTCTCGCCACAGGTAGGGCGGGTATTCGGCATTGCCGGTCGCGGTGAGGTGATCACACGCATTTTCGCTCATCGCCATACCGGGGAGCAGCAGCGTGGCCGCTATCGACGCGAACTTGCACAGACGATGCCCGATCATATTGAACCTCTGAGGAAACCCCACCTGCGAGCGGTATGCCCATCGCCAATTGATGTCCGGCGAACACGATGGATGACACGGGGACAGCAACAATCTCTATTGAGATCCCGTGCACGGGCCATTCGTGCCGAAAACTTCAAAAGGCGCATCTGCACTGAAGACCCGAATGCCACAGTTCGTCAAATCATGTCGGCAACCGTTGCGGGTTTTCCCTGCCCGACAGCCCCGCCGACCTCGCGTCCTCACGCCACATCCCGCAACAGCCACCCCACTACCTTGCCCAGATCCGAGCGTTCATCAGGGGCGCTTGCGGTCAGCAGGTAAAACCCGGCGTCAGTGTCCAGCACCTGTTCGGGGTCCAGCGCCCTCACCAGCGCGCCACTGGCCAATGCCCCTGCCACCAATACGTTGGGCGCCAAGGCGACACCCAGCCCGCGTTCGGCGGCTTCGATGGCCAGGCTCGTCTGAGAAAACATTTGCATCGTGGAGGTGGAAGGCACACGGCTGGCGGCAAACCAGCGGCTCCAGTTGTCATGGGAATCGGCGATCAGCGGGGCGCCATGGGCGAGGTCTGGCAGGGTATGCCAGCGATGCTGTCCCTTCACGCTCGGCGAGCACACCGGAATGATGCTGCCCAGAAACAAGGGGTGCACGTGGCAACCTGGAAACGGCGGCGTGCCCCAGCGAATCGCCATGTCGACCGCATCCACACCGTGCAGCGAACGTGCAGCATTACTGGCGTCGATCATCACCGACAACTCGGGTTCAGCCTCGCTCAAGCGGGCGAGCTTCGGGATCAGCCAGCGACTGGCAAAGGCCCCCGTGGTGCTCAAGGTCAGGGCACGGGTGCCGGAGGTTGAACGCTGCGCCGTGAGCTCGCGGGTCGCCTCGTTGATCAGGTCCAGCGCCAGCTGAACCTTGGTCAGAAAATCTTCTGCTTCAGGCAGCAACTGCGTGCCGCGAGGCAGGCGCTTGAACACCACCATACCCAGCTTCTGCTCCAGCAAACGGACCTGCTGCGCCACCGCGCCGGTGGTGATGTGCAGCTCGTCAGCGGCGGCGCGAAAGCTGCCGCGTCGGGCCGTTGCCTCGAAAGCAACCAGTTGACCGATCACGGCATGCCCCGATCGCGTAAGGAGTGATTTGTTCATCGTTGACCTGCCTGATTACCCATGCCGCGAAAGCATGAGTATGTAGTTTTTCTACAGCCTCATACAAAAAACATCGCTAGTGCAGTGAGAGATCGTGACCTAGATTGAGCCCATCCCGACCCTTCATTCCTTAAGAGGATTCTCAAATGTCCGAAGCAAAAGTGGCGCTGATCATCGCCGGTGGCAGCGGCATGGGCGCGGCTGCGGCACGTCGCCTGGCGGCCGATGGCTTCAAGGTGGGCGTGCTGTCTTCGTCCGGCAAAGGCGAAGCGCTGGCGCAGGAACTGGGCGGCATTGGCATCACCGGCTCGAATCAGTCGACCGACGACATCAAGCGTCTGGTGACCGCCGCCGTGGACAAATGGGGTCGCATCGATGTGCTGGTCAACAGCGCAGGCCACGGCCCACGGGCGCCGATTCTGGAGATCAGCGACGAAGACTGGCATCGCGGCATGGAGGTGTACCTGCTCAATGTCATCCGCGCCACGCGGCTGGTGACGCCGTTCATGCAGCAGCAAAAAGGCGGCGCAATCATCAATATTTCCTCGGCCTGGACGTTCGAACCGACCGCCATGTTTCCCACCTCGGCGGTGTTCCGGGCGGGTCTGGCGTCATTCACCAAAATCTTTACGCAGACCTACGCCGGCGACAACATCCGCATGAACAACGTGCTGCCGGGCTGGATCGACAGCCTGCCGAGCACCGATGAACGCCGCGATAGCGTGCCGCTCAAGCGCTATGGCAGCAGCGAAGAGGTGGCCGCGACGATTGCGTTTCTGGCCTCTGAAGGCGCGGCTTACATCACCGGGCAGAACCTGCGGGTCGATGGCGGTGTGACCCGGTCGGTCTGATGCCCATCGAAGGGATGCCCCACAGCGGGCATCCCCCCGGAATTTACGGCAATTCCTTCCTATCGGACGCCGTTTTGCGTAGCCTTCGTAACCATTCCATTTCATCGGTTTCGAAAGGCATTCTTCCGCCCCTCCATGCGCAAAGTTCTTGGCTCCCTCACCGCGACCGTGCTGGTGATTCTTCTCGTCAGCTACGGGCTGTGGACGAGCAAACGTCACGTCGGCCATTACCTCACCGACCTGCGCATCCAAGTGGTGATCAACGACGGCCAGCCTGGCGACCGCGGCAATCTGCTGGGCATTCAGCCGGAGCTGTTTCCTTCCGATTATTCGAGCACCAAACGCCTGCATCGCAAGCTGGCGGCCTACCTGCAACAGGCCCGCGACCACGGCCTGATCAACGACAAAACCATCGTCGTGCTGCCCGAACACATCGGCACCTGGTTGTTCGCGATGGACGAGAAATCGCAGTTCTATCAAGCCGCTACCATTGAAGAAGCCATGAACTGGCTGGCCTTCAGCAACCCGCTGCTGTTCCTCGATGCGCTGCTGCACGCCCGTGGCGAAAGCCGTCTGGACGACGCGCACCTGCGCATGAAGGCGCGCAGCATGGCCCAGGATTATCAAAACGTATTTGGCGGGCTGGCCCATGAATTCGGCGTGACACTGGTGGCAGGCTCCATCGTCCTGCCCAGCCCGGAGGTTCAGGACGGCCAACTGCAAGTCGGCACCGGCGCACTGTACAACAGCAGCGTCGTGTTTGGGCGCGATGGCCTGCCCATCGGTCAGCCGCAACGGCAGCTGTTCCCCAGCTGGTATCAGCGCGGCTATATCCGCTCCGGCAAAGACGCGCCGCTGAACGTCATCGACACCCCGGCCGGGCGCCTGGCGACGCTGATCGGCGTCGACAGCTGGTACCCGGACAACTATGTGCGCCTGAACGCGGCGGGTGCCGAGCTGATCGCGATTCCGGCGTTCGTCGCTGGCAACGGCAGCTGGTCACAACCCTGGCGCAGCGACAAGCACGAGGGCCTGGACCTTGGGCCCAAACCGCTGACCGAGGGCGAAGCGTGGCGCCGTTTGACCCTGACCCCGATCAGCAACGCCAAGGCCGGCATCAGCGTGTTCATGCGCGGGCAATTCTGGGATCAGGGCAGCGCCGGCCACAGTTTCGCGACCCGGGGCGGTCAGAGCATCGCCGAACAATCCATCAGCGCCGCACCGAAAGGCGCGAAACCCGGCCACGGCGCGCGCCTGATCAACCTCTGGTTGTGACCGATGAGCGCGCCTCGGGTACGTCTGGGTGATTTGTCGGTCGGTTTCGTCCACAACCTCGCCGACGCCGTGCGCCTTCAAGGGCAAGACCCACAACCTCTGCTCGAACAATACGGCCTGGACGCCGCGCGCTTGGGCGAGGCCGGGGCGCGTCTGTCGATCCCTCGCTACATGCGCCTGGGTCACGCCGCGATTGAGCTGACGGGCAGTCCGGCATTGGGCTTGCGCATGGGCCAAGTGAGTCGCCTGAGTCAGGCGGGCCTTGCCGGTATCACTGCGGCACAAGCCCCGACGGTGCGTGAGGCGGCGCGCACGCTGATCCGTTTCGAAGCCCTGTACGGCTCGAACTATCGCGGGCAGTCGAGCTTCCACGAGGACAGCGAAGGCGCCTGGCTGCGCTTCTATTCCATCAGCCCGTACAACGATTACAACCGTTTCGTGGTGGATTCGATCCTGAGCGGATGGCTGCACCAGCTCTCGACGCTGGCAGGCACCGCCTTACTGGCCGAGCGCGTCGATATCGAATTCGCCGCACCCGCCTACGCCGACGCATATGCCCTGTTGAGCGAACACCCAGTGAGTTTTGGCGCGCAGGTCAATCAGCTGCGCCTGAGCCAGAAAAACCTGGCCCTGCGCAACCCCGACCACGTGCCGAGCACCTGGCGCCACCTGTTGCAAGTGTGTGAACGGGAACTGGAGCAACTGACGCGCACCCGCAGCCTGCGTGAGCGGATCATTCAGTTGCTGGGGCCGTTGCTGAATGGAGGGCGGGAGCCGGATCTTGCGGAAGTGGCGGCACGGCTGAAGCTTCCGACCTGGACCCTGCGCCGCAAACTGGCGGAGGAAGGCACGCGCTTTCGCGCGGTGCTCAATGACACGCGTCGCGATCTGGCCATGACCTACATCCGCGACACGGAACTGGCGTTTGGTGAAATCGCCTATCTACTGGGTTTTGCCTCGGCCGAAGCCTTTCAGCGCGCCTTCAAACGCTGGAACGGCCAGACTCCCGGGGAGTTCCGCCGCAGCCAACGTCATTCGGACTGATCTTTTCTTGCAGGGTGTTGTTTACAGCTCGGTGGCATCGTCGGCGGGCTCGAGGGGATCGAGTTCGTACGCCTGATACTCCAGCAGTTCTTCCTGATAATCGTCCATCTTTCATGCCCTCGTGGCTGGTCTCTTCGTTTCGGTCATTTTTCTGTCGTTTCAGCGACTTCATTCACTGACCACGAGCATCACCCTAAAGTGCCCTCATGAACGAAACATGAAGGCCTGTTGAACATTAGACGAGGGGATCACGGAAAAATTAACCGGCACTTCCCTGTCAACGCTCTGGGGCGGGACTTGTGGCCAGCAAGGGAATATTTAGCTCACCGTGGAATATCGTGCAAGTGGTCAGGAAAATTCACATACCTCAGTGCCACAAAGTACCTGTGGGAGTGTGCGCAGCACAGGTGTTCAATTTGCGCTTGACGGCGTGAACCGGCTCGCCATAGTCTTCGCCCCATGAACAGATTCCTGCACGCCGTCAGCCCACGAATTATTACCGCCATTCCAGTCATGGCGGGTTAGCCGACGCTTGCACCCAACCCGCCCTAGAGGCGGGTTTTTTCTTTCTGTCTCCCGGGCCACCCACTCGAACCAGGAGCCAGACATGATCATCATCCGCCCTTCCCTCGCCGCTGTTTTCCCACGCCTGATCATCGCTGCGCCTTCAGTGGGGACGACGCGATGAATCAGATGCTCAACGACGCGCCGGCCAGCAGCGACCTGCTGAACCACTACGCCCGAAAAATCCTCACCTCCCGCGTCTACGACGTCGCCGTGGAAACCCCGCTGCAAGGCGCCCGTCAGCTGTCCGAGCGGCTGGGCAATCAAGTGCTGCTCAAGCGCGAAGACCTGCAGCCGGTGTTCTCCTTCAAGATCCGCGGCGCCTACAACAAGCTGGCGCAGCTGAGCGCGCAAGAGCTGGCGCGGGGTGTGGTCACGGCTTCAGCGGGCAACCACGCGCAAGGGCTGGCACTGGCGGCGAAGAAGCTGGGGATCAAGGCGACCATCGTCATGCCCAAGACCACGCCGGAGATCAAGGTCGAAGGCGTACGCTCGCGCGGCGGAAAAGTGGTGCTGCATGGCGACTCTTTCCCCGAGGCGCTGGCGTACTCTCTGAAGCTGGTTGAGGAAAAGGGCTACGTCTACATCCACCCGTATGACGACCCAGACACCATCGCCGGGCAAGGCACGGTGGCCATGGAAATCCTCCGCCAGCACCCGGGCCAGCTGGACGCGATCTTCGTGCCGGTCGGCGGTGGCGGGCTGATCGCGGGCATCGCGGCGTACGTGAAGTACCTGCGCCCCGAGATCAAGGTGATCGGCGTCGAACCGGACGACTCCAACTGCCTGCAACAGGCCATGGCCTACGGCGAGCGCGTGGTGCTGCAGCAGGTCGGGCTGTTCGCCGATGGCGTGGCGGTGGCGCAGATCGGCAAGCACACCTTCGACATCTGCAAGGATTACGTCGACGAAGTGATCACCGTCAGCACCGACGAAATCTGCGCGGCGATCAAGGACATCTACGACGACACCCGCTCGATCACTGAGCCTGCAGGCGCCTTGGCCGCGGCAGGGATCAAGAAGTACGTCGAGCAGTATGA